>NZ_CP029356.1:655000-882608 GCF_003130795.1 Azospirillum thermophilum
TCCGTGCCAAGTCAGAGATTCCTGGCACCGATGAAGTGCACGAAATTCAACCTCTCTTCGGTCAAGCGTTGTGGATATTCGGTCCGCAGTTCGAGAGTATTGAGTTTACGTCAAACAGAGGCATGACAACAGTTATCAAGCAGTTGTTTGGTGGCAACCAAAGGGGTTCCCTGAACAGGCCTGATTTCGTGGTTGTTCCAGACGGTAGTGTCGGCTTCTACTCACGCCCGTCCTTCGATACCGAGTTCAATGAGAACGGTATAGATGTTCTTGTGATTGTTGAACTCAAAAGCCCTGGTGTGCCTGTGGGGTCGGATGAGAAGGGGCAGGTCTGGAAGTATATTCGGGAGTTAATGAAAAAGGGCTACGTCACCGACCGGACCTCCGTTTATGGCTACGTACTCGGTGACAGGATAGATTCTATCGACGGAGGAGAGCGAAAGGAAGGAGATCGTATTTTCATTCGGCCAATGCTTTACAATACCTTCGTCGGCCAGGGTGAAAAGCGGATGCTTAACCTCCATCGACGACTGCTCGATGCTCCGTTCATGCAGGCGGCCATGGCGGAGTTCCTCGCGAAGCCGGAGGTGGAAGCGATGCCTGCCCAAATGTCGTTGCTGAATGTCCCGGCCGTTCAGGAGGGCGGGGAGGTGCCAGCACCACTACCAACTGGTAATTCCCCCGACGAAGCGGTGATGGCCTAAAGTGTGTCAGTTCAGTTTCCCATACTTGGCACCTTGCCCGCGTCGATCAGCATCCGCCCCCATGCCCGCCACGTTGGCAGAAGGCCCACGATGGCCGCCAGCGAGAGGGCAGGGGCACTGACTCCCTCGGGCTTGCGGCCCCGCTTCCTCGCGGCCTTCACCTGACGAAGCCGAACGCGGTCGATCTCCTCCCGCCAGCCGTCGGGACCTGCCGCGGCGACCGACTTCAGGAAGGCGGCCAGTTCCGCGTCGGCCATGACGACGGCCTTGTCACGACGCGAGCGCCAGCCCGACGGCTTGGCTCCCGATTCGTGGAACAGCCGCCGCAACGATCGGGCGATGTCGATGTCGCGGCGGCGGGCAAGCCATTCCTGGACGGCCGCCGCCGTGTCCGTGGTCGCGGTCATATCGACGGTGATCTTGCCTCGGTTCGGTGGACATCTCAGCTAAGCTCCGAGTGGAGTGGGAAGGTGTCTGATGACGAAGACGAGGCGATCCTTCACGGACGATTTCAAGCGTGAGGCTGTTGCCCTGCTGGAAGCGAGCGGCCGGCCCCTGGAGCATGTGGCGCGGGAGTTGGGCCTGCAGGCCTCGGTGCTGCGGAACTGGCGGCGGGTAGCCCAAGGCCACCCGCCGCGCCCACGGTCTGGTTCCCCTGCCGTATCCGACACGGCCATGCCGGCCAAGCCGGATGAGCAGACGGCGGAGATCGCGAGGCTGCGACGCGAGCTGGATCGCGTCCGGCAGGAACGCGACATTTTAAAAAAGGCCATCAGCATCTTCTCGGAAACACTGAGATGAGGTTCCGCTTCATTGAGGACCACCGGGACGAGTTCCCGACCCGGCTTATGTGCTCGGTGCTCGAGGTGTCCGCCAGCGGTTACTACGCGTGGCGTGGGCGGCCGGAAAGCCAGCGGGCCGCCGCCAACCGACAGCTTCTGGTCGAGGTCCGACGCGTTCATGGTCACCACCATGGCCGCTATGGCAGCCCGCGCGTGCATGCAGCCCTCCGAGCGGAGGGCGTCGCCGCCAGCCGGGGCCGGGTGGCGCGTCTGATGCGCCGGCACGGCATCCGGGGCGCAGCCGCACGCCGGTTCCGGCCCGTCACGACCGACAGCCGCCATGGCCTGCCAGTCGCTCCCGATCTGCTGGGCCAGGCCTTCCAGGTAGCCGAGCCCAACCGGGTCTGGCTTGCCGACATCACCTACCTGCCCACCGCTGAAGGCTGGCTGTATCTGGCGGCTCTCCTCGACTTGGCGACCCGGAAGATCGTTGGATGGGCGATGCGCGACCATATGCGCGCCGAACTCGCCACCTCCGCCCTGGTCATGGCCATCCAGCGTCAACGGCCAGCCGTGGGCCTCATCCAGCATTCCGATCGCGGCAGTCAGTATGCCTCCCGGGATTACCGGGACCTGTTGCAGGCGGCCGGGATGCGGCAATCCATGTCGCGCAAGGGCTGCTGCTACGATAATGCTCCCATGGAGAGCTTCTTCCACACTCTCAAGGTCGAGTTGGTCCATCGTACTCGGTTCGAAACCCGCGACCAGGCGCGCCGGGAGGTGTTCGCCTACATCGAAACCTACTACAATCGCCAACGCGCCCACTCGGCCATCGGATACATCACCCCCGAACAGGCCGAGCTAAGATCTGCGTGAACCTGTGTCCACCCAACCGGGGCAAGATCAGGCATTCGCTCCTCCCCCGACGTGGACGGGGAATCGAATCACGGATAGCTCGCCTTGGGAATCCCCCTCAGTGAGTCAGCGCCTCCGCTCGCCGGTATGATTCTCGATTTCGCCCGCGAGGGCCTGTCCGTGTCGGCAATCGCCCGCCGCACCGGCCTGGACCGCAAAACCATCCGCAAATACATCGCCCGCAGTCTGGAACCGCCGGCCTACACGCCGCGCCCGCCCAAGCCGACGCTCGTCGGCCCCTTCGAGCCCTATCTGCGCGAGCGCATCGTCGCGTTCCCGGAACTCACCGCCAGCCATCTGCTGCGGGAGATCCGCGCCCTCGGCTACACGGGCGGCTACACGGTGCTGAAGGATTTCCTGCGCGCCATCCGCCCGAAGATGCCGATCACCGCGACGCCCTCACCGCGACGCCCTCACCGCGCGCAGCACCGCCTTGACGGTGGCGCCGTCCATGCCGGCCGGCACGCGCACCACCGCATCGCCGATCTGCACCTCTATGGCCGGGGGCTCCTTCGGTGCGGCTGGGGGCGGCGTGGTGTCCAGCACCACCGGCGCGAACACCAAGCCCTTCTTCCTGCAAGCGGTTGGCCGCACGCGCTTCCCGGCGCCAGCCGAATACCTGCTGGGGCCGCAATCCATGACGCCGGGCCACCTCGGGAACAACAGCCCCCGGCACCGCGCCCTCGGCCAAAATCCGTTCCTTCTCCTCCGGCGACCAAGTCCGGCGGCCTACATCGCCGGTGATCACCTCCATGCGGCGCACCCGCACGGGCTACGGGTCAAGCGTAAGGTCGAGCGTAAACACAAACCGTTCTCCCGATCATGCGATCCGGGAGATTCGCTCCGCCCTGATCTCGCCAAAAGGTGGGACCAGAACACCGCTTACGTTGGACGCACGGAGGTGCTGACTCGGATTCCATGCGGCGGAACGTCGCAGCACTGGCGGCAGGAATGCCTCTTCCATCGCTTGCGTCGTCGTCTCTGGCCGGTCGCTCCGGTTCCCGCCCTCGTTGAAGCCCATGGAAGGGACGGAGTGCTCGTGTCAAGGCTAGGGGCGGTGCGCTTGCCATAGGCCCAACATATGGATTTAAAGAAACAGAAGAGTATTTGACCGTCCCAAAAGCTGTGGTCTTCGTCAAATAACAAAGAAAGTTGATTTATGCCGATGTATGATATTCCTGAAAAGGAAGCATAATCTCCCTGCTTCTATCCTTAACCTGACATTAAAATTTCCGGCGCGTATCTGGTGTAGGTAAGCACATCAGAGAACGCTCCAAGATGCTTGACAACGCCATGCGGCCTCGCATGACGGTGGAAGACTTCGTCCGCAAATGGGAACGGTCTTCACTGGGCGAGAGCCAGGGTTCGCACGAGCACTTCATCGACCTTTGCCATGTCCTGGGAGAACCTCCTCCCGCCGAAGCCGACCCGTCGGCCACCGATTACTGCTTCGAGAAAGCGATCGCAAAGACGGATCGGCGTCCCGGACGGGCCGATGTCTGGAAGCGTGGCTGCTTCGCGTGGGAATACAAGGGACCCGGCCGCAACCTGGATCAAGCCTATGCCCAGTTGCAGCGCTACGCGCCGGCCCTGGCCAACCCGCCGCTGCTGATCGTCAGCGACATGGCACGGATCCGAGTCTACACGAACTGGACCAACGCCGTCACTGTGACGCACGAGATCGGTCTGCAGGATCTGCTCGATTCCGGCCGGCGGGACATCCTGAAATGGGTCTTTTCCAATCCGGAGCGGCTGCGGCCCGGCCAGACGCGGGCCATGCTGACGGAGGAGGTGGCGGCCCGTTTCGCGACGCTGGCCGCCCGGTTGGTGGCGCGCGGGCACGACCGCTGGACCGTGGCCCATTTCCTGATGCGCCTGGTCTTCTGCATGTTCGCCGAGGATGTCGGTCTGCTCGGAAAGGGCCTGTTCACCCGGCTTCTGGACGAGGCCGCGCGTGACCCGGCCGAGTTCGTGCCGCTGGCGGAGCAACTGTTCCGGTCGATGAAGGACGGCGGGCGTCTCGGGTTCGAAAAGGTCGAGTGGTTCAACGGCGGCCTGTTCGAGGACGCGAGCGCCCTGCCGCTGGACAGGGACGACCTTGCCATCGTGCGCGAGGCGGCGCGGCTGGACTGGTCGGAGATCGACCCGACGATCATGGGCACGCTGTTCGAGCGCGGCCTGAGCCCGGAGCGCCGCCGGGCGCTGGCGCGCGAGGTGGTGCGGCGCGACCGGGAGGGCCGCTCCAAAGGGGCGGTGGGCGTCTACTACACGCCCGAACCGACCATCATGAAGCTGGTCGAACCGGTCATCACCCGGCCGCTGCGCCGGGAATGGGCGGCGGCGCGGGACCGGATCGCAGCCCTGCTCGCCCAGGCCAGGGCAGCGGGTCCCCGGCAGCGCGACCGGGTGCGCCGCGACGCGCAGGCGCTCTATGACCGCTTCCTCACGCGCCTGCGCCGGTTCCGCGTGCTGGATCCCGCCTGCGGCTCCGGCAACTTCCTGTATCTGGCGCTGCGCGAGCTGAAGGACCTGGAGCACGAGGTGGTGATCGACGGAGAGACCTTCGGCTTTCCCCGCCAGCTCGAATTCGATCTGAAGGGCAACGAGCGCCGAAGACCATCGGGCCGGAGGCGGTGCTGGGCATCGACGTGAACCCCCTGGGCGTCGAGCTGGCCCGCATCTCCGTCTGGATCGGCGCAATCCAGTGGATGCGCCGCCATGGCTACGACGTGCCGCGCAACCCCATCCTGCAGTCCCTGAAGACCATCGAGCAGAAGGATGCGCTCGTCGACCTGATCGGCGGCGAGACCCGCTGGCCCGATCCGCAAGCCCTCGCTACGGGATACGGGGACGGTGACGATGGGGAGCCGTACCGGATGGTCATCGTCGGCAACCCGCCTTTCCTGGGGGACAAGACGATGCTGGGCGAGCTGGGAGAGGAGTATGTGACCCGCCTGCGCCGCCTGTTCGAGGGCCGGGTGCCGGGTGCTGCGGATCTCGTCTGCTACTGGTTCGAGAAGGCGCGCGCCCTGCTGGAGGAGGGCCGGGTGGAGCGGGTCGGGCTGGTCGCCACCAACTCCATCCGCGGCGGCGCCAACCGCACCGTCCTCGACCGTATCCGCGCCGGCGGCACCATCGTGGAGGCGTGGTCCGACGAGCCCTGGACGGTCGACGGCGCCGCCGTCCGTGTGTCGCTGGTGTGCTTCGGCCCCAAGGGCCTGGACGAAAAGCCCCGGCTGGACGGCCGCGAGGTGCCGGAGATCTTCGCCGACCTGACCGGGGGTGGCGTGGATTTGACGAGGGCGAGGCCACTGGCGGAGAATGAGGGGGTGTGTTTTGAGGGCATCAAGAAATACGGCTCCTTCGATGTTCCCGGGTCTACGGCGCGCGCTTGGCTGTCCAGTCCCCTCAATCCGAACGGGCGGCCGAACGCCGACGTCCTGCGCCCCTGGCTGAACGCGCTGGATGTCGTCCGACGCTCTTCGGACAGCTGGGTGATCGACTTTATCGGCCTGGAGGAAGAGGAAGCCGCCTTGTACGAGGCGCCCTTCGAGCACGTGTTGCGCAACGTCCGTCCGGAACGGGACAAGGACCGCAACGAACGGACCCGGCGCGTGTGGTGGCAGCACGAGCGCCCCCGTCCCGAACTGCGGACCAGTCTCGCCGGGCTTTCCCGCTGCATCGTGACGCCGGTCGTCGCCAAGCACCGGGTCTTCGTGTGGCAGTCCACCAGCGTGTTGTCGGCCAATCTGCTGGACGTGATCGCCCGCGACGACGACACGACCTTCGGCATCCTGCACAGCCGCTTCCATGAGCTGTGGGCGTTGCGGCTGTGCACATGGCTTGGGGTAGGGAACGACCCCCGCTACACGCCGTCCACCACGTTCGAAACCTTCCCCTTCCCAGAGGGCCTAACGCCCGACATCTCAGCCTCAACCTACGCCGGCGATCTCCGCGCACAGGCCATCGCGGAGGCGGCAAAGCGGCTGAACGAGCTGCGGGAAAACTGGCTGAATCCACCGGATCTCGTAAAGACGGAACGGGAAGTGGTGCCGGGCTTTCCCGACCGCCTGCTGCCGCGCGACGAGGCCGCCGCCGCGATCCTGAAGACCCGCACCCTCACCAACCTCTACAATCAGCGCCCGGCGTGGCTCGTGCAGGCCCACGCGGCCCTCGACGCCGCCGTGGCCGCCGCCTACGGCTGGCCCGCCGACATATCCGACGAGGAGGTTCTGCGGCGCCTCCTGGCCCTGAACCACGCGAGACCGGCGGCGGATGCCGTGAAGCGCCGGAAGAAGGCCGCGAAGCCCATCAACCGCAACCAAGGGAATCTTCTGCTGCCGCTTCCCGGTGGCAAGCCGGCGCAGTCCGCCCCTGCGGAAACCCCCGAGACGGAAACGGAGCGCGCCACCGCATCTGCTCGCGCGAATCCTCGCCGGAGAAAGGCCGGATGACCGGGGTGGGGCATCGCCCAAACAAGAAGGGGCGAGCCGTAGCCCGCCCCGCATCTTGTGCCTGCCGAAGCAAGCTTGTTAACGGCTGGACCACGGTTTCCCATCGGCTAAAACAGGCAGCGTTTCCAGCTGAAAAGAGAGTAGCAGAGCCCTTCACACGGTCAAGGGTTGTGATACGCTCAGCCCCAAAGAATTTTCAGAGAATCTCCGGCGCCTGCACTCACGCGTAGTCAATTCATAAGCGGACCATCTCATGCAGCCCTACCGCCTTGCTCTTGACCTCGGCACCAATTCCCTCGGCTGGTGCGTGCTGGACTTGGACCGCAGCGATCCTCCCAGGCCGAAGGGCATCCGGCGGATGGGCGTGCGTATCTTCACCGACGGACGCAACCCGCAGGACAAGAATTCGCTGGCGGTGGCGCGGCGGATCGCGCGGCAGATGCGGCGGCGGCGCGACCGGACGCTGGTGCGCCGCGCGCGGCTGATGGCGGCGCTGATCCGCTTCGGCCTGATGCCGGGCGACCGGGCTGCGCGCAAGGCGCTGGAGCGGCTCGACCCGTTCGCGCTTCGCGCGCGGGGGCTGACCGAGCGGCTGGAGCCGCAGGAGATCGGCCGCGCGCTGTTCCACATCAACCAGCGCCGCGGCTTCAAGGCGATGCGCGGCACCGGCGACGCGGAGGAGGCGGGCAAGATCCGCTCCGGCATCGACCGGCTGGACGTGCAGATGGCGGAGGCCGGCACGCCGACGCTGGGCGCCTTCTTCGCATGGCTGCGCGCGAACGGGCGCAGCGTGCGCGCCCGGCTCGTCGGACGCGGCGCCAAGGCCGAATACCCCTTCTACCCGGCGCGCCCGATGCTGGAGGCCGAGTTCGACGCGCTGTGGGCGGCGCAGGCGCGCCATCACCCGGAACTGCTGACGGAGGAGGCGCGGACCACCCTGCGCCACCGCATCTTCCACCAGCGCCCGTTAAAGCCGCCGCAGGTCGGCAAATGCTCCCTGATCCCCGAGGATGAGCGCGCCCCGCGCGCTCTGCCCTCGGCGCAGCGTTTCCGCCTCTACACCGAACTCGCCAACCTCCGCATCATCATGCCGGACCGCAGCGAATGGCCGCTGACCGTCGAGCAGCGCGATACCATTCTGCGCGCCGCGCGTGCCAAGCCGACAAAGAAGGCCATTGGCTTCAAGGACATCCGCAAGGTGCTGAAGCTCGGCTCCGACGTCGAGTTCTCCACGAATCCACCCGCCGGCCGGAACTGGCGACCGACGAGACCTCGGCCGTGCTGGCCGACAAGAAGCGCTTCGGCCTGCGCTGGGCGCGGCTGACCCTGGCCGAACAGGACGAGGTGGTCGAGCGGTTGCTGTCGGAAACCGATGAAGGGGCGCTGATCGACTGGCTGGTCGCGCGCTGGGATCTGGAACCGGACGCCGCGGCCCGCGTGGCCGACGCACCGCTGCCCGATTTCCACCTGCGCGTCGGCCGGAAGGCTCTGGCCGCCCTGCTGCCGGTGCTGGAGACCGAATCGCGCGACGGGCGGCCGATCCGGTATGACGAGGCGGTGCCCGTCGCCTTCCCCGGCGCCCATCATTCCGACCGCCGGCCGGGCGAGCGGTTCGACCGGCTGCCCTACTACGCGAAGGCGCTGGAACGCCACGTCGCCTTCGGCACCGGCGAACCCGACGACCCGGAGGAAAAGCGGCTCGGCCGGCTCACCAACCCCACGGTCCACATCGGGCTCAATCAGGTGCGGACGGTGGTCAATGCGCTGATCGAGCGCTATGGCCCGCCGTACGAGATCGTGGTGGAACTGGCGCGCCCGTTGAAGCAGAGCCAGGAGGCCCGCCGACGGAACGAGAAGGAACAGGCGGAGAACCAGCGCAAGAACGAGGAGCGCAAGGCGCTGCTGCGCAGCGTCAACGCGCCGGTCAACGGCCGCAACCTGATGAAGCTCCGGCTGTGGGAGGAGCAGGGCACCGGCGTCAACCGCCGCTGCCCCTACACCGGCGAGACCATCGGGCTGGAACTGCTGCTGTCGGACAAGGTGGACATCGACCACATCCTGCCCTTCTCCCGCACGCTGGACGACAGCGCCGCCAACAAGGTCGTCTGCCTGACCGCCGCCAACCGGGACAAGCGCAACCTGACGCCCTACGAGCGCTGGCACGGCGACGAGGTGCGCTGGTCGCGGATTCTCGGCTGCGTCGAGGATCTGCCGCCCAACAAGCGCTGGCGCTTTTCGGAGGGCGCCATGAACCGCTGGGACGAGGAGGGCGGCTTCCTCGCCCGGCAGATCACCGACACCCAGTATCTCGCCCGGCTGGCGCGGGAGTATCTGCGCCACGTCTGCAACCCCGACCGCGTGCGGGTCTCGCCGGGGCGGCTGACCGCCCTGCTGCGCCGGCGCTGGGGCATCGACTCGATCCTGCGCGACCACAACCGCGAGGGCGGTGACGTGCCGGTGGATGCGACCTTCGCCAAGAACCGCGACAACCACCTGCACCATGCGCTGGACGCGGCGGTGATCGGCTGCATCGACCAGGGCATGGTGCAGAAGGTTGCCCAGGCCGCCTCCCGCGCCGAGGATCTCGGGCTCGACCGCCTGATGGACGACATCGACGATCCCTGGGACGGCTTCCGCGACGAGCTGGCGGTGCGGGTGCGCGGCGTGACCGTCTCGCACAAGCCGGAGCACGGCACCGGCGGTCGCCTGCACGAGGACACGGCCTATGGCCCGACCACGGAGGCGGAGCGGGCCAAGGGCTTCAATCTCGTCTACCGCAAGCCGCTCGACGGCCTGACGGAGGGGGAGGTGAAAGCCATCCGCGCGCCCGAGCTGAGGAAAAAGGTGCAGGAACGGCTGGACGGGTGCCGGGCCGCAGGCATGGACCACAAGCAGGCGATGCTGCGCGTCGCGGCCGAGCTTTCGTCGCACGAAGGGCCGTGGAAGGGCATTCGGCATGTGCGTATTCTGAAGAAGGAAGCGTCGCCGATCTGGCTGCCGGACGCCGACGGCCGGATTTACAAGGGGCTGATCGCCGGCGATATCCATCATGTCGACATCATCGCCCGAGACGACGGACGATGGATCGGCCGCGCCGTTACGCTGTTCGACGCTCGGCGGACCGCACTTCCGGATGGGCGGGCCGCGCCTTGCGCGCCGGGCGAGAGCGAGCGGTTCGTGATGCGTCTGCACAAGGGCGATGCGGTGGCGCTGACGCAAGACGGTCGCCGGCGGGTGATGAAGGTTCATATCCTGGAACCATCGCAAAACCGTCTGCGTCTGGCGGAGCATCAGGAGGCCGGCAGCCTGCAAAAGCGGCATGACGACAACGACGATCTGTTCCGCTGGTTGATCGTGACCTATGACGGGCTGCGGGAGCGGGGGGCCCGGCGGGTGACCGTCAGCCCGATGGGGGAGGTCAACGATCCCGGGTTTCCGCGCTGGGCGACGCGGGATGCGATTTCGCCCCGTCGCCGGAACAAGGCAGACGCCTCATGACCGGCCGCATCGTCGAGATCGCCGAGGACGGCCGCCACCTGTCGCTGTCGCGCGGTTTCCTGGTGGTGGAAGGGCAGGGGCGGGAGATCGGGCGCGTCCCGCTCGACGATATCGGTGCAGTGGTGGCCAACGCCCATGGGCTGACCTACAGCAACAACCTGCTGCTCGCCCTGGCGGAGCGCGGCGCCGTGGTGGTGCTGTGCGGACCGAATCACATGCCGACGGCCTTCCTGTGGCCGGTGGACGGCCATCACGTGCAGGCCCAGCGCATGCGCGCCCAGCTCAACGTCCCGGTCCCGCAGACCAAGCGGCTGTGGCAACTTCTGGTGCGCGCCAAGGTCCGCCAGCAGGGCGCGGTCCTGGAGGCGCGCGGCGCACCCGCCGGCGCGTTCGAGACGCTGGCCCGCAAGGTGCGCTCCGGCGACCCCGACAACATCGAGGCGCAGGCGGCGCGCCGGTACTGGCCGCTGCTGTTCGGGGACGACTTCCGGCGCGACACGGACGCCGCCGGCGTGAATGGCCTGCTGAACTACGGCTACGCCATCCTGCGATCCACCGTGGCGCGGGCGGTGATGGGGGCGGGGCTGCACCCCACGCTCGGCCTGTTCCACCACAACCGGGCAAACCCGCTGTGCCTGGTGGATGACTTGATGGAACCGTTCCGCCCCTTCGTGGACCTCGCCGTGGCCCGGCTGGCCGATGCGGGGCACGACGCGGTGACGCCGGAGACCAAGCGTTTCCTGGCGCTTGTGCCGTCGCTGGACCTGCCGACGGCGGAGGGAACGACGCCGCTCTCGACGGTGGTGATGCGGGCCGCGACGTCCTTGGCGCAGGCCTACGAGAATGGCGAAGCGGCGCTCGACCTCCCCGCCGGGGAAGGCACCAAGGCGTGGGCGCCAATGCCATTGGAATGGCCCGCACCCCCTCCGGCACCGTCGAAGGTGCCGCAACCGGCCTGACGGAACGCGGCGATGTTGAGCGGATACCGGATCATGTGGATGATGGTGCTGTTCGACCTTCCGGTTCTGACCAAGCGCGAACGCAAGGCTGCGACGGCCTTCCGCAAGTTCCTGCTGGACCAGGGTTTCGAGATGTCGCAGTTCTCCGTCTACCTCCGCCATTGCGTGGGCAAGGAGCAAACGGAAGCGCTGACCCGCCGAATCGAGAAGGCCGCTCCATCCACCGGCAAGGTGCACATCGTCTTCATCACGGACAAGCAGTATGAGACCATCGTGTGCTTCGATGGCCGAGTCCGCCAGCCCTCCCGGAAAAATCCGGAGCAGTACGTCCTGTTCTGACCGTCCGGACGGTGGAATCCGGGCAGAGAGACGGCGGGATAAAGCTTCTTTTTCAAAGCCTTACCCCGCAGCCGATTGTAGCCGATGGGAAACCGCGGTCCAGCCGCAACAACGCTTGGTCAATTTGTATCCTGAGGTGATTGTAGCCGATGGGAAACCGCGGTCCAGCCGCAACCCAAGAGACGCGCGGCATGCGTCGCATCCCCATTGTAGCCGATGGGAAACCGCGGTCCAGCCGCAACATCTTCGTCGGCGGCGACCGCTCAATGGGCATTGTAGCCGATGGGAAACCGCGGTCCAGCCGCAACGGAAGTAGCCGACAACGTGATCCAGCATCTTATTGTAGCCGATGGGAAACCGCGGTCCAGCCGCAACGTCGCGAGGTCGAGGGCGAGGACGCCGCCGATTGTAGCCGATGGGAAACCGCGGTCCAGCCGCAACACCGGCACCACCATCACGGCGCTGGGCACCATTGTAGCCGATGGGAAACCGCGGTCCAGCCGCAACAATGTCGGCTCGGTCGGCCTGACCGTCGAGATTGTAGCCGATGGGAAACCGCGGTCCAGCCGCAACCGACAAGCGGCACCAGATGGCGGTCGTCATATTGTAGCCGATGGGAAACCGCGGTCCAGCCGCAACTCGGCCGCCAGCTTGACGCGGGCGTACTTGATTGTAGCCGATGGGAAACCGCGGTCCAGCCGCAACAGGTCCGCGGTCGGCGAGACCGAGCCCGGGATTGTAGCCGATGGGAAACCGCGGTCCAGCCGCAACAACTCTGATGAAGTATGGTGCGAGTCCTGTATTGTAGCCGATGGGAAACCGCGGTCCAGCCGCAACAGCATCGACGCGAAGCCCACCATCCCGGTGATTGTAGCCGATGGGAAACCGCGGTCCAGCCGCAACTACGGGCTACATCGACTTCCTGCGCCATGAATTGTAGCCGATGGGAAACCGCGGTCCAGCCGCAACCCATGCATGGCCCCAATGGAGCCACCGCCGATTGTAGCCGATGGGAAACCGCGGTCCAGCCGCAACAGTCAGCAACTCATGGCGGATTTCCGTGCGATTGTAGCCGATGGGAAACCGCGGTCCAGCCGCAACGCCTCCCGCCTCCGGGACACTCCGAAGAGAATTGTAGCCGATGGGAAACCGCGGTCCAGCCGCAACGAGGATGGCGTTCTCAAGCGTCGTGCGCCGATTGTAGCCGATGGGAAACCGCGGTCCAGCCGCAACCGCAGCAGACCGCTGGGCAACAGAGCGTCGATTGTAGCCGATGGGAAACCGCGGTCCAGCCGCAACGATGGTGCGGATATGGTCCTGCACATGCAGATTGTAGCCGATGGGAAACCGCGGTCCAGCCGCAACGAGCTGCGGGTGTCGGAGGTCGCGCTGGTCATTGTAGCCGATGGGAAACCGCGGTCCAGCCGCAACGGATGGACCCGCCGGTCGGCGTCTTCAACCATTGTAGCCGATGGGAAACCGCGGTCCAGCCGCAACCGGGCAGAGAATAAGCGGATGACGGCGGACATTGTAGCCGATGGGAAACCGCGGTCCAGCCGCAACCCGCGCTGTCTTGACCCACTTCACGCCGTCATTGTAGCCGATGGGAAACCGCGGTCCAGCCGCAACCCGCGCTGTCTTGACCCACTTCACGCCGTCATTGTAGCCGATGGGAAACCGCGGTCCAGCCGCAACGACGTCGGCGGCGTCGACGCGCGACAGCTGATTGTAGCCGATGGGAAACCGCGGTCCAGCCGCAACAACCGGGTTCTCGTCCATGTCTACTGGAGCATTGTAGCCGATGGGAAACCGCGGTCCAGCCGCAACGCAAACGTGCTGCTTGCGGGCCTTCACCACCATTGTAGCCGATGGGAAACCGCGGTCCAGCCGCAACCTTCAGCAGGTCGTAGACGTTGACCCCGAAATTGTAGCCGATGGGAAACCGCGGTCCAGCCGCAACGCGTCAGGTCGCTGTCCGGGTGGACGCGCGATTGTAGCCGATGGGAAACCGCGGTCCAGCCGCAACGGAATCAACATCTTCTTCAACGGCGGCGGGATTGTAGCCGATGGGAAACCGCGGTCCAGCCGCAACGCGGCATAGAGCTGGGTCCCCGGCACGGTTCAGTTCGGCCGTGAAAGCCATACATGGTCAGCGTGCCTTCTCCGCTGGGCTTCACCGTGAAAGGGCGGCACGGCCGGCACCGGTCAGGATCATGTCGTTCTGCGGGGCGTGGACGCGGGCGCACAGCACGTCGCGGTGATGGCGCTCCAGCGGGTTGTCGCGCGACAGGCCGGGATTGCCGGTCACCTCCAGCGCCCGCGCCACCGCGTCGATGGCGTTGTTGGTCACCGTGTACTTCACCAGCAGGCTGTCGCTCTGCGAGGGTGCTGAACCACCGTCCACCGCCGCCGACAGGGAGCGCAGCAGCACGCCGTTGGTCAGCAGCAGCGCCTCGATCCCGCCGAGCGCCTCCTGCAGGCGGGGAACAGTCGCCAGCGACGCACCGCCCAGCGCCGTCGGCCTGCGGGCGTGCAGGAAGCCGACCAGCCAGTCGCGGGCCGAGCGGGCTATACCGTCATAGACGCCGCTGAACAGGGTGGACATCCAGGCGGTGGCTGCCGCATCGGGGGCCGCCCAGCCGGCGGGCGGGCGCAGCTCGCCGGCATGGTCGTCGGGCACAAAGATGTCGCGGAACACCACTTCGTGGCTGCCGCTGGCCCGCATGCCGATGTGGTTCCAGGTCTGCCGCACCTCGATGCCCTGTTCGGCGAATCCTATGCCGCGCGGCACCACCCAGGTGCCGACCAGCGGTTCGGCATCGTCGGTGCGCGCCCAGACGCCGAGCCAGGAGAGCGCCGGAATGCCAGTTGAGTAGATCTTGGTGCCGGAAATCCGCCAGCCACCCGGCACCTTGCGTGCCACGGTGGCCGGCAGGCCGCCGCGGTGGGGCGTGCCCAGTTCCGGCTCCACCCGCAGGATGTTGATCAGGGCGCCGTCGGTCGCTGCGGTGCGGGCGATCCGGTCGCGCAGGGCTTCCGGCCAGGCAGGACCATGCCAGAGCTGGTTGTGGATGACATAGTGCAGCACCAGCACGAGCGCGGTGGACGGTTCGCCGCGCGCGATCCCGTTCACCACGGCCAGGGCGTCCCGCAGGCCGCCGCCCTTGCCGCCGGCCGACGGCGGATCGACCAGCGCCAGCAGTCCCGCCGCCTGCAAGCGTTCGAAGTTCTCGAAGGGAAAGCTGGCGGCGGCATCATGCTCGGCGGCACGCAGCGCGAACTCCGCCGCGAGGGCGGCGATCGACGCCTCGTCGACCACCGTGGCGGTGCTGGCATCGCCGAAGGGGGCGGCCGGGAAGGGCGGGTCGTCAAAGGGCATGGCAGGCGGCTCCGCTGCGATGGAATGGGCTCAGGCGAGGTCGACCGTGATGCGTCCGGCGAAGCGCTGGCTGTCGGTCGAACGCTTGATGACCGACACGCTCTTCAGCTCGTCGGTGTAAAGCGCAAGCTGATGGCGCAGCTCGTCGCCGACGGGGGTGACGTTGTGGGCGTGGCTGCGCAGCATCGCCTCCAGCTCCTCCACCGGGAATTTCGGGGCGAAGGGCGCATAGGCCGCGGCGGCGGCGCGCAGGTCGGCATAGGCGGCATGCTGGGCCTCGATCAGCGCGGCGGTCAGCGCCCTGGCCGCCGGACGGTTGTCGCGCAGCAGGCTGCCGCGCACCCCGACGAGGCAGCAGGTGCGGGTCGCGAACTCGCCGCAGACGTTGTTGGTGATCTCCACCATCCGCGGATCCTTGGTATGGCGCCAGACCAGCGGATCGCCGTCGGCGATCGCGTGGATCTCGCCCTTCTCCACCGCCAGCCCCAGCAGGTCGGCGGGGAACTGGCGCCATTCGACATCCTTGTTCGGATCGAGGCCGAACTTGGTCAGCACGACCGAGAAGAAGTTCTTCGACGGGCTGGCCATGTCGCTGACGCCGATGACCTTGCCCGGCAGGTCCAGCACGGTCTTCACCCCCGCCGCCTTCGCCCCGAACAGCCGCATGCAGCCGCCATGCAGGCCGGCCGAGATCTTCACGTCGAACCCCTGCTCCAGCGGCTTCAGCCAGCGCAGCGCCATGCCGACGCCGGCATCGGCCTTGCCGGTGGCGATGGCCTCCAGGAGCTGGTCGGTGGAGCCGGTGAAGTTGACCAGCTCCACCTCCAGCCCGTGCTTCTTGAACAGGTCGAGCTGGAAGGCCAGCGGCACGGCGGAGAAGCAGACGGCACCGGCGTTCCAGGACAGGCGCAGCGGTTCCGCCGCCACTGCCCGGCGGCGCAGGACGAAGGGGGCGGCGAGGGTGACGGCACCGGCGGCGATCAGGCCGCGGCGGGTGAGGGAAAGAGGCGGGTTCGCGGTCATCGGTCGTGGACCTTTGCAGGAAATGGGGAGGGACAGGGTCAGTCGAGCAGGTCGGGTTCGGCCGCCACGATCCATTCCCACAGCGGGTGGAAGCTGTAGGCGCCGCCCTGATGGGTGCCGACCTGGGAGCGGGTCAGCAGTGCCGTCTCATGATCGATGGGCTGCGGCTGGCCGGCGGCTTCCGCCAGCAGTTGGGTATGGGCGGCGTTGTCGGCGCTGATGAACCACCAGGCCGCGGCCTCGACGGTCGGGCCGACGGTCAGCAGGCCGTGGTTCTTCAGGATCGCCAGCTTCCTGTCGCCCAGCGTCTCCACCAGCCGCTCGCCCTCGCCTTCGGTCAGGACGACGCCCGAATAGGGATCGAAGATCACCTGATCCTCGTAGAAGGCGGCGGCATCCTGGCTCAGCGGGTTGAGCAGGCGGCCCAGCGCCGACCATGCCTTGCCGTAGGTCGAATGGGTGTGGGCGGCGGCCACCACCTCCGCGCGCGCCCGATGGATGGCGGAATGGATGGTGAAGCCGGCCTGGTTGATGGCCCGGTCGCCTTGCAGGATGGTGCCGTCGCCGTCGACCAGATGCAGGTCCGACACCCGGATGGTGCGGAAATGCTGGCCCAGCGGGTTGATCCAGAAGCGGTCGGGATGCTCCGGGTCGCGGGCGGTGACATGGCCGGCCAGCCCCTGGTCGAAGCCGTAGCGGCCGAACAGGCGGAAGGTGGCGGCCAGCCGCTGCTTGCGGTGCTGCCGCTCCTCCTCGACGCTGCTGTAGCTGACCGGATCGACCGGCGGCCAGAATTTGCGCCCTTCGGATCCAATGGGTCGCGGTTGGATGTGGGTCATCGGGCGGGGGCTCCGTCGGGAAGGGGGGCAGTAGCCGGTGTCGGCGTCCACCACGTCGCGCAGGGGTTCGCCACCTGCCCTCACTCCGCCGCGACGGCCTGGGCGCGCTGGCGCTCGGTGACCAGTTGGCGGACGCGCGGCAGCAGCTCCCGGCCATAGGCGATGGCGTCGGGCAGCGGGTCGAAGCCGCGGATCAGGAAGGTGGTGACGCCGAGGTCGTAGTAATCCAGCAGCGCGTCGGCGACCTGATCCGGCGTGCCGACCAGCGAGGTGGAGTTGCCCTTCGCCCCGGTCAGGGCGGCGATGGCGGTCCACAGGCGCTTGTCGTGGCGGTGGCCCCGGTCGGCGGCGGCATCGGCGATGGCCAGCAGGCGGCGCGCACCCTCGTTGCTGGGCAGGTCGCCGCGGGTGAAGCCGGTCCTGTCCAGCAGCGCCTTGGCCTTCTCATGGATGGCCTCGGCCCTGGCCCAGGCGGCGTCCTCGGTGTCGGCCAGGATCGGACGCAGCGACAGGCTGAAGGCCGGCTGCGGCCGGCCGGCCTTGGCGACGGCGGCACGCACGCGGGCCAGCAACTCGCGCACCTGATCGTGGGTCTCGCCCCACACCGCATAGGTGTCGGCATGGCGCCCCGCCACCTCGACGGCGGCTGCGGAGGCGCCGGCGATCCACACCGGGATGCCCGACGGGTTGTAGGGCTTCACCTGGGAGAACGCCTTCTCGACCCGATAGAAGCGGCCCCGGTAGTCGAAGGGCTCGTCGCTGGTCCATTCGGCGCGGACGATGTCGAGGAACTCCGACGTCCGGGCATAGCGGTCGTCCTTGTCGTCCACCGTGTTGCCGTCGCGGGCCAGCTCGCTGCGCTCGGCGCCGGTGATGACGTTGATGGCGACGCGGCCGCGGCTCAACTGGTCGAGCGTGGCAAGCTGGCGGGCCAGGATGGTCGGCGCCTGGAAGCCGGGGCGGTGGGCGATAAGCACGCCCAGCCGGTCGGTGACGCTGGTGATGTGCTGGCTGACCTGCAGGCTGTCGGGCGCGTCGGCGTGGAAGGCCTGGAGCACCGAATCGAAACCGCCCAGCTCATGTGCCTTGGCGACCGTCTCGATATAGTCGCGGTCGACCACCGGGCCCTGGCGCGGGATGATCTCCGACGAATTGTGGTTGCCGACGAAGCCGACGAAGCGGAGCGGATGGGCGGAAGCGGTGGTCATGGCGGAGGTCCCCTTTTGTGCGTGACGAGGGTTCGGGTGAGGAATCAGCTGAGCGGACGCGACAGGACGTCGGCGAAGCGGCGGTCGAAGGCCGGGGCGATGTCGATGCGCCTGGGCAGCACGCCCAACTGGTGGAAGGTGTCGGCGACGGCCTGGGCGGACGCGATGTCGGCGTCGGTGATCGGCGCCAGGTCGCGCTGGCGCGAGGTCTTGCGCAGGATCTCCAGGTCGGTTTCGACCGGCACGCCGATGGCGGCGGAATGGACCTGCGCCCAGCGCTCCAGGTTGGCGGCGCGCCAGGCGAAGGCGCGGCGAAGACGCAGCAGATAGTCGCCGATGGCGGCCGACTTGCCCGGATCGCCGAGCGCGTCGGGCGAGGCGAGATACAGGTAGTTGCCCGACAGGTAGCCGTTGGAGGTGATCAGGACCCTGGCGCCCTTCCTGACGGCGAAGGGCACCGAGTAGCCGTAGATCGCCCAGGCATCGAGCGCGCCCTGGTCGAAGGCGGCCTGTCCCTCCGACGGAGTGAGGCTGATCGCCTGGATGTCTGTGAAGCGCAGGCCCGCCTCGCCCAGCATCCTGGCGAGGTAGTATTGCGTGGTTGTGGCGCGGACATAGCCGACGCGCTTGCCCTTCAGGTCGGCGATCGACCGGATCGGGCTGCCCGGCGGCACCAGCACCACCTGCCAGTTCACGTCGTCCTTGATGACCGCGACGATCGACAGGCGGGCCCCGGCGGCGATGCCGAAGGCCGGCGGGATCTCGCTGCTCGACCCGACGTCGATGGAGCCGGCGTTGATCGCTTCGACGATCAGGTTGCCCGACGCGAATTCGGCGAATTGCGACCGGTAGCCGGACCGGGCATTGCCCGATGCCTCCAGCACCAGCCCATCCGCCGCCTTGTAGTCGGCGATGCGCAGGACGGTTTCCGATGTCGGGCCGGAGGCGGCGTGCGAAAGGGTGGGCAGGCCGCCCAGCGCCAGAGCACCGCAGGCCCCGGCTGCGCTGCGCAGCAGGTTCCGGCGGCCGATCGGCGGGCGGCCGATCAGGGGGAGGTGGGGGCGGGCGATGTCGGTCGTCATGGCGGGCGGGGTCCGTGGGGGGAAGGTCAGCGGTCGGGTGCGGCCGCGGCGCCGGCGGGCAGGCCGTAACCGCCCGGCACCGCGCCGCCCGCCCGGGGGTCGGCGCGGTGCGCCTCCCGTCCGGCCGGATGCTCCTCACTGACGCCCAACTCGGCCAGCAGGCGGGAGCGCAGCGCGATGAAGCCGGGATCTCCGTGACGGCGCGGGCGGGCCAGCGGGATCGGGATGTCGGCGGCGATCCTGCCGTTCGCCATCACCACGGCGCGGTCGGCCAGCAGCAGCGCCTCGTCCACGTCATGGGTCACCAGAAGGACGGCGGGGGCATGGGCGCGCCACAGAGTCTCCACCAAGCCCTGCATGCGCATGCGGGTCAGCGCGTCCAGCGCGGCGAAGGGTTCGTCCAGCAGAAGCAGGCGCGGTTCGCGGACCAGGGCGCGGGCCAGCGCCGCCCGCTGCGCCTCGCCGCCCGACAGGGTCAGCGGCCACGCCCGGGCGCGGTGGGACAGCCCGACCTCCGCCAATGCCGCGAGGCCGCGGGCTTCGGCATCGGGGTGACGCAGGCCCAGCGTGACGTTGCGCAGCACCCGCATCCAGGGGACCAGCCGCGGCTCCTGGAACACCACGGCGCGCTCGTCCGGCACCTGCACGGTCCCCTCCGGCGCCGGGTCCAGCTTCGCCAGCGTGCGCAGCAGTGTGGACTTGCCGCAGCCGGAGCGGCCGAGCAGGGCGGTGAAGGAGCCCGGCTGGAGGTCGAGCGACAGGCCATCCAGCACATTGCCGTTGCCGAAGTTGCGGACGAGGCCGCGGACGCCGACGACGGGCTTGCCGACCGCGGGCGGGGAGGCGGAAATCCGGGAAAGGGCGTGGCTCATGGAGCGTCACTCCTTGATGAAGGCCGGGCGCCAGACCAGCGCCGAGCGTTCGATGAGGCGGACGGTCAGGTCGGCGAGCAGGCCGAGAATGGCGTAGACGATCAGGGCGACGATGATCACGTCGGTGCGCAGGAACTCCCGCGCCGTCATCGCCAGATAGCCGATGCCGCTGGAGGCGTTGATCTGCTCCCCGACCACCAGGCTGAGCCAGGCGACGCCGAGGGCATAGCGCAGCCCCGTCAGGAAGGCGGGCAGGGCGCCCGGCAGAATGACCTGGGCGATCAGTTCCCACCGGGTCAGACCCAGGGTGGAGACGGCCTCCACCACCTTGGCGTCGACGGTGCGGATACCGGCGAACAGGTTCAGGTAGATCGGGAAGGCGGTGCCGAGCGCCACCAGGGCGATCTTCGGAGCCTCGCCGATGCCGAACCACAGGATGAACAGCGGCACCAGCGCCAGATGGGGCAGGGTGCGCAGCATCTGCAGCAGCGCGTCCAGCGCATCCTCGCCCCGCCGCGACAGGCCGGCGATCAGGGCGCAGACCGTTCCGGCCGAGACGCCGATGGCAAGCCCGGCGCTGACCCGGCCCAGCGAGACCAGCAGATGAACCGCCAGTTCGCCGCTGACCGTCAGGTCCCAGAAGGCCGCCAGGATCTGGCCGGGCGAGGGGATGGAGCGGGTGGAGATCCAGCCGAGCCCGACGCTGGCCTGCCACAGGACCAGCAACGCCAGCGGCACGGCACAGCGGCGGAGAACCGCCGGAAGCGTCAGGACGCGGGACCGGCGTCCCGTCGGTCTGGTCGCGGTGGCTGCCGTCATGGTCCCTCCCGTGGCCGTTCAATTCGGTGGCTGCGGGAGGAATCGTATCTCTATTGTGTGAATAGGAAAAACAAAAAACACAGTCATAACTGTTGAGAAAAAATCAACTTACGATATTAAAATGTAATTACGACGCCTCTGTCTGATTCAGGACCGCAGGCAGCGAATTGGCGAGGATTGCATGCAGCCGGTCGACGGCGGGAGCCGCCGCGGAGGGCGCGCGGTGCAGTTCCAGCGGGACCGAACCCAGCGCCGGCAGGCCATGACGCTGCCCGAGGATCGTCAGCGTGTCCGGCAGGCCGAGCGGTGTGCGGACGGTCACACCCAGCCCGGCCTCCACCGCCGCCCACAAGCCGGAAAGGCTGGGGCTGGTGAAGGTGATGCGCCAGGGGCACCCGTCGCCGTCCAGCCGTTCGATGCCGTGCTGGCGGAACATGCAGGGCGCGTCGAGCAGGGCGAGCGGCAAAGGACTTTCCGGATCGGGGCGAAAGCCCCCGTGCGCCACCCAGACCACAGGAAGATGGGCCAGCGTCGCCACGCCATTGCCGGATGCTGCTCCGGCCGGATTGCCGCCGATCTCGCCGAAGGCCAGGGCAAGATCGAGCGCGCCTTGCGCTACCCGCTCGCGCAGTTCGCGTCCGCGGCCGACCTGGGCCTCGACATGGACGCGCGGGTGGGCGCGGTGGAAAGCGCCGAGCACCGCGGGCAGCCGGCGTTCCGCCAGATCCTGCGGAAAGCCGACCCGCACGGTGCCGTCCATTGCCCGGCCGCGGGCGGCCGACAGGGCTTCGTCGTTCAGCGCGACGATGCGGCGGGCGTAGCCCAGCAGCAGGTCGCCGGCATCGGTCAGCGCCACCGTGCGGCCGGCCTTGCGGAACAGCGGCTGGCCGACCTGCTCCTCCAGCTTCTTCATCTGCAGGCTGATCGCCGACTGGGTCCGTCCCAGCCGCTCGGCGGCGCGGGCGAAGCCGCCATGCTCCATGGCGATCACCATCGCCCGCAGCACGTCCATGTCGAGGTTGGTGGGACGCATCGCCATCGCGTCGCCCTTGGGCCGTTCCGGCGCCGTCAGGCCGGCAGCACGCTGTTGAAGCCGGGATCGAAGATCGCCGCCGCGTCCAGCCGTTTCTGGATGATGCCGAACTCCCGCCAGACGTCGGCGGTGGCCTGCTGGTCGGTGATGACCCTGGCGTCGATGGCGACCGGCCGCGCCCGCTCGACGCCGAAGGTGTGGCGGGCGATGGCTGGATCGACGCCGACCGCCCTGGCCCAGATGTCGGCATAGGCGGTGCTGTTCTCCAGGGCCCACAGCCGTGCGGCGGCGGTCCGGCGGATCAGGTCGGCCAGCGCCTCGCGCTTGGTGGTGATCGTCTCCAGCGTGGCGGACTGGTAGGACAGACCGCTCATCAGCCCGGTTCCGGTCACGACCGCGCGGGCGCCGTCCACCAGCAGCGCCTGCGACACGTAGATCCCCCAGCTCGACCAGGCGTCGATGGAGCCGGCGGCCAGCGCCGACTTGGCGTCCGACGGCAGCAGGAAGGCGATCTTCACGTCATCGGGCTTCAAGCCGTTCGCTTTCAGCGCGGCCAGCACGAGATAATGGCCGATGGAGCCGCGCCCGGTGCCGATGGTCTTGCCCTTCAGGTCGGCGACGCTGCCGATCGCGGATGCGCCCGGCACAAGGATGGTCGTGCTCTGCGGGTTGGAGCGCACGGCGCCGATGATCTTGGCCGAGGTGCCGGCGGCCAGCGCGAAGGTGGTCGGCGCATCGCCGGCATAGCCGACCTCGATGGCGCCGGCGTTCAGCGCCTCCAGCAGCGGGGCGGCGGCCGGGAACTGGCTCCATTCGATGCGGTAGGGCAGGTCGGCCAGAAGACCGGCGGCCTCCAGCACCGATTGCACGCCGCCCTTCTGGTCTCCGACCTTCAGCACGGTACCGGCGGGAATGGCCGCCCGCGCCGCCGGGATGCCGAGGGGCGACAATCCGGCGGCCACGGCACCGGCGCCGAGGCCGAGGACACCGCGCCGCGACAGCGGGGGGAGCGAACGGGAAAACGATGGCATGGCTCTCTCCGTCAGATGACGCGGAAATTGTGGGCGCCGTCGCGCTTGAGCTGTTCGACCAGTTCGAGTTCCCAGTCGATGTAGCCCTGCATGGCGGCGGCGCTGTTGTCGGTGCCCTCGTAGGGACGCTTGTAGACGTCGTCGGGATCGGGTCCCAGCCGGTTGAGGTCGGTGCTGAGCGGCAGCCCGGCCGCCACCCAGCCCTTGGTGCCGCCCTCCAGCAGCAGCGGGCGCCGATCGGCGGGAAAGTCGGCGACGGCGTAGCGGGTCAGCGTGCCGTCGCCGCAGGTCAGCACCGGCCTTACCCCCTTTGGCAGACGGGCGATGGTCCCGGCCAGCCGGGCGCGGGTGGAGAACCATGCCCCCGGAATGTGGCCGGCGCGGTAGCGCGGGCTGCGGGTGATGTCGATCACCGCCGCTTCGCCGTTCTCCAGCAGGGGGAGCAGGTCGTGCGGAGAGATGACCTCCGCCCCGACCTCCGGCGCCGGGGGCAGGCGGCGGCGGTCGGGACCGCTCTCGGCGCCCAGGGCGGGGACGTCGCCCTCCAGCACATGCACCTCCCAGCCGAGCTGGGCGAGCCAGGAAGCGGTCATGTCGGCGCGCGGACCGCCGCCGCCCGCCGGATCGTCGGCCAGCACGATGCGCGCTCCCCGCACCGCCACAAACTCGTCGGTCGCCTGGACGAGCTGGCCGCCGGCGGCATGGCGGAAGCCCGCCGGATGGCCGGCCTCATACTCGTCCGGCGTGCGCACGTCGAAGAGGTGGAGTGTGCGGCGCTCGTCACTGCGGAAGCGGTCCAGCGTCGCCGCGTCGATCCTGCCGACCCCGGCCCGGTCGGCGACGGCGCGCGCCGCCCGGCGGCCTCTGGCGTCGCCTTCGGCGGACACCTCGGGGAAGCGCTCCCCGCGCCCGCTGTCGAGGGTCAGCCCGGCCAGCGTCCAGCCGATGGTGCCGTTGCGCAGAGCCGCCACCCGGTTCGGGATGCCGGCATTGACCAGCGACTGGGTGCCGATGATCGACCGCGTGCGGCCGGCGCAGTTCACCACCACCAGCGTGTCCGGATTGGGGGCGATGTCGTGGATGCGCTTGACCAGCTCCGCCCCCGGCACGCTGATGCCGCCGGGGATCGACATGGTGCGGTACTCCTCGAAGCGGCGGGCGTCGAGGATGACCAGATCGGCCTTGGCGTCGATCAGCGCCTTGACCTCCCCGGCGGGCAGCGAGGGGGTGTGGCGATGATGCTCCACCCACTCGCCGAAGGCCTTGCTGGGCACGTTCACGTCCCGGTAGACCTCGAAGCCGGCGGCGATCCAGCCGGCCAGACCACCTTCCAGCAGCGTCACGTCGCCGTAGCCCAGCGTCTGCAGCCGGCGGGCGGCCGGCTCGGCATACCCCTCGCCGTTGTCGTAGACGGTGATCGGAACGTCGCGGCGCGGCAGCAGGTCGTAGGCCAGCAGCTCGACCCGGCTGAGCGGCACCGACACCGCGAACAGCGGGTGGGCCAGCGAATAGGGGCCTTCCTCCCGTGCGTCGAGCAGGGCGACCTCGTCGCGCTCGATCCAGGCGCGGCGGATGTCGGCGGGGTGGCGGGTGGACAGCGGTGCGGCTGCGGTCATGATGCTTCGGATCCTCAGGCGGCGTGGGGGACGGGCTGCGAGCGGTCCCACAGGTTGGGCAGGGCGCTGTTGGCGTAGCCGGAGATGAAGGGCTTGCGCCGGCCGGTCAGCGGGTCGAACACCGACCGCCGGATGGCGCCGATGTTGCCGCCATAGACGTGGATGCTGATGGAGGGCCGGTCGGGCAGCGCGTTGGCGATGGCGTGGACGTCGCCGATGCGGGGCGACACCGCCTCGACCGAACCGGCCTCCAGGATCTCGGACGGAAAGGCGACGGGCGGGCCGCCCTCGCGCGGCAGGTCATAGCGTTGCGAGAGCTCCGCCCCGCGCAGAATGCCGACGAGGCCCCAGACCGTATGATCATGGATCGGCGTCCGCTGCCCCGGCCCCCAGACGAAGCTGACGACGGAGAAGCGTTCGTAGGGGTCGCAATGCAGCAGATATTGCCGGTAATGCACCGGATCCGGCCGGGCGTAGGCCTCGGGCAGCCAGTCGTCGGCCGCGATCAGGTCGGCCAGCAGGAGGCGGCCGGCGTCCAGCAGCGCGGCCTCGTCGTCGCCGACCCGCTCCACCAGCCGGGTGAAGTCGGCGATGAAGCCGCGCAGGCGGGGCAGGTTGGGGATGGATGTATCGGGCGTGATGCGGTCGGACATGGTGTCGGTGTCCTCACCAGGTCTCGGCCAGGCCGAGAAGGTCGAGAATGCGGTGGCGCAGCTCGGTCAGAACCGGGTCGCCGCGATGGCGGGGATAGGGGCGGTCGACGGGCAGGTCGGCCTTGATGCGGGCCGGGCGTCCGCTGAACACGATCACGCGGGTCGCCATGAACAGCGCCTCCTCGATGTCGTGGGTCACCAGAAGCCCGGTGAAGCCGGCTCTGCGCCACAGGTCGACCAGTTCGCTCTGCATGGCCAGCCGGGTCAGGCTGTCCAGCTTGCCAAGGGGTTCATCCAGGATCAGCAGACGGGGGTCGTTGACCAGCGCGCGGGCCAGCGCCGCCCGCTGGGCCATGCCGCCCGAAAGCTGGTGCGGATAGGCCTTCTCGAAGCCGGCCAATCCGACCAAAGCCAGCGCCTTGTCCACCCGGTGGCCCTGGGAGCGCAGCAGGCCGCGCGCCTCCAGCCCCAGGGCGACGTTGTCGCGCACGGTGCGCCAGGGGTAGAGCGTCGGGTCCTGGAAGACGACGACGCGCGACGGGTCGGGTCCGGCGATCGGGCGGCCGTCTGCCAGGATGCGGCCGCGGCCGGGCGGCTCCAGCCCGGCAACCAGGCGCAGCAGGGTGGATTTGCCGCAGCCGCTCGGCCCCAGCAGGGCGACCAGTTCGCCGGGCTCGACCCGCAGCTCCACCCCGTCGAGCACCGGCAGCGGCGCGCCGTGCAGGTCGAAGCCGTGGCTGACCGCCTGCACGTCGATCGCCATGCCGGCCGTCATGCCGGCGGTCTCGGCAGTCTCAAGCGCTACCATTTCAGCATTCCCTTCTGCCAGGCGAGCAGGCGGTCGCGGACGCGGAACAGCAGCGCGACCAGACCGGAGCAGAGCAGCGCCATCACCAGCAGGGCCGCATACATGTTGCCGTAGGCGGCCCAGCCCTGGGCCCATTGCAGGTACCAGCCGACGCCCGACTTCACCCCAAGCATCTCCGCCACCACCAGCACGGCGAAGGAGGCGCCGAGCCCCATGAACAGACCGACGAAGACATGCGGCATCGCCGCCGGAACGGCGACCTTCAGCACCAGGAAGCGCTGCGAGGCGCCCAGCGTGCGGGCGATGTCGTAATAGGCGCTGTTGACGCCGGCGACGCCCGACCAGGTCAGCACCGTCACCGGAACGCCGCTCGCCAGCGCGATCAGGAACACGCTGGCGCTCCAGCTCGTCGGGAAGGCGAAGAAGGCGATGGGCAGCCAGGCGGTCGCCGGCAGCGGACCGATCAGCCGCAGCACCGGGTGGACCCAGTAGCCGACCGCGCGCGACCAGCCGATGGCGACGCCCGTCACCACGCCGAGCACCGATCCGACGGCAAAACCGGTGACCAGCAGCTTCAACGAGGCGGCGAAACAGTCGAGCAGCCGCGGCCAGTCGTCGAGATAGACCTCCAGCAGCGCCTGCGGCGGCACGAAGAAGGGCCGCGGCAGCAGGCCGAGCTTGGCGGTCAGGATCTCCCAGCCGGTCAACGCCAGCGCCAGCGCGATCAGCCAGGGCACCGCTGCCGACAGTCCGGCGACGGCCGAGGCCAGCCGGCCGCGCGGCGTCGGGCGGATGGCCGTGGACAGCGGTGCCGCCAGCGCCAGCAGCCCGGCGGCCACCACCAGCAGGCTCGCGAACTCGCCGGTCCGCTCCCACTCTTCCGCATCGGGCCACAGGGCCGTCACCCCGGCGGCAAGGAGCCACAGCAGGGCGGCGGCGGAAAAGCGCAGCAGACGCCCGGCCGGCAGGCCGCCGTCCGGCAAAGCCCCGCCACCCGGCAAGGCTCCGCCACCCGGCAAGGCTCCGCCATTGACCGCCGGCAGGGCGGCGGCCGTGTCGTTCACGCTCATGATGGTCCTCCGGTTCGGCCGGATGAGCGGCCGTTACGGCAAGTGGGTGGAAAGAGGGCCGCCGCGTCCGAGCCACCCGGCCCCGGCGGTCCTCCGGCGTCCGGGTTCAGGCGGCAATGCCGGAGTGTGCCGCCGCAAGGGCGGGGGCCCCTGTGCCGGCTCGTTCGGCAACCGGGCCGTCGGGGTGGCGACGGGAAGATGGGTGTCCGGCATGGGAGCGGTCTCCGTCGAAGAAGGGGATTACGACCACACATGCTGGCGGCGGTCGTCGATCCGCTTGGCCTTGTGGACGGCGCGGGGCAGGGTGCCGGGGGCGAGCAGGGCGACCTCCGCTCCGACGCCGGTGGCGGCCTTCAACTGGCGGCGCAGGCGGCTCCGCAGGTCGTGGACATCGCCGTTGAAGCCCTGGGTGTGCTCCACCTCGACCGTCAGGCGGTCCAGCCGCTCGACCCGCTCCAGCACCAGCCGGTATTCGCCGGTCAGCGCCGGGTCCTGGCGCACCACCGCCTCCACGTCGCCGGGAAACAGGTTGACGCCCTTGACGATCAGCATGTCGTCGAGCCGCCCATGCACCCCCTTGAGCCGCAGCGAGGTGCGGCCGCAGCGGCAGGGCTCCGTCGTCACCGACACCACGTCGCCGGTGCGGAAGCGGATGATCGGGCGGGCGCGCTTGCGCAGCGTGGTCAGCACCAGCTCGCCGCGTTCGCCCTCGGGTACGGGCTCCAGGGTCTCGGGGTCGAGCACCTCGACCAGGATATGATCCTCGGCCCAGTGCAGCCCGTCCTTCTCCACGCACATGCCGGCGCAGGAGCCGAAGATGTCGGACAGGCCGTAATAGTCGTAGACCTCCGCCCCCCACAGCGCCTCGATCCGCTCCCGCGTCTCGGGGATGGAGCCGCCGGGCTCGCCCGCCACGAACAGGCGGCGGACGGCGAGGTCGCGGGCCGGGTCGACGCCCTCGCGCTGGGCGGTCTCGCCCAGGTGCCAGGCATAGGACGGCGTGGTCCACAGCGCGGTCGCCCGGAACTGTCCCAGCACCGCCAGCAGCCGTTCCGATGGCAACGTCCCGGCATGGATGCTGAGCGCCCCCAGCTTCTGCGCGCCCAGCACGCAGGGGCCGCCGACGAACAGCGAGAAGTTCAGCGCATGGGCGTAGCGGTCGGTCGGGCGCAGGCCGCTCGACCAGAACTGCCGCGCCTCATAGTCGATCCACTCCTCGAAGTCCTTCGCGGTGAAGGGCGAGGCGGTCGGCACCCCGGTCGATCCGCTGGAGGCGGAGATGTAGACGATCTCCCGTTCAGGCACGGCAACGAGGTCGCCGAAGGGCGGCACCGCGATCTGGCGGTCGCGGATGGTCGCCTTGTCCAGGAAGGGAAAGCGCCGCAGGTCGTCCAGCGTGCGCAAGTCCTCGGGCGACACGCCCTGCGCGTCGAAGGCGGCGCGGTAGTAGGGCGAGCCGTCATAGGCGTGCCGGAGATGATCCTTCAGCAGATCAAGCTGCAGTTGCCGCCAGTCGGCGCGGCTCTGGGTCTCCAGCCCGGGGTGCCAGTAAGCGTCATGGTCCTGAACCGCCACGGTTTCTGTTCCTTCGAGAATGAGGGCGGCCGGTGGCGCGGTCAGGCCAGCGCCGCCAGCGATACCAGGAGAAGGGCCGCGAAGATGCCGACGCCGAGGGGGAGGGGCCTGCGGCCCGCGGCAGCATCGGCCGGGGCCGCGGCCGTCCCGTCGGGCGGCAACAGCGGCAGCATCAGCGCGCCGGACGGACCGAGCGATGCCATGACCATGCGGTCGAAGTCATCCGAACCTTGCATGTCTGTTCTCCTGGTGAGGGGAGGAGGCCGCGAGGCGCCGCCGGACAGCTCCGGCGCGAAAAACACTTAAAAGATGTTCAATTCTCTTATTTCCATATAGGAAAATAGGAAATGACCGCGGCGTCAAGCGCCAGCTTTCGCGATAGCCAGTGTTTTTTGGGGCAGGAGCATCGCTGCAGGGACGAGCGTGCCGGACGATCCTGCCTATTTCACCAAGATTGATCGCTAAAAATTTAATCATAACACTATATTTACAGTAGGGAAAAAGCATGCCTATGCTCAAGCCGCTTTGTGATTGAGCAGGGGAGTCGAGGCATGCCGTTCCATCCGTTCCGCAACCGTGCCGCCAGCCGTACCGCCCGGCCCGATCTGCACGGGCCGCGGCGTTTCGGTCCGTGGCGGGCGCTGGCTGGTGCCATGGCGCTGGCTTGCGCCGTGATGGCCGGAACCGGTCCGGCGCTGGCCGGGGCGTCCGGCGAGCCGCTGTGGATCGGTGTCAGCGGGCCGCTGACCGGCCCCAGCGCCCAGTATGGCGCGCAGTGGAAGAAGGGCTTCGACCTTGCGCTCGACCAGATCAACGGTAGCGGAGGTGTGAAAGGCCGTCCCCTGCGCTACGTGTTCGAGGACAGCCAGAACGACCCGCGCCAGTCCATCGCCATTGCGCAGAAGTTCGTTTCCGATCCGAAGATTGTGATCGAGCTGGGCGACTTCTCCAGCCCGGCCTCCATGGCCGCCTCGCCGATCTATCAGCGGGCAGGGCTGGTGCAGTTCGGCTTCACCAACTCCCATCCCGATTTCACGAAGGGCGGCGATTTCATCTGGAGCAACTCCATCAGTCAGGCGGAGGAGCAGCCGAACGTCGCCGATTTCGCGGTGACCTCGCTGAAGCTGAAGCGGCTGGCGGTGCTGCACCTCAACACCGACTGGGGCCGCACCAGCAAGGACCTGTTCGTCAAGGCGGCGAGGGAGCGCGGCGCCGAGGTGGTCGCCACCGAAGGCTATCTGCCGGAGGAAAAGGACTTCCGCTCCACCCTGGTGCGGGTGCGCGAGGCCAATCCCGACGGCATCATCCTGATTTCCTACTATGCCGACGGGGCGGCAATCGCCCGGCAATTGAAGCCGGTGGGACTGACCCAGCCCGTCGTCGCAGTGGGATCGGTCTATTCGCCGAAGTTCCTGGAGCTGGGCGGCGAGGCAGTCAACGGCATCCATACCCGCGCCAATTTCTTCCCCGCCGAACCGCGGCCGGAGGTGCAGGGCTTCGTCGCCGCCTACCGCGCCAGATACAACGAGGAGCCGGACGCCTTCGCCGCCTACGCCTATGACGCGGTTCTGGTGGCGCACAAGGTGATCGAGGCCGGCGGGACCGACCGCACCGCGATCCGCGACGCCTTCGCCCGCGTCAAGGACATCCCCAGCGTCATCTTCGGCAAGGCGACCTTCGATCCCGCAACCCGCCGGGTGTCCGGCGTGCGCAACGTCAAGCTGGTGGTCAAGGACGGCGCCTTCGCCCTGTGGGACGGCAGCCTTCCGGCCGTCAGCAACTGATCCGCATTCCAGAGTCCGCCCGAATTCCAGAGCTTGAAAGCCATCCCATGCTTGCACTGCTTGTCCGTTCCGCCGCACTCGTCACCGGCACTCTTGCCCTCCTGTCGGCGCTCGGCGTCGCCCAGCCGGCTTTCTCGCAGGGACAGCCCGCCGATCCGGCGAAGGAGCCCGTCGTCCTCGGCGTCAGCGGGCCGCTGACCGGACCCTATGCCCAGTATGGCGCGCAGTGGCAGCGCGGCTTCGATCTGGCGCTGGAGGAGGTCAATGCCGCCGGCGGCATCCAGGGACGCCCGCTGCGCATCCAGTTCGAGGACAGCCAGAGCGATCCCAAGCAGACCGTCGCCATCGCCCGCAAGTTCGTTGCCGACAGCCGCATCGTCGCCGAACTGGGCGACTTCACCAGCGCGGCCTCCATGGCGGCCTCGCCGATCTACCAGACTGGCGGGCTGGTGCAGTTCGGCTTCACCAACTCCCACCCCGACTTCACCAGGGGCGGCGACTTCATCTGGAGCAACGCGCTCAATCAGGCAGAGGAGATGCCGGTCCTGGCCGATTACGCGGTGACGGCGCTGGGGCTGAAGCGCGTCGCCCTGCTGTTCATCAACAACGACTGGGGCCGCACCAGCAAGGATCTGTTCGCCAAGGCGGCGAAGGAGAGTGGGGCCGAGGTGGTCGGCGCCGAAGGCTATCTGGCCGACGAGAAGGATTTCCGCTCCGCCCTGGTGCGCGTGCGCGACACCCGGCCGGACGGCATCGTCCTGGTCTCCTACTATGCCGACGGCGCCCAGATCGCTCGCCAGCTCCGCGAGGCCGGGCTGACCCAGCCGGTGGTGGCCGCCGGATCGGTCTACTCGCCGAAGTTCCTGGAGCTCGGCGGCGCGGCGGTGGAGGGCGTCCATACCACGACCCCCTTCTTCCCCGGCGACCCGCGCCCGGTCGTGCAGACCTTCGTGAAGGCCTATACCGCCAGGTACGGCGTCGAGCCCGACGCCTATTCCAGCCGCGCCTATGACGCGCTGCTGCTGCTGGCGACCGTGATCCGCCAGAGCGGCACCGACCGCAAGGCCCTGCGCGACGGGCTCGCCACCGTCAAGGATGCGCCGAGCGTCGTCTACGGCACCGTCCGCTTCGACCCGCAGACCCGCCGCGTCGACAAGCCGCTGAACACCCGCCTCGTCGTGAGGAACGGTGCCTTCGCCCTGTGGGAGCCGGCCGCCGTAAAGGCCGCGAACTGACCGGCGGCGTCCCATCATTTCAGCGGAAGGATCGACCATCGTGCTTCCCACCACCCTCGGCCCGTGGCTCGACTACACGATCAACGGGCTGGTCATCGGCAACATCTATGCCCTGCTGGCGGTCGGGCTGGCGCTGATCTTCGGCGTCTCGCACCTGATCAACTTCGCCCATGGGTCGGTCTACATGGTCGGCGCCTATATCGGCTGGCTGTGCGTGACCAAGCTGAACCTGCCGCTGCCCGTCACCTTCCTGGCGGTGGCCGCCGGCTGCGGCCTGCTGGGCGCGGTGATCGAGCGGGTGGGCCTGCGCCCGCTGCGCGATGCGCCGCGGATCGCCCCGCTGCTCGCCACCATCGGCCTGTCGGTGGTGCTGGATCAGGCGGCGCAGCTGCTGTTCAGTCCCGATCCCCGCGCCCTGCCGACCCAGCTTCCGAGCTGGCGCATCGCCATCGGCGGCGGCAGCATCGGCGCGCTCGACCTGCTGATCGCCGGTGTCGGCATGGGCAGTGCGGCACTGCTCTACGGCTTCCTGCGCTTCACCAAGCTCGGCTGGGCGGTGCGGGCGACGGCGCTCGACCGCGATGCCGCGCAGCAGTGCGGCGTCGACGTCGACAAGGTCAACCGCACGGTCTTCGCCATCGCCTCGGCGCTGGGCGGCGTCAGCGGCCTGCTGGTCGGCATGTACTACAACACCATCGACCCCAACATGGGCTTCCAGGCCGGCCTGAAGGGCATCGTCGCCCAGTTGATCGGCGGCGTCGGCAACGTGCCGGGGGCCATCGCCGGCAGCCTGCTGCTGGGGGTGATCGAGAGCTACGGCATCGCGCTGTTCGGCACCAGCTACCGCAACCTGTTCGCCTTCGTGGCACTGATCCTGATCCTGGTGCTGCGGCCGAACGGCCTGTTCGCGCGGACCCGCCGCCTGCCGCCGGAGCCGCTGACCGGCACCTTCATCGCTCCCAGCCGGCCGCTCGTGCTGCCGCGTTGGGCGGTGTGGGGGCTGGCCGCCGTGGCGCTGGCCCTGCCGCTGGCGGTGCAGCAGCCCTACCTGCTGCAGACGCTCGGCAACGCCTGGCTCTATGCCCTGCTGGCGCTCAGCCTGACGCTGGTCGCCGGCACGGTCGGGCAGGTGTCGCTCGGCCATGCCGGGCTGCTCGCCATCGGCGCCTATGCCTCCTCGCTGCTGGCGCTGGATGCCGGGGTGCCGGTGCTCCTGGCGGTGCCGCTGGCCGGGCTGGTGGCGGCGGCGCTGGGCACCGCACTGGTCTATCCGGCCTTCCGGCTGCGCGGCCATTACGTCTCCATCGCCACCCTGGCGGTGGGGGAGATCGTCACGCTGGTCATCCTGAACTGGGAGAGCCTGACCCGCGGCCCGATCGGCGTCACCGGCATCCCGCCGCTGGCGGTTGCGGGCAAGCCGCTGGTCAGCGGCCAGTGGGTCTATTGGGTGCCGCTGGTCATCCTGCTGGCCTTCGCCGCGCTGCAATCCCGCCTGCTGGGCTCGCATCTCGGCCGCACCTTGCGGGCGATCCGCGAGGATGACGTGGCCGCGCGCTCCTATGGCATCGACCTCAACCGCTACAAGGGATTGGCCTTCGCGGTGGCGGGCTTCGTCGCCGGGGTGGGCGGGGCGCTGATGGCGCACTTCTACTCCTACATCAACCACGAGACCTTTCCGGCCCCGGTGTCGATGCTGGCGCTGACCATGGTCATCCTCGGCGGGCTGGGCAATGTCGCCGGTGCGGTGCTGGGGGCGGCGGTGCTGGTCGGGCTGCCCGAGCTGTTCCGCGCCGCGGCCGAGTACCGCATGCTGATCTACGGCGTCGTCCTGCTGCTGCTGATCCGCTTCCGCCCGCAGGGCCTTCTGGGAACGGTGTGAGGACGCCATGGCGAACCAATCCAAAAAGCCACTTCTCGAGATCTCCGGCCTGACCCGCCGCTTCGGCGGCCTGACCGCGGTCAACGGCCTGTCCCTGGCGGTGGGGGAGGGGGAGCTGGTCAGCGTCATCGGCCCGAACGGTGCCGGCAAGACCACCCTGTTCAACCTGATCGCCGGACTCGATACGCCCGACGCCGGTTCGGTCGCCTTCGACGGACGGGACGTCACGGGCTTCACGGCCGAACGGCTGGCCGGGCTGGGGCTGGCCCGCACCTTCCAGCATGGCCGGGTGTTCGGCAATCTCAGCGTGCTCGACAATGTTCTGGTCGGCGCCCACACCCGGCTGCGGGCGGTGCGGCCCGGCGGTCCCCTGGGCGTTCCGGTGCTGGGTCCGCTGGTCGAGCTGGCGCTCGCCCTGATCCGTCCGGCGTCCGTCCGGGCGGAGGAGGAGCGGCTGCGCGCCGAGGCGGCGGAGATCGTCGCGCTGTTCGGCGAGCGGCTGACCCCGCGCCTCGACAAGCCGGCGCACAGCCTGTCCTACGCCAACCGCCGGCGGGTGGAGATCGCCCGCGCGCTCGCCCTGCATCCGCGCCTGCTGCTGCTCGACGAGCCGACCGCCGGCATGAACCCGACCGAGACGGCGGAGATGCTGGAGATCATCCGCGGACTGAAGGCGCGCGGCCTGACCATCCTGCTGATCGAGCACAAGCTGGATCTGGTCATGCAGCTCTCCGACCGGGTGGTGGTGATGGACCACGGCGCCCGCATCGCCGAAGGGCTGCCCGCCGCCGTCGCCCGGGATCCCGCGGTGATCGAGGCCTATCTCGGCCACAAGGCGGTCGGGGCGGCCAACCAGGACGAGGCGGGATACGGGGAAGCCGGCGCCGTCATCCGGGCGGTACAGTAGGGGAGGACCGGAGGAATGACCGACGTCTTGCTGCGGCTCGACCGCGTGAACAGCTTCTACGGACCGGTGCAGGTCCATTTCGACCTGTCGCTGGAGGTGCCGCGCGGGCAGGTCGTCTGCCTGCTGGGCGGCAACGCCAGCGGCAAATCCACCGCGATGAAGGTGATCCTGGGGCTGCTGAAGCCACGCTCCGGGCAGGTGATCTTCGACGGACAGCCGCTGACCGGCCTGACGACGCCGCAGATCGTGCGGCGCGGCATCGGGTCGGTGCCTGAATCCCGGCGCCTGTTCGGCACCATGACCGTGCGGGAGAATGTCCTGATGGGCGCCTACACCCGCGACGACGCGCACGCGGTGGCGGAGGATTACGAGCGTATCCTCGACCTCTTCCCCAAGCTGCGCGAACGCCATGCCCAGCAGGCCGGCACCCTGTCGGGCGGCGAGCAGCAGATGGTGGCGATGGCCCGCGCCCTGATGGGCCGCCCGCGCCTGATCGTGATGGACGAGCCGACCATGGGCCTGTCGCCGCTGCATGTCGACCGGGTGCTGGAGATGATCCGGACCATCAACCGGCAGGGCGTCAGCGTCTTCATGGTGGAGCAGAACGCCAGCCTCGCCCTGCAGATCGCCCACCGCGGCTATGTGCTGCAGACCGGCCGCATCGTGCTGTCCGGCCCGGCCGCCGACCTCGCCCGCGACCCGCAGATCCGAGACGCCTATCTGGGCGGCGCGCAGGCGGCCCGACGCCGCAACTCCGACAGGACCCTCCTTCAATGACCACGGATACCCCCGACGTGCCCGCGACCGATCCCGGCCCCCGCTCGCTGGAGGAGCTGGAAGCCCGGCTCGCCCGCGATCTCGACCTTCTCACCCTGCCGCCGGCCGACTGGGTGCCGCCGCGCGACGGCATGCTCGACGTCGCCATCGTCGGGGCGGGCATGGCCGGGCTGACCGCCGCCTTCGCCCTGCGCAAGGTCGGCATCTCCAACATCCGGCTGTTCGACCGCGCGCCGGCCGGCCGCGAGGGTCCCTGGGCGACCTATGCCCGGATGGAGACGCTGCGCTCGCCCAAGACGCTGACCGGCCCGGCGCTTGGCTTCGCCAACCTGACCTTCCGCGCCTGGTACGAGGCGCAGTTCGGCCGGACCGCCTGGGACGCGCTGCACCGCATTCCGCGCCTGCAATGGCTCGATTACCTGACCTGGTACCGGCGCGTCACCAACCCGCCGGTGCTCAACGACACCGCCCTGACCTCCCTTTCCGGCGACGGCGACGGGGTGGCCCTCCGGTTTGCCGGACCGGAGGGGCTGCAGCGGGTGCGGGCGCGCCGGGTGATCCTGGCCAACGGGCGCGACGGGCTGGGCGGAGCCTACATCCCGCCCCTCTGGCGGGGGATCGACAAGCGCTTCTGGGCCCACGCGCACGAGCCGGTGGACTTCGCCCGGCTGGCGGGCAGGACGGTCGCCGTGCTCGGCGCCGGGGCCGGCGCGGTGGACAATGCGGCGGAGGCGCTGGAGGCCGGGGCGGCCAGGGTCTACATGCTGGTGCGCCGGCCGAAGCTGCCGCGCATCAACAAGGGGCTGGGCGCCGGCCATCCCGGCATGGTGCTCGGCTTCCACAGCCTGTCGGACGAGCGGCGCTGGGCCTACAACCAGTATATCGCCGACACCGGCGTGCCGGCGCCGCACAACTCCATGCTGCGCTGCTCGCGCCATCCCAACTTCGCGCTCCTCACCGACTGCGCCGTCGAAGCGGCGGAGGCCGAGGGGGAGGACGGCCGGCTGTCGCTGCGCACCAGCCGCGGCGCCGTGACGGTCGATTACGTCATCCTCGCCACCGGCTTCGCCGTCGACTGGGCGCAGCGTCCGGAGCTGGCGGAGATCGCCCGCCACGCCCTGCTGTGGCGCGACCGCTATGTCCTGCCCGGCAAGGAGGGCAGCGACTTCGCCCTGCACCCCTATCTCGGACCCGATTTCGAATTCCTGGAGCGCACGCCGGGCGAGGCGCCCTGGCTCAGCCGCATCCATGCCTTCAACTACGCCGCGGTGCTGAGCCACGGCAAGGTGACCGGCGACATCCCCGGAATCAGCGCCGGGGCGGAGCGTCTGGCCGACAGCATCACGGCGGCGCTCTTCACCGAGGATTACGACCATCACTGGCAGCGGCTGCTCGATTTCGAGACGCCGGAACTGCTGGGCGACGAATGGACCGAAGCGGAGGATTTCCGATGACCGCCACCACCATCGCCAGCGCTGCCGCCGCGCTCGCCCCCGACCTGATCGACCGGCTGGCGGTGCCGGCTGCGGCCTCCCCGCTGTTCGAGTTGCGGGGCCGCCGGGCCGAGGTCCGTGCCCGCACCCAGGCCGCTCATGATGCGCTGCTCGCGCCGCGGCATCCCGGCCGCCTCCCCGCCGCCGAGCGCGCCGCGGTGGCGGAGCGCATCGCCGCCCTCGCCGGAAACGAGGCGCTTGCCGGCCATTACCGGGGGCTTTCCGGCGGCGCGGCTGCCCGCCCGGCCCTGATCGCCCATGCGGAGCGGGTGACCCTCTCCCCCCGCGACTCCCGGCCGGAGCATCTGCGCGCGCTGGAGGCGGCGGGGCTGGACGCCCATGCCATCGTCGCGCTGTCGCAGTTGATCGCGCTGGTGAACTACCAGGTCCGGCTGCTGGCCGGATTGCGCGGGCTGGCCGGCGAGGCCGGCGATGCGGCGGAACCGCCATTTCGGGGGCCGCCGGTTCCCGCCGATGCGGCGATCGGCTTCACCACCGATGTGCTGGACTGGAAGCCCTGGCTGCCGCCGGTGGTTCTGGACGAGGCCGGCGAGGAGCAGCGCCTTGCCCTGGCGGTGACGCCGTCGAATACGGCGATCGGCGCCTATTCCCTGGTACTGGCGCACGAACCGGAATCGCTTCTCCACCGCACGCCGCTGTTCAACGGCATCATGTATGCACCGCGCGGCCTGCCGCGGGCGGAGCGCGAACTGGCGACCGCCGTCGAGTCGGTGCTGAACGGCTGCGTCTATTGCGCCTCCGTCCATGCCCGCCGCTACGTCGAACTCACCGGCGCCCGGGACGGGATCGAGGCGCTCTTCGCGCAGGGAATCGGCGGCCTGGGCGAAAGGCGCCAGCAGGCCATCGCCGTTGCCGCCGCCCGCCTGACAGCAACGCCCGCTTTCCTGGCGGCGGAGGATGTCACGATTCTCCGCCGGGCAGGATTGGACGATGGCGAGATCCTCGACCTCGTACTGGCCGTTGCGATCTTCGCCTGGGCGAACCGCCTGATGCTGAGCCTGGGAGAAGCCGTGCGCTGATCGGCGTCGTGCCGCTGCCCGACGGCCGCCGGCGATCTCGGGGCCTGATGGCTGCATGGCGCCGCGGCCGGATCACGAAAAGCCCGCCTCCGAACGGGAGCGCGGGCTTTTCGCCGTTCAGGATCGCCCCCTGTCGGAATCACCCCCGTCGGAATCGCTCTCGTCGGACTCCGCCACGGTCAGGGCAGCGCGGCTCGGCCCCCGGGCGAGCGCTTCATGCCCCAGGCTGTTGCCGCGGGCGAAGAACGAGACGCACATCCTCCCCGCAGGACCGGATGTCCCGCACGTCGAACCGGGTTGCCTGCCCCAGGTCCCGCAAGGGCGGCATCCTCATCAACGGCAGCGCCGTATCTCCGAGGATCGACGGCGCCAGATACAAGAGCAGTTCGTCGACCAGCCCCGCCGCGACCAGCGCGCCGCCAAGCACCGCCCCGGCCTCGACCAGCACCTCGTGAAGGTTCCGGCGCCCCAGCTCCGCCATCAGCAGCGCCAGATCCAGGTGGCCGTTGCGGGCGGGGATGGCCAGGCGTTCGACCGCCCGGTCCAAATCCGACGGCATGTCCGGGCCGGCCTGATGGACGAGCAGCGTCGGCGCCGACCCGTCCAGCACTCTGGCTTCCCGGGGCACCGTCCGGCGCCCGTCGAGGACGACGCGGACCGGCGGGACGAACTCCACGGCATCCGTCATCCGCACCGTCAGGCGCGGGTCGTCCGCCAGGACCGTGCCGCTGCCCGTCAGGATGGCGGAGCTGCGGGCCCGCCAGCGCTGGACGTCGGCCCGCGCCTCCGGGCCGGTGATCCACTGCGACCGGCCGTCCGCCAGCGCCGTCCGCCCGTCCAGGCTGGCGCCGAACTTGAGACGCACCCATGGCCGCCCGCGCTCCGCGTTGACGAGGAAGCCGATGTTCAACTCGCGCGCCCGCTCCCGTCCGAGCCCGACCGAAACCTCCACGCCGGCTTCGCGGAGCGCCCTGATGCCGCGGCCGTTCACCTTGGCGAAGGGATCCTCGTGCGCGATCACCACGCGGCGGATGCCGGCTTCCACCAGCGCGCTCCAGCAGGGGGGAGTCCGCCCGTGATGGGCACAGGGTTCGAGCGTCACATAGGCGGTTGCGCCGCGGGCACGCGCCCCCGCCTGACGAAGGGCGTGCACCTCGGCATGCGGCTCGCCGGCACGATGGTGCCACCCCTCGCCCACCACCTCGGCATCGTGGGCGATGACGCAGCCGACCACCGGGTTCGGCTTCGTGGTGTAGCGACCGCGCTCCGCCAGCAGCAGGGCGCGGTCCATGTGGGCATGGTCTTCAGGTGCATAGGAACGCTGGTCTTCGGCAACCAAACGGCTGTCCATCGGCTGTCTTTCTCCTTTGCTGCCCTGCCCGCCGTTCTTCGGGCCGGCGGGCCGGCGGAGCCTTTCCGGCCCCCGCCCGCCGGCGATGGAACCCGGGTGTCTCGGTCAGTCCGCTGCCCGGACGGCGGCGGCCCCCAGCCCGACATGGTAGAGGTGGCCGTCATAGGAGCTGGCGATGAAGTCGGACGAGACGGGATCGTAGGCGATGCAGGAGATCCCGCTGGTGGTCGGCTTGCGCTCCACCGTCCACTGCCTCTTGTCCAGGTCGAAGACGGCGATGGTCCCGCCATAGCTGCCGGTCGCGATCAGCCGCCTGTCCGGCGAGGCGGCGACGCATTTGACCGAGTGGCGGTGCGGCGTCTCGTAGGCCTCGGCGGACTGGTCCCGCCACAGGCGCAGCTTCAGGTCGCGGCCGACGCTGGCGAACCCGTCGTCGATGGACGTGCAGGCGTTGGAGATGCGGTCGTGCGCGCGGTCGATGTAGGAATGCAGGCTGAAGTCGGAGATCCGGTGGAAGGCCGCAGCGGCCGTCGCGCAGACGCTGAACAGATACTCGTCGTTGGCGGCGATGCCCTTGATGGCGTTGTCGTGCATGCGCACCTCGCCGACCATGCGCGGCGGCCCGGACTCCGGCAGTTCGAAGATCAGCGCCTCGCCGGTATAGGTGCCGATCGCGGCGTGGGGGATGCCGTTCCTGGTGAAGACCGTCCCGCAGTTCAGCGGCGAACGGTGCTGGTGGAGCATCTCGCCCGACACGGCGTCATAGACCTGCCCCATCTGCCCGCCCGTCAGCACGGCATCGCCGAAGGGGAGGAGGAAGTTGCACAGGCTGCCGATCCGGGTGCTCGGCCGGCCGTTGATCAGCAACGTCCCGGCGTCGCCGATCGCATAGGTGTCGGCTCCATGCCGCGCCACCGCGTTTAGGCTGATCGCCGGGGCGATGCCGTCGAGATCCCAGTCCCCCGTGCGGTGGTTCCAGACGGCATAGCTAGACCCGAAGGTCACGAAGGCGATGCGGTCGTCGCCGAGGAAGGCGCAGCTCCGCGGCCAGATGATGCTGGGCAGCGAGCTGGCCGCGAAGCGGACGAGCCGCCCCTCCTCCTGGCGCCAGACGACCACGGAGCGGTCGTAGCTCAGGCTGATCAGCCAGCGCTTGCGGTCGTCCCACACGACGCGCTTGATGCCGGCGGCATGCGCCTGCAGCGCGTGCGTGCCGCCGGCGTCGATGACCGTCAGGCGGCCCTCGTCGTCGCCGGCGAAGATCGTCCCGTCGCTCGCCAGCGCGATGGTGTCGGTCTCGATGCCGCCGAGGTCGATGCGGTCCAGCGCCTCGCCGTCCACGGCGTCCCAGCGGCGGATTGATCCGTCGTCGCTGCTGGAGACCAGGCTGCGGCCGTCCGCCGACCAGCTGATCGAGATGACGTCGGCGGTGTGCCCGCGCAGGACGTGGCGGCACCGGCCGGTGAGATCGAACAGCCGGATGGTGTGATCGCGCGAGCAGGTGGCGACGCTTCGCCCGTCCGGGCTGAAGGCGGCCATCTCCACGTCGTCCTCATGACCGACCAGCGCGGCCTTCAGCCGGAGGCTCGGGACCTCCCAGATCCGTGCCGTGTAGTCGCTGCTCGCGCTGACCAGCAGCCGGCCGTCGGGGCTGAAGGCGCACTGGTTGGCGAGATGGTCGTGGACGACGCGGTTGAGCGGCTGCTTGCTGCGGGCATCCCAGAGGATGACCTGATTGTCGTAGCCGGCCGTGGCGATGAAGGTCTCGCCATGGCAGGCGATGCCGCTGATCGGAGCGACGTGCTTCATGATGGGGCTCCAGGAAATGTCGTCTGGAAGAGGTCGGGGACAGGCGTCAGCCCGGAAGTCTGCCGGGCAGGCCGCCGGGCAGGTTGATCGAGTGGTTCTTCTTCAGCGCCTTGGCATGCAGGTAGTGCCGGTTGTGGCGGGTGAGGAAGACGCCGGTCGGGATCACGCCGTCGACGCGGATCCCCCGCTCGCGCAGGGCGGCGACCTTGTCGGGGTTGTTGGTGATCAGCCGGCAGCGGTCGACCCCCAGCGCCTCCAGCATGGCGGCGGCGTCGGAGAAATCGCGCGCGTCCTCCGGATAGCTCAGCCGGACGTTCGCCTCGAAGGTGTCGATGCCCCGGTCCTGAAGCCGGTAGGCGTCGAGCTTCGCGTAGAGGCCGATGCCGCGGCCCTCCTGCCGCAGATAGAGGAGGAAGCCGCCTTCCTGGCTCAGCCTGTCCAGGGCTTCATGCAGCTGCGGGCCGCAGTCGCAGCGCTCGGACCCGAAGATGTCGCCGGTCAGGCACTCGGAATGGATGCGGACCAGCGGGATACCCCCGGCTTCCTGTCGCCGATCTGGATGGCGACATGTTCGTTGGGAGTGGAAAGCCCGTCGAATGAAATGAACTTGCCGACCTGGCCCGATGCGGCAAGCGGAATCTCCACCGACGACCTGATGCGGAGCTTGGCCATGTCTCTTTCCTCCTGCGTGTTCGATTTATCTGTTCAGGCGTCTTCGGCGAGCCGGAAGCCCATGACGTAGATGGGCCGGGGGAATTTCCCGTGGCGCCTGCTGTTCCTTGCCAGATCGCGGAAGCGGGAGAAGCTGCCGCCCCTGGCCACCCGGTGGCGGCCGACCACGCTCACCAGATCGTCCTCCACCGCCGCACCGCCGGGATAGGGCGCGTAGGCGTCGGCCACGTATTCCTCGACATTGCCCGCCATGTCGAAGCAGCCGAAGGGGGACCGGCCGGACGGGAAGATCCCGACGGGGGTCGTCGTCATGATGCCGGCCTCCGCGGTGTTGGCGTGGTCCGGCAGGAACGCTTTCCCCCAGGGATACTGGAAGTTGCCGGGACCCGCCGCCGCATACTCCCACTCCGCCTCGCGGGGGAGACGGAAGGGGCGTCCGGTCCTGCCGCCGAGCCAGCGGGCATAGGCGTCGGCATCCTCGGCGGTGATGCCGTACACCGGATGGTTGGCCCGGTCGGCGGGGTAGCGGCCGAGGAACCAGGAGTCGGGGATCCGCTCCTCCCCCGTCTCCACGAGGAAGGTCCTGTACTCGTGGTTGGTCACCGGGTAGCGGCCGATCCGGTAGCTCTTCAGCGTGACGATGTGGCGCGGCGTCTCCTTGACGATCCACTCGCGCTTCAGGCCCAGCCCGGCCAGATCCTGCATGACGGCGTCGACGTCCGCGGCGGGAAGGCCGATCGCCACCTCGCCGCCCGCGACCGTCACCATGGCCGGGTTCAGCGGATCGATCCGCGGGTCGCCAAGATGCGCCAGCAGGGTTCCCGCCATGTGCCGTTCCGCCAGGGGACGGCGCGGATCCTCCGCCGCCCTCGCCAGCCCGCCGATGCCGGCCTCCAGCAGCCCGCCGAGCGTCTCCGGATCGAAGGGGAAGTCCCGGAAATCCACGAACCGGCCGTCGACCCCCAGCAGTTCCCTGTCGCTCATGGCCGGCGAAAGCTCGCCGGCGAAGCGGGGAAGATGATGGTATCCACTCGTAGCCATGTCTGCGGCAGCCCCATTTGCAGTTGCGCGGAGGGTCGGGTCAGAACCGGCAGATCAGGCCGGTCTGCAGGCAGTTGGTGGTGAAGACGTCCCAGAATCCGGGCGGCCGCCGGTCGACGTCCTCCTTCGACAGCATGGGCTTCTGCCACTGCCACCGGCTGAAGCCGGCCTCGGCGATGGCGCGCTCGTAGGTTGCCCGGCTCCACCGGTAGAAGGTGAAGCTGCTCGGCGGATCCGTGACGAACTCCGCCTCGTGACGGAAACCGCCCTGCCAGGGCGTTTCGGTCAGCACGTTGACGCCGTAGCGCGTGAAGTTGCCGTCGGCCAGCCGGAAGTCCGGTTCCACCGTGTAGGCGACCAGCCGCCCGGTCGGCTTCAGATTGGCGGCGGCGGCCCGGAACATCCGGCCCAGCGTCTCCGGCGAGTCCGCGTAGTTGAACAGCCATGCTGCGACCACCAGGTCGAACTCGCCGAGCTTCTCCAGGTCGGCGGCATTGCCCACCCGGAACTCGATGGGATCGCCGTTCCGCCGCGACTCTTCGATCGCCAGATCGATCATCTTCGCGGAGATATCCACGCCGACGATCTGCGCCGCTCCCCGGCTGTGAAGTTCGCGGCCGAAGAACCCGTAACCGCAGGCCAGATCGAGGACCGACAGCCCGGTCACCTCTCCGGCCATATGAAGAATGGTACGGACTTCGATCGCCCGTTGGGCGGCCGTGCTCGTGAAGTCCTCGAACAGGGTCCCAATGGTGTCGTACGCCTCCCCTCTCGGCATGGTTAGTCCTTTCGTGTTGGATGAAGGAGTGTATTCGGCCCGACCGGCATTGCGGTTCTTCAAAGAGAAGTCAGCGCGTTCACTCGGTAATGCATACGAGTGCACCTGATCGGCGTCTGGTTACGTATCGATGACTACGACTTTAACCAGTTACGACCCCAGACTTATTTTTCCGGACTGAAGGAGTCAAATTCGTTCCATGCATCCAAAAAATTCATATTCTGAATATCATGCGCGGGATGCGATGCATGGCATTCACACAGTGAATGAAATTGAGCCGTTCCCGGCCGGGGACTGCGGCGGATCGGGTGATGTCAACCATGTGAAAGGGCAAGGCGCGGGCGTCGGCGGCAAAGGCTATCCCCTGCCGACCCGCCATTCGAACCACGAAGGAGGAACCGATCCTTGTTCAGTCCGCGATGATCTCGCGGATGGTCACTGTCCGGACGGTGTTTCGCCGTTTGCGATCTGGATGACGACTTGGCGAATCCAGCGATGCCCCGGATCGATCTCTCTCCGGGGGTGCCATATTTGTTCGAAATCGAATGGTTTGATGGAGAAGGGTGGCTTGAAGACGCGCAGCCGCGGATCCCGCTCCGCCTGTTCCAGGCTGCGGCCGGCGACCGTGAGGATCAGGTCGGTTCCGGCAATCAAATCGCCGGCAATACTCCAATGCGGAAGAAGAACGGTGACGTGGCGCTGCAGCCCCATCGCAGCGAGGGACCGGTCGATCTCATTGTCGGTCCCGACCCGCACGGCGACCTGCGCATGCGGCCGCGCCAGCCACCCCTCCAGATCCAGGTCGCCGGACGGCGGCAGGGTCGCCGCGTCGGCGAGGCAGGCGAAGGACTCCGTGAACAGTGCCTCGCGGCGGATCTCGGGCACGAAGGCGGGGAAGACGCCCAGGGCAAGATCGATCTCACCGTCGATCACGCCGGTCATCATGCTTTCGCGGCTCGCCTGGCTCACCAGAAGATCGATGCCCTTCGCATGGGTCCGCAGGAACCGCACCAGACCGGGCAGGACGATGCGCGCGCCATAGTCGGACATCGCCAGACGGAACACCCGGTTGGTACGGGCGGGATCGAAGTTCGGCGGGTCCAGCAGGGCGCCCAGTTGATTGAGCGCGTCCGTCAGGGGACGTTCCAGTTCCCGGGCGCGGGAGGTCAACTCCAGCTTGCCGCCGCGGCGCACGAGGAGAGGGTCGTCGAAGATCTCGCGCAGATGGGCAAGCGCGTGGCTGACGGCCGGCTGGCTGCGATGCAGGCGCAGGGCGGCCCGGGAGATGTGCTTCTCCGTCAGCAGCGCATGCAGCGTCACCATGAGGTTGAGGTCGATGCGGCGCAGTCTGTTCATCATCGGCAAGCGCGAAGGCTGGGGATGGGAACGGCGATGCGGCGTCGAAGGCCGGTCACCCGACTCCTGCCCTTTTCGGCTGTGGCAGGGCTCGCCGGAGCATGGATCGCCGTTACTCGATATTCGAATGAGGAATGATAAGTTATCAGACTTAGAATTTCCATCAGATTCTCGAATGAAAGAGGATGGTCCGGTACGCAATCCAGCTATCGGAGTGCCCTCATGACCTCCAGCGCTTCCCTTTCCGGCGTGGTTCTGGCCGGCGCCGCCCTGGTCGCCGGGGCCGCGGTTCCCTTCCAGGCCGGCGCCAACGCCGCGCTCGGGCGGACGCTCGGCCATCCGCTCTGGGCCACGGTCGCCTCCCTGATCGTCAGTCTTCTGGCCGTCCTGCCGTCCCTGCTCCTGCTGAAGGTGCCGGCCCCCTCGGTGACGCAGGCCTTCCAGATGCCGCTGTGGGTGTGGTTCGGCGGGATCGCCGGCGTGGTCTACATCACCTCGGCCCTCCTGATCACGCCGCGGCTGGGCGCCACCGCCTTCATCGTCTGCGTCATCGCCGGGCAGGTGCTGGCCTCGCTGCTCATCGACCATTTCGGGCTGATGGGATTGGCGGCGAAGCCCGCTTCCGCCTGGCGGGTGTTCGGCGTCCTGCTGATCGTCGCCGGCATGGTCGTCGTGATGGGAGCCACCACCACCTCTCCCTCCGGCGAAAGCAAGGCTGCGGCCAGCCAGCCCGACACCGGCAGGATGGCGGCGTCGTACAGGCGGTGATGCCGGAAGGAGGCTGACCATGCGACGCAGGACAGGAACGGTCGTGGCCGCCGTGCTGCTGGTCCCGGTGATCGGCGGCGGCCTGATGGCCTACCAGAGCCGCCTTGCCGCGGAACCGCCGGCCCCGCCGCCCGCCGCGGTGAAGGTCGCCCTGGCGGAGGCCCGGCGCGAAATCGTCCCCCGCTATTACGCCAGCGTCGGGGTCGTCGAGGCCGGCCGGCAGGTGCTGGTCACCGCCGAGGCCGCCGGACTGGTGACGGAGGTCGCCTTCGACTCCGGGCAGACGGTGACCGCCGGGCAGGTGCTGGTCACGTTGAACGACGCGCCGGACCAGGCGCGCCGGCAACGGCTGGAGGCCCTGCTGAAGAATGCCGAGAGCCAGCTTCAGCGCGTCCGCGAACTGGTGGAGGAGCGGACGGCCCCGCGCAAGCAGCTCGACCAGGCGCAGGCCGAGCGCGACTCCATCCGCGCCGAGCTGGCCGAGGTCCGGGCGCTGATCGCGCAGAAGGCCATCCGCGCTCCGTTCGGCGGCGCGCTGGGCATCCGGCGTGTCCATCTCGGACAGTACCTCACGCCCGGCGATCCCATCGCGAGCCTGAGCGACACCAGCACCCTCTACGTGAACTTCGCGCTCGACGAGCGTGCCAGCGCCGAAATCCTCCCCGGCCAGCCCGTGCTCCTGCGGTTCGACGCCTGGCCGGAGGAGGGTTTCGAGGCGACGGTCAGCGCCGTCGATCCGGTGTTGGACGAGGCGCGCATGCTCCGTGTCCAGGCCATCCTGTCGCCGCCCGACGCACGCCTGCGCGCCGGCATGTTCGCCGAGGTGCGCGTCCGCCGGCCGGACCGCGCGCCGGTGGTGACCGTGCCGGAGACGGCGGTGATCGCCAGCGCCTGGGGCGACACGGTCTTCGTCGCGCAGCCCGACGGAGCGTCGCTGACCGCCCGTCGGGTCGCGGTGAAGACCGACGCCCGCAGCGGCGGCCGCATCGAAGTGGTCGACGGCCTGCGCGACGGCGACCGTGTCGTGGTGTCGGGGCAGAACCGGCTGAGCGACGGCGCGCGCGTCGAGCCGGCCGGCCGCGACACGCTCGCCGTCGGCATGGCCGGAGGCCCGTCATGACCTTCACCGACCTGTTCATCCGCCGCCCGGTGCTGGCGCTGGTGGTCAACGCGCTGGTCCTGATGGCCGGGCTGCTGGCCCTCGACCGGTTGCCGGTGCGCCAGTACCCGCTGCTGGAGAATGCCAGCATCACCGTCACGACGGAGTTTCCCGGCGCGCCCGCCGACCTGATGCAGGGCTTCGTCACCCAGCCGATCGCCCAGGCCCTCAGCTCGGTCGAGGGGATCGACTACCTGTCCTCCTCCTCCGTGCAGGGACGCAGCACCATCACGCTTCGCCTCCAGCTCAACCGCGACTCCACCGAGGCGCTGAGCGAGGTGATGGCCAAGGTCAACCAGGTCCGCTACCGGCTGCCCGACCAGGCCTACGACCCGGTGATCGAGCGGTCGTCCGGCGATGCCACGGCGGTGGCCTATGTCGGCTTCGCCAGCGACAGCCTGCCGGTTCCCGCGCTGACCGACTATCTGTCGCGGGTGGTGGAGCCGGGCTTCGCGGGCATCGAGGGGGTCGCGAAGGTGCAGGTGTTCGGCGGCCAGCAGCTCGCCATGCGGCTGTGGCTCGACCCGGCCCGGCTGGCCGCCCGCGGGCTCAGCGCCGAGGATGTGGCCGACGCCATCCGGCAGGAGAACTACCAGGCGGCACCCGGCAAGGTGAAAGGGCTCTACGTGGTGTCGGGCATCCAGGTCGACACCGACCTGACCAGCGTCGAGCAGTTCCGCGACATGGTCATCCACCGGGGGGCCGCCGGGCTGGTGCGGCTCGGCGATGTCGGCACGGTGGAACTCGGCGCCAGCGCGACCGAGACCAGCGCCCTGATGGACGGCCAGCCGGCCGTGCATCTCGGCCTGTTCGCCGCGCCCCAGGGCAACCCGCTGGTCATCGTCGACGCCATCCGCCAGCGCCTGCCGGAGATCCGCAAGTCGCTGCCGCCCGGGGTCCGGGTGGAACTGGCGTTCGAGACCGCCCGCTTCATCCAGGCCTCGATCGACGAGGTGGTCCGCACCCTGGTGGAGGCGATGCTGATCGTCGTCGCGGTGATCTACCTCTGCCTGGGATCGCTGCGGACCGTGCTGATCCCGGTGACGACCATCCCGCTGTCGATGCTGGGGGCGGCGGCGCTGATGCTGCTGTTCGGCTTCAGCGTCAACCTGCTGACCCTTCTGGCAATGGTCCTGGCGGTGGGGCTGGTGGTCGACGACGCCATCGTCGTGGTGGAGAACACCCATCGCCACATCGCCGAGGGGCGGTCGCCCGTCGCCGCCGCCCTGCTGGGCGCGCGCGAGGTCGCCGGGCCGGTCATCGCCATGACCCTGACCCTGGCGGCGGTCTACGCCCCCATCGCCTTCATGGGGGGGCTGACCGGCGCGCTGTTCAGGGAGTTCGCGCTGAGCCTCGCCGGCGCCGTGGTGGTCTCCGGCGTGGTCGCCCTCACGCTGTCGCCGGTGATGGCCTCCCTTCTCCTGCGCCACGGGGAGGCGGGGCGGGTGGCGCGGGCGGCGGACCGTGTCTTCGACGGGCTCGGCCGGCATTACGGCACGCTCCTGTCCGGTTCGCTGGCGCGGCGCTGGCTGACCCTGGGCTTCGCGGCGGCGGTGCTCGTCAGCCTGCCCTGGCTCTACGGCATGCCGCAGCGCGAACTGGCGCCGGTGGAGGATCAGGCGAGCGTCCTGACCTCGATCAAGGCGCCGCAATACGCCAACCTGGACTATACCGAGCGGTTCTCCCGCAGGCTGGACGAGGTCTATACCCGGCTGCCCGAGACCGTCAGCCGCTGGATCGTCAACGGCATCGACGGGCCGGCCAACAGCTTCGGCGGCATCAACCTCCAGACCTGGGACCAGCGCGAGCGCGACGCGGGTGCGGTGCAGGCCGATCTGCAGGCGCTGGCCGGCGACGTGGAGGGCACCAGCATCTTCGCCTTCCAGCTTCCCGCCCTGCCGGGCTCGACCGGCGGACTGCCGGTGCAGATGGTCCTGCGAAGCCCGCAGGATTATCCGGAGCTCTACCGCATGATGGAGGACATCAAGCGCAAGGCCCGCGACAGCGGCCTGTTCGCCGTGGTCGACAGCGATCTCGACTACAACAACCCGGTCGTCCGCCTGAAGGTCAGCCGCGACAAGGCCAACAGCCTCGGCATCCGCATGCGCGACATCGCGGAATCCCTGGCGGTGCTGGTCGGCGAGAACTACGTCAACCGTTTCCGCCTGGAGGGGCGGTCCTACGACGTGGTCCCGCAGGCCCAGCGCAGCGCCCGCCTGACCGCCGAGGCGCTGGGCCAGCATTACGTGCGGGCTGCCGGGGGCAGCCTCGTGCCGCTGTCCGCGGTGATCCGCGTGGAGGAGGAGGTGATGCCCAACCGGCTCACCCAGTTCAACCAGCAGAACGCCGCCACCCTGCAGGCGATCCCCGCGCCCGGCGTCAGCCTCGGCCGGACCGTCGCCTTCCTGGAGGAGGCGACGCGGGACCTGCCGCCGGGCTACAGCCTCGACTGGCAATCCGACACCCGCCAGTACGTGCAGGAGGGCAACGCGCTGATGGTCGCCTTCATCCTGGCGGTGATCGTCATCTACCTCGTGCTGGCGGCCCAGTACGAGAGTCTGGTCGATCCCCTGATCATCCTGGTCACGGTGCCGCTGTCGATGTGCGGTGCGCTGCTGCCGCTGGCGCTGGGCCTCGCGACGCTGAACATCTACACCCAGATCGGGCTGGTGACCCTGATCGGCCTGATCAGCAAGCACGGCATCCTGATGGTCGCCTTCGCCAACGAGCTCCAGGCGCAGGAGGGGCTGGAGCGGAACGCCGCCATCCTGCAGGCGGCACGGATCAGGCTGCGTCCCGTCCTGATGACCACGGCGGCCATGGTGGTCGGCCTGATTCCGTTGCTGTTCGCCACGGGGGCCGGAGCCAACAGCCGCTACGGGCTGGGGGTCGTGATCGTCTGCGGCATGCTGGTGGGGACCCTGTTCACCCTGTTCATCCTGCCCACCCTCTACAGCCTCCTGGCCCGCGACCATCGGGCGCACGCCGCCACGCCGCGCGCCGCGGAGCTGTCCGCCGCCGTCGCAACCCGGCCGGCGGAGTGAGGCGCAGCGGGTCCGGACGCCTCCTGCGGCGGACTCCGCCGCGGACGGCGGCATCGGGGGCGAGGCCGAGCCGGCGAGGTGGGGTGCGCCGATTGAAGGCGGCGGTGGAAAGGGCTATGCAGCGTGTGACGGGGTGACCCGCCGCCCGCCGCCCGGCGTTCCGACCGCCCCCGAGGATCCGCGCATCATGCCCCGAAAGACCCGTCTGACGCCCGCCAGGGCGTTCGTCACGGCGTTCGTCACGGCAGGGCTCGCCATGATGGCAGGGGCCGCCGCGGCCGAGCCGCCCATCCGGGTCGGCGTGCTGGCCTACCGGGGCGGCGACCATGCCAACGCGGTGTGGGAGCCGACCGTCCGCTATCTCGCCGAGCGGTTTCCCGAGCGCGGGGCGGTGATGCTGCCGCTCGACCTGCCGGGAATGGACGCGGCGGTGCGCGCCGGCAGCGTCGATTTCGTCCTGACCAACACCGGCAATTATGTGGAGCTGGAGGCGCGCTACGGCGTGACCCGCATCGCCACCCTCCATGGCTCCCGGTCCGCGGCCTCCGGGGCCTCGGTCGGCTCGACCCTCATCGTGCGCGCCGATCGGGGCGACCTGCAGGCGCTGGGCGATCTCAAGGCAAAGACCGTGCTGGCGGTCGATCCCGACGCCTTCGGCGGCTTCCAGGTCGCCTGGGGCGAGATGCTCAGGGCCGGCGTCGATCCCTATCGGGACCTGAAGGACCTGCGCTTCTCAGGATTCCCGGTGGATCGCGTCGCCTTCGCGGTCGAGGAGGGAACCGTCGACGCCGGCGTGCTGCGCGCCTGCGTGCTCGAGGAACTGGCGGCGGAGGGGCGGCTGGATCCGGCGCGCTTCCGCGTCCTCGGCGCCCGGCGGCCGGCGGGCTTCCCCTGTGCGGTGTCGACCGACCTCTATCCCGACTGGCCGCTCGCCCGCCTCGCCGCGACGCCCGAGGATCTGGCCAAGGCGGTGGTGGTGGCCCTGTTCCAGATGCGCGACGACCATCCGGCGGCCAGGGCCGGCGGCTATGAAGGCTGGACGGTCCCGCTCGACTACCAGCCGGTGCACGCGCTGTTCCGCGAGCTGCGCATCGGGCCGTACCGCTATCTGCGCGAGGTCTCGCTGCTCGACGTCGCGCGGGAGCATTGGGAGTGGCTGGCCGCCGCCGCCCTGGCGCTGCTGTGGTGGGCGGTCCATTCGCTGCGGGTCGAGCATCTCATCAAGGTCCGGACGGCCGAACTCCGGGAGGCCAACCGCGAGCTGCTCCACGAGATGGCGGAGCGCCACCGCGCCGAGGAGACCGCGCGCGAACGGCAGAAGGAGATGGACCACGTCGCCCGGCTGTCGATCCTCGGCGAGATGGCGAGCAGCCTGGCGCACGAGCTGAACCAGCCGCTGGGCGCCATCGCCAACTACGCCCGCGGCTGCACCCGCCGGCTTGAGGCCGGGGCAGGCCGTCCGGAGGAGCTGGCGGAGGCGACCCGCGCCATCGCCGCCCAGGCCGACCGGGCGGCGCAGATCATCGCGCGCATCCGCGATTTCGTGCGCAAGCGGACCGTCGCGGTCGAGCCGCTGGCGCTGAACGAGGCGGTCCGCGGCGCGGTCGCGCTGTGCGAGGGGAGGGCGCGCAGCGACGGGGTGCCGCTGACGCTCGATCTGGCCGAGGGATTGCCGCCGGTGATGGCCGACCGGCTGCAGATCGAGCAGGTGGTGCTGAACCTCGTCAAGAACGCGCTCGACGCCATGGAGGGGCGGCCGGCCGGCGGCGGAGTGGCGGTGCGCACCGGGCGGGACGCCGGGGGAACCGTGGTGCTGGACGTGCGCGACCGCGGCCATGGCCTGAGCGCGGAGGCGCGCGACCGGCTCTTCACCCCCTTCTTCACCACCAAGGCCGCCGGCATGGGGCTCGGCCTGTCGATCTGCCGGAGCATCGTCGAGGCCCATGGCGGCCACCTGCAGGCTTTGGAAAATCCGGGCGGCGGCGTAACAATGCGGGTCAGCCTGCCGGCGGCCGGCGGGCAGGGGAGGGAGGATCATGCGGGCTGACGCCGCAAGGACCGCGACGGCACCGGCCGTCTATGTGGTGGACGACGATCCGGCCATGCTGCATTCGCTCGCCTGGCTGCTCGGCTCGGTCGGGCAGGAGGTGACGGCCTTCGCTTCCGCCGAGGAGTTCCTGCGCGCCGCCGACCTCGGCCGGCCCGGCTGCGTGGTGACCGACGTCCGCATGCCCGGCATGAGCGGCCTGGAACTGCAGGAGGCGCTGACCCGCGCCGGCTCGGTCCTGTCGGTCATCGTCATCACCGGCCATGGCGACGTGCCGATGGCCGTGCGCGCGCTGCGCAGCGGGGCGGTGGACTTCATCGAGAAGCCGCTGAACGACCAGCTCCTGCTCGACCGCGTGCACGAGGCGCTGCAGAAGTCGGCCCGTGTATGGGCGGTCGGGGCGCGCAAGGCGGAGCTGCGCGACCGGCTGGCCCGGCTGACCCCGCGCGAGCGGCAGGTCGCCTCGCTGGTCGCCGCCGGCAAGCCGAGCAAGGTGGTGGCGCTGGAGGTGAACCTCAGCCCCAAGACGGTGGAGGCCTACCGCCACAACATCATGGAGAAGCTGGAGATCGCCTCGGTCGCCGACCTCACCCGGCTGCTGCTGGAGGCCGAATAGCCGGCGTCACGCCATGGCGAGATGCTGGCGCACCCAGGCGAGCAGCGACGGCAGCGGCATCGCGCCGGCCGTCCGCGCGATCTCCCGCCCACGGTGGACCAGCACCAGCGAGGGGATGCTGCTGATGCCGAAGCGGGCGGCGAGGTCGGGGGCCGCCTCCGTATCCACCTTGGCGAGGCGGACATGCGGCTCCAGCCGGCCGGCCGCCTGTTCGAAGACCGGCGCCATCATCCGGCAGGGGCCGCACCAGGCGGCCCAGAAATCGATCAGCACAGGCAGGTCGCTGCGCTCCGCATGGGCGGCGAAGCGGCGGGAGTCGAGCGCCACCGGATGGCCCTGGAACAGCGCGCTGCCGCACTTTCCGCACTTGCCCGGCTGACCCAGGCGGCTGACCGGCATCCGGTTGATGGTGTCGCAGGCCGGACACGCGACATGAAGGCTCTCGGTCATGGCGGGTCTCCTCGGAGAGGGAGTCCTCTCGCATCGGTCCATATCTGGGCAGTGGCGAAGGCCGGGGCAAGGAAGGCGCTGCCGCTGTCCGGGAGGCGGCCCGGACTGCGATCCGGCCCGGACTGCGATCCGGTATGCGGCATGGTGTCACTGGGAATATCCCTGGAAAGTCGCGGGGAACTCCCAATGGGACCCCGGTCCTGCCCCGGCTAGGCTTCCGACAGGAATCGCCCGCATCGGCGCGGGCGACGGACCCTGTGCGAAGAGGTCGACCATGGACCGATCACGGCGCAATTTCTGCCTCGGCGCCGGGGCGGCGACGGTGGGGGCGGCGACGCTGGCCGCCGTGCCTGCCGGGGCCGCGGCGCCCGGCAAGGACGGAGAGGCGGCCCACCGCTGGGCCATGGTGGTGGACGTGCGCAAGTGCGTCGGCTGCCAGGCCTGCACGGTCGCCTGCATCATGGAGAACGATGTCCCGGAGAACAGCTTCCGCACCATCGTCTCCACCTACGAGGTGACGGAGCAGGGCAAGAGCGGCACCTACATGCTGCCGCGCCTGTGCAACCACTGCGAGGAGCCGCCCTGCATACCCGTCTGCCCGACCGGCGCCACCTTCCAGCGCAGGGACGGCATCGTCGTGGTGGACAACACGGTCTGCGTCGGCTGCGCCTACTGCGTCCAGGCCTGCCCCTACGACGCCCGCTTCATCAATCACGAAAGCCAGACCGCCGACAAATGCACCTTCTGCGTCCATCGGGTGGACGCGGGGCTGCTGCCGGCCTGCGTCGAGACCTGCGTCGGCGGCGCCCGCATCTTCGGCGACCTGAACGACCCCGCCAGCGCGGTGTCGAAGCTGGTGCGCGAGCAGGACCCGAAGGTGCTGAAGCCCGACCAGGGCACGCAGCCGCGGGTCTTCTACATCGGGCTCGACCCGAAGTTCCAGGGCAAGGTCGACGGCACGCCGACCCTGTGGCGCCCGAGCGAACACACCGCGCACGCCCCCGCGGGGAAGGAGCACGCATGATGGACACCAACATCGTCGAGGTCATCAACGTGACCCGCGAGGTCGCGTGGCTTCCCTGGGCCGTGCAGTATTTCTTCCTGATCGGCCTGTCGGTCGGCGGTCTGCTGCTGAGCCTGCCCGGCTATGCCTTCGCCCGCGAGGGCTGGCGCAAGCTCGGCCGCGTCGCGTTGCTGGTGGCGCTGACCTGCGGACTGGCGGCGCCGGTGGCCCTGCTGTCCGACCTGCACCAGCCCGGCCGCTTCTGGCACTTCTACGTCGTCTTCCGCCCGACCTCCTGGATGTGGTGGGGATCGCTGATCATCCCCTTCTACGTGACGGGGCTGCTGGTCTACGGCTGGGCCTGCCTGCGCGAGGAGTTGCAGGAGCAGGGGCGGGTGGACAGCCGGCTCGCCGCGCTCTACCGGCTGCTGGCCCTGGGCGGCGGCCGTGACGACCGGCTGATCCGGGCGACCGGACTCGTCGTGCTTGCCGGGGCCGTGCTGGTGGCGCTCTACACCGGCGTCGAGGTCGCGGTGGTCCGGGCGCGCCCGCTGTGGCACACGCCCTTCCTGCCGGTCCAGTTCCTCGCCACCGCGCTGGCCGGGGCGGCCGGGCTGGTGCTGGTGCTGAACCGCCTCGCCGCGGACGGCGACCGCGCGGTGGAGGTCCGGGCCAACCGGCTGCTCGCGGCATTCCTGGCGGCCGTGATGGTCGTCGGCGGGCTGTGGCTGGCGCTCGGCATGTTCGGGCTCGACCGCAGCCATGCCGAGGCGCTGGAGAGCGTCGCGACCTCCGAGGCATGGCGGGTCACCGCCGTCTGGGCGGTGGCGGCCACCGTGCTGCCCTTCGCCATCGCCGTCGCCAGGCCGGCCGGCACCGGCCTGCTGACCGGGCTGATCGCCATCCACAGCGCCTGGATGTTCCGCTGGACCGTCTTCATCGGCGGCCAGACCGTGCCGAAGACCGGGGCGGGCTTCTACGACTACGCCCTGCCCGCCGGCCCGGACGGCCTGCTGGGCATCGTCGGGACCGCCGGCCTCTGGCTCTTCCTGCTGCTCGTCCTCACCGCCTTCCTGCCGACGCCGCGCCGTGCGGCGCCCCGTCCGGTCCGCGCCGTCCCGGCTGCCGGCCGCACCGTGGCCGCCGAATGACCGTCCGCAGGATCACCGGAGACACCGCCATGTCGATCACCCGTCGCCTTCTCCTGAAGACCACCGCCGCGGGCGGCGCGTTCGCCGCCTTCGCCGGGGGCTTCTCCGAAACCGGCCGCAAGCTCGTGAAGGGGGCCTGGGCCGGGGAAAAGCCGGACGACGCCATCTCCGGCAACGCACCCAGGCCCGAGTTCCGCGTCGACGCCAAGAGCGGGGAGCTTGTCCCGACACCCGGCCAGATCGTCGCCAACGTCGCCTGCCTGGGCTGCACCACCCTGTGCGGCGTGCGGGTCCGCGTCGATGCCGGGAAGAACAAGGTGCTGCGCGTCGCCGGCAATCCCTACAGCCCGCTGTCCACCGACCCCTTCCTGCCCTACGGCACGCCGATCCGCGAAAGCCTGAAGTCGCTGTCGCGGCTGGATGAGAAGGGGTTGCAGGGCCGCTCGACCGCCTGCGGGCGCGGCAACGCGGCGCTGGAGATGCTGACCTCGCCCTTCCGCATCACCACGCCGATGAAGCGCGTCGGGCCGCGCGGCTCCGGCCGGTGGGAGCCGATCGCCTTCGACCGGCTGGTCGAGGAGATCGCCGAGGGCGGCGACCTGTTCGGCGAGGGGCCGGTGGAGGGGCTGCGCAGCCTGCGCGACCTGAAGACCCCCATCGACCCGGCGGCGCCGGAACTGGGGCCGAAGGTCAACCAGGTGGCCCTGCTGTCGTCGGTGAATGACGGACGCGAGCCCTTCGTCCGCCGCTTCTTCAATCAGGCGCTCGGCACCATCAACTTCGTCGGGCACGGGGCCTATTGCGGCGGCGCCTATCGGTCGGGATCGGGTGCCGTCTTCGGCGACCTGAAGGCGATGCCGCATGCCAAGCCGGACCTGGAGAACGCGGAATTCGTGCTGTTCATCGGCACGGCGCCGTCGAACGCCGGAAACCCGTTCAAGCGGCAGGCCATGCTGGTCGCCAAGGGCCGGACGGACGGCGTGCTGAACTACGTCGTCGTCGATCCCGTGCTGACCAACGCCGGCGCAAGTGCCGCGGGTGGGCGCGCCGACTGGATCCCGATCCGGCCGGGCACCGACGGCGCCCTGGTCATGGGCATGATGCGCTGGATGTTCGAGAACGGCCGCATCGACTCCAGGTACCTCGCCCAGCCCAACGGCAAGGCGGCAGAGGCGGCCGGCGAGGCCGGCTGGTGCAACGCCACCCACCTCGTCGTCGTGCAGAAGGGCCACCCGCGCGAGGGGCGCCTGCTGCGGGCCTCCGACATGGGCTGGGTGACGCTGGACGACAAGGAGCGCTACGGCGACAAGGACGCCTTCGTCGTGCTGGACGGCGAGGGCCGGCCGGTGGCGCATGACGCCCTGATGGCGCCGGCGGCGCTGTTCCATGACGGCCCGCTGTCCAGCCCGTCCGGCGAGCTGGCGGTGAAGACCGGCCTGACCCTGCTGCGCGAGGAGGCCATGAAGATGGAGCTGCGCGGCTATGCCGAGGCCTGCGGCATCCCCGCCGACGTCATCGCCGGGTTGGCGCGCGAGTTCACCAGCCACGGCAAGAAGGCCGCCGCCAACGCCCATGGCGGCATGATGGCCGGCAACGGCTTCTACAACGCCTTCGGCGTCGTCACGCTCAACACGCTGATCGGCAACCTGAACTGGAAGGGCGGCACCATCTTCGGCGGCGGCCGCTTTCCGGACGAGCAGGACGGGCCGCGCTACAAGCTCGCCAGCTTCCCCGGACAGGTGAAGCCCTCCGGCACAGCGATCAGCCGCCCGGTGCCCTACGAGAAGTCCAGCGAGTTCAAGGCGAAGAAGGAGGCCGGCAAGCCCTACCCCGCGAAGGCCCCCTGGTATCCCAACGCCCCGCAACTGACGACCGAGTATCTGACCAGCGGCGTGGCGGACGGCTATCCCTATCCGCTGAAGGCCCTGTTCCTGTGGAACAGCAACCCGGTCTACGGCATTCCCGGCGGCCGTGCCGCCGTCGAGGCGACGCTGCGCGACCCGAAGGCGCTGCCGCTGATCGTCGCCATCGACCCCTTCATCAACGAGACCACCGCGTTTGCCGACTATATCGTGCCCGACACGGTGCTGTACGAGACCTGGGGCTGGGCCGCCCCGTGGGCGGGGGTGCCGACCAAGGCGTCGACCGCGCGCTGGCCGGTGGTGGAGTCCCGCACCGCCGCGCTGCCCGACGGGCAGCATGTCCAGATGGAGACCGTGCTGATCGCGCTCGCCAGGCGTCTGGGCCTGCCGGGCTTCGGTCCCGGTGCCATCGAGGATATGGAGGGCAACCGCTATCCGCTGGAGCGGCCGGAGGACTGGTACCTGCGCGGCGGCGCCAACATCGCGTGGCTCGGCAAGCAGCCGGTCCCCGACGCCTCCGACGACGACATCGCGCTGTCCGGCGTGGAGCGGGTGCTGCCCATGCTGAAGGCGACGCTGAAGCCGGAGGAATGGCGCAAGGTCGCCTTCATCCTCGCGCGCGGCGGCCGCTACCAGAACCAGACGGAGGGGTTCGAGGGCGACCGGGCGGCCCACAGGTTCGCCAAGCCGCTGCAGGTCTACAACGAGGCCGTCGGTTCCTCGAAGAGCAGCATCACCGGCCGGCGCTGGACCGGCACGGCAACCTGGATGCCCCCGGCCTTCGCCGACGGCACGCCGGTGCGCACCGTGCATAAGCCGGAGGAGTGGCCGTTCGCGCTGGTCAGCTCCAAGTCGGTTCTGGTCAGCGCCTACACCATCGCGGCGAGCCGCCTTCGCCACCTGCATCCGGACAACCCGGTGGGGGTGAATGTGGAGGACGCGCGGCGGCTCGGCATCGCGACCGGCGACCGCATCCGCATCGCCACGCCGGGCGGATCGGAACTGGCGACCGCCATCGTCCGCCATGGGGTCATGCCGGGCGTGCTGGCGGTGGAGCATGGCTTCGGACACAAGGAGTATGGCGCGCGTCCGCACCGGATCGGCGACCACCGCCAGCCGGACATGCCGGAGATCGCCGCCGGCATCAACCTGAACGACCTCGGCCTTGCCGACCCGACCCGCAAGGGCGCCTCGGTCTGGGTCGATCCGGTCGCCGGGACGGCGGTCCGCCAGGGCATCCCGGCCAGGCTCGAACGCATCTCCGCGGCCGCATGATCCGGGGCATGATCCGGGGCGCGCCGGCCCGTCGCGGAGCCGGCGCGCAGGATCGCTCCGCGTGGCATGGCCTTGACAGCGGGCCTCGCCGGGACGCAAAGCTCACGCACTGCGCGCACGGGTGGAGGAGCCTCCGGGATCCCGCCTCCGTCCCGTGACGGCGTCCGGAGGAGAGCATGCGTGTCCTGTTGGTGGAGGACGAGGCGGAGCTGGCGGCCCTGGTGGCCGCGCGCTTGGGCGAGGGCGGACTGATCGTCGACCGGTTCGGTTGTCTGGCCGACGCGCTGGAGGCGGTGGCGACCACCGGCTATTCGCTCGCCGTCTGCGACCGCCGCCTGCCGGACGGTGACGGGGCCGATCTGGTCGGCGTCCTGCGGCGGAGCCAGCCCGACTGTCCGGTGATCCTGCTGACCGCCATGGATTCGCTGACCGACCGCATCGACGGGCTCGATGCCGGGGCGGACGACTACATCACCAAGCCCTTCGCCTTCGACGAGCTGATGGCCCGCGTCCGGGTGCAGCTCCGCCGCGGCCAGGGCGGGCGCGCCATGCCGGCGGCGGAGGTCGGACGGCTCCGCTTCGACCTGTCGAGCCGCGAGGTCCGGGTGGACGGCGAGCCGCTGACCCTGCACCGGCGGGAACTGGCGCTGCTCGGCGCGCTGGTGGCGCGGGTGGGCCGGGTGGTGACGCGGGAGTCGCTGACCGAGCAGGTCTACGGCTTCGACGACGACATCCAGTCCAACGCGCTGGATGCCATGGTCAGCCGGCTGCGCCGCCGGCTGGAGGGTGCCGGCGTGATGATCCACACCATCCGCGGGGTCGGCTACATGCTGACCAAGGCGCCGTGATCCCCCGCCTGCGGCGGCCCGGCCGTCCCTGGTCGCTGCGCGGCAGCCTGCTGCGCAGCCTGCTGCTGGTCCTGGCGGCGCTGCAGTTCCTCTGGCTGATCCTGCTCAGCATCATCCTGGAGCCGGCGAGCCGCGAGGCGCTGGAGACCGGCCTGGGCGACCTGCGGGTGCTGTGGATGGTCGAGCAGTCGGTGGTGCGCGATCCGGACGGCGGCGTGGCCCTGCGGCCGACGCCGGACCTGGAGCGCTATCTCGCCGACAGCCCGGGCCTGGAGATCGCCGTGCGGATGGAGGAGGACCGGCGCGTGCTGGACGGCCCCTCGCCGCGGCTGGAGGCGCTGCTGCGCCGGGTCGAGATGACGCCGACCAGCGACCAGTCGCTCTCCATCCCGACACCGGACGGCCGCGGCTTCCGCTACGGCACCCTGCAGTACGGCAGGTCGCCCGCCGGCCCCTTCATCCTGATTGCCACCGGCAACCGCTTCCACTGGGGCGACGTCCCGTCCTTGCTCTATGCTCTGGCGCAGGGATTCGGGGCGCTGGTCGGGCCGGGGCTGGTGATGTCGGTCCTCGCCCTGCTGCTGATCCTGCGCTCGACGGTGCGGCCGATCCGCCGCATCGCCGAGGAGGCGGCGGGCCTCAACCTCGACACGCTGAACCAGCGCCTGTCCACCGAGGGGCTGCCGCGGGAGCTGCTGCCGCTGGTCGAAGCGGTCAACGGCTGCCTGCGCCGCCTCGACGAGGGCGTGGCGCAGCAGCGCCTGTTCATCGCCAACGCCGCGCACGAGATGCGGACGCCGGTCACCGTGCTGTCCGCCCGGATCGAGCGCATGCCGGAAGGACCGGACCGCTCGCTGCTCGCCCGCGACGTTCGCCGCCTCGCCACCATGGTGGAGCAGATGCTGGCGATCGCGCGGCTGGGCGAGATGCGCGGCCGGCGGCTGGCGACGGTGGATGCGGTGGACCTGGTGCGCGGCCTGATCGCCGATTATGCGCCGCTGGTGGTGGATGCCGGCTGCGCGATCCGGCTGGAGGCGCCGGACGGTCCGCAGACGCTGCGCTGCGACCCCAAGGCTCTGGAGAGCGCGGTCGGCAACCTGATCGACAACGCCCTGAAGGTCGAGCCGGCCGGGGGCGAGATCTGCGTGCGGGTGTCCCGCGGCGTCACCATCGAGGTCGGCGACCACGGGCCGGGCTTCACCGCGGAAGGCCGCCGCCGCGCCTTCGAGCCCTTCTGGCGGGGCAGCACCGATCCCGGTTCCGGCCTCGGCCTCGCCATCGTGCGTGAAATCGCGCAGCTCCATGGCGGTGAGGCGGAGATCGTCGAGCGGCCTGGGCCCGGCGCGACGGTCCGGCTGCGGCTGCCGTCCGAAGGTCCGCCGGCCACGGGACGCGTCATGTTGGCGTAAGGTGGCGGCGCGACTGTTCCGGCGATTTCGATCGCAAGGAGCAGTCACACGATGTCCCGTCCCCTTACCCGCCGCCCGATCCGGATCACCGTCCTGCTCGGCCTCGCGGCGGTGTCCTCGCTTGCAGGCGCTCCGGCGCTTGCCGATCCGGCCAAGTCATCCGAGCCGGGCAAGCGGTGGAATTTCGTCATCGGCGGCGGAGCCGGCGTCGCCCCGAAATACGAAGGAGGCCGCAAGCTCGAGGTCACTCCCGTTCCCTTCGTGAACCTCGGCTGGAACGATACGGTCTTCCTCGGCAACGACGGGCTCGGCGCACGCTACGCCATCAACGATCTGCTCTCGGTCGGGATGTCGGTCGGCTGGGCGCCCGGCCGCAAGGAGAAGGACGGTCCCCGCCTGCGCGGCATGGGGAAGATCGAGGACGCTGCCCGGGTGAAGGCTTTCACCACCCTGTCGCTCGGCGCCGTCTCGTTCAACGCCTCGGTCGCGCAGGACGTGGGCGGCAGCCGCGGCCTGCTGGCGGAGGTCGGCGCCGGCTACACGGTGCCGCTCGGCGACACCGTCAACCTCGCCTTCGGCGTGTCCACCACCTATGCCTCCGAGCGCCACATGCGCGAATTCTTCGGAGTGGGCGCCGCCCAGTCGCGGCGCAGCGGCCATGCCGCTTACAAGCCGGGTGCCGGCCTCAAGGAGGCGGACGGCACCGTCACCCTGACCTGGCAGATCACCGACCATGTCAGCGCCATCGCGGTCGGCGGCGCCGGCGTGCTGCTCGGCGATGCGAGGAAGAGCCCGATCGTCGAGCGGCAGTTGCAGCCCTTCGTCGCCGCCGGCCTGACCTACCGGTTCTGACGCCTCCCGTAAGCGGATCCGCTCCAATGTCGACCACCCCTTCGGCGGCCGAAGTGCCGCTCGCGCGGACTCCGGCGGAGCCCGGCCGTCTTCTACAGGCTCCCCCCGGCGCGATCTTTCTGGATCCACCCTGCTTCGGTCTCGGTGCCCGGTTGTGGGCGGTCGCGACGCTGGTCGTCGCGGTGATCGCGGTCGTCCAGCCGCACCGCTGCATCGCCTGGGTCTACCGCGCCGCCGCGGAGGCCTGGGTCGCGGCGGCGCCGCTCTACGCTCCGGGACTGCACGGCTTCCTCTATCTCCCGTCGGGAACGCTGGTCTATCTGCCCTTCGCGCTGCTGCCGCAGCCGTTCGACAGCCACCTGTGGCGTCTGTTCCTCTCGGGAGCGCTGTACTTGGCGGTGCTGCGCCTCGCACGGCAGATCGTGCCGCGGACGGGGACCGCCGCGTCGGGCATGATCCTGGCGCTGGCCATCCCGGCGGCGACCATCGACCTGCTGCGCGGCCAGATGACCCTGCTGATGCTGGCGCTGCTTCTGGCATCCACGGCCGAGATCGCCGCCGGTCGGGAGACGCGCGGCGGGGTCCTGCTGGCCGTCGCCGTCATCGTCAAGCCGCTGGCCCTGGTGCCGGGGCTTCTCTTCGCGGCCGCCGTTCCGGGAACCCGCCGTGGCTTCGTTGCCGGCCTTCTGCTCGGGATCGCGGCCGGGCTGATGCACCCGCAGCCGGACTATGCGGTCGCCCAGTGGCTCGCCATGGTCGGCAAGCTGGGCGTCGCGGCGGCGCCCGACAGCGGCACCTGGTTCGACCTCGGCGCTTTGCTGAAGAAGCTGGGGCTGATCGAACCGGCGGAGACGCTGTTCGGCTGGCGCCTGGGGGCGGCCGTTCTGACGCTCGCCGCGGCGCTGGTGGCGGTGCGGCGGCTCGACCGGGTGTCGGCGGCGGTGGCCGTCCTGCATCTCGGCTGCTGCTATCTGCTGCTGTGGAACCCCCGGGTCGAGGAGGGCTCCTTCGTCATGCTGGCGGTGCTGGCCGGCGGGCTGGCGGCGGTCGCGGCCTGGACGCCGGGCGGGGGGCGGCGCTGCCTGCTGTTCGCCGGCCTGTGCCTGGCGCTCGGCACCCACATGTACGGCGACTGGATCTACCGGCCGACCGCCTTCTGGCTGAAGCAGGCGGTCACGCTGGTCCATCTCGGCCTTCTGCTGGACATGATCCGGCGGCGGACGCCGCTGGTTCTGCGGCGGGAGGCGTAGGTGCCATGCTGGTTCCGCTCGCCCGCCGCACGCTGCTCTACGAATGGCGGCGCTTTCTGCCCGCCGCCCTCGCCATCGCCTTCTCCGGCCTGCTGGTCCTGGTGCAGATGGGGCTGCTGGTCGGCCTGTTCTCCACCATCACCGTCTACGTCACCGCGTCGGCCGGCGACATCTGGGCCGGCTTTCCCGGTACGCAGACGATCGACGCCGGCCGGCCGATCCGGGCCGACACCGAGGTCTTCCTGCGCCTGCACCCGGCGGTGGCGCGGGTCGAGCGCATGCAGTGGTCGGGCGGCGACTGGCGCTCGCCCCATGGCGACCGCGGCGGGCTGACCATCATCGTCACCGGCATCGACACGCGGGACGACGGGCTGGCGCTCGCCCACGCCGTGACGCCGGAGCAGCGCCGCGCGCTGCGCGAGCCCGGCGGCATCCTGGTGGACCGCTCCGACCTCGGCAAGCTTGGCGCGGCGCTGGGCGACACGGCGGAGATCGGCGGACAGCGCGTCAGGGTCGTCGGGGCCACCACCGGGCTGCGCGCCATCGGGGCGGTCAATGTCGTCGCCTCGCTGGAGACCGTCGCGGTGCTCGACGGGCTGACGCGGCCGAGCGAGGACGTCGCCTATTTCCTCGTCGGGCTGAAGCCGGGCGCGGAGACCGCGGCGGTGGTGCGCGACATGACCTCCGGCCGGCCGGGCCGTGCCTTCGACGTCTGGGCCGCCGGAGATCTGGCCGACCGCACGCTGCGCTACTGGATCCTGGAATCCGGCATGGGGGTCGGCGTCGCCTTCGGCTCGGCCATCGCGCTGACGGTCGGCGTCGCCATCGCCAGCCAGACCCTGTCCGCCGCCATCGGCGGGCTGATCCGCGAGTTCGCGACGCTGCGCGCGCTGGGCGTCCCGGCCTCCGGCCTCCGGCGGATCGTCCTGGCGCAGTCCCTGTGGCTGGCAGCCGCCGGGCTGCTGCTGGCCGGCCTGCTCGGCGCCGGCGTCCTGGTGCTCGCCCGGGCCTATCAGGTGCCTGTGCGCATCGAGCCGGGCATGACGCTGCTGGCCGTCCTGCTGGTGCTGGGGGTGGCGCTGTCCTCCGGCCTGCTGGCGCTCCGCCAGCTTCGCCGGGCCGAGCCCGCCATGCTGCTGAGGTGACGAGAGATGACCGGTTTTCCGCTGGCCGCGGTCGGCCTGCACAAGTCCTTCACCACCGGGCGGATCGAAACGCCGGTGCTGCGCGGGCTGTCTCTGGCGATCGAGCCGGGGGAGCTGACGCTGGTCGTCGGTCCCTCGGGCTGCGGCAAGAGCACGCTTCTGGCGGCGTTGGGCGGGCTGATGCGGCCGGATGCCGGGCGGATTCTGGCCGGCGATCGCGACCTGACGCAGCTGAGCGACCGCGCCCTCGACCGCTTCCGGCTGGAAAGCTGCGGCTTCGTCTTCCAGGGCTTCAACCTCTTTCCCGCGCTGAACGCGCTGGAACAGGTGATGCTGCCGCTCGGCCATGCCGGGCTCGACCGGCAGGAGGCGCTGTCGCGCGCCGTCGACTGCCTGCAGCGGGTGGGGCTGGCCGAGCGCAGCCACCTGCGCCCGATGGAACTGTCGGGCGGTGAGAAGCAGCGCGTGGCGGTGGCCCGCGCCCTGGCGAAGCGGCCGGCCCTGCTGTTCGCCGACGAGCCGACCAGCGCGCTCGACAAGCGCAACGGCCATGCGGTGGGGGAACTGCTGCGGGCCTGCGCCCATGAGGACGGCGCCACGGTCCTCTGCGTCTCCCACGATCCGCGGCTGATCGACCTCGCCGACCGGGTGGTCGCCATGGAGGACGGGCTGATCCAGTCCGACACCATCCGCGTCGACGCTCCACCGTCCCAAGAGGGTCTTCCGTCATGAACCCCGTTCTGCTCTACCGCATCGTCGACGCCGCGGCTCTCCTTCTCCTGCTGCTCCTGCTGTCGGGCTGCGGGGACGAGACCGCCGCCGAGGCCGTCGTGACGCGGCCGGTCACCAACCCCGCCGCCATATCCCGCTGCCGGATCGACGTGGAGGGCGGCGTCATCCGCCTCGCCGCCCAGCGCGAGGGGCTGATCCAGGAAGTGGCGGTGGAGGAGGGCGACCGCGTCGCCGGCGACCAGCCGCTCGCCCGCATCGACAGCCGGCAAGCGGAGCTGCGCGCCGCGGTCGCAGAGGCGGAGCTGGAGCAGGCCCGTGCCGTCGTCGTCACGGAGCGGCATCGCGTCGCCGCTGCCGAACGGGAACTCCTCCGGCGCCGCGGCAGTGGCGAGGCGGTCAGCCGCCGCCAGCTCGACGAGGCGGAGACGGAGCTGGCGGTCCGGCGCAGCCAGCTCGCCGCCGCGGAGGTGGCGGTGACGCTCGCCGAGCGCCGCCTCGCCGAATCCCGCTTCGAGGTGGAGGTGCGGACGATCCGGGCACCGGTGTCCGGGACCATCGTGCGCCGCCGCGCCCGCCCCGGCGACGGGGTAACCGTGCAGACGGTGACCGAGCTGTTCCAGCTTCTGCCCGACTCCCCCCGCATCGCCCGCTGCACCATGGAGGAGATGTTCCTGCGCAACCTGTCGGTCGGACAAACCGCCCGGGTGGTCCTGGAATCGGACGAGGCGGTCGGCTTTCCCGCCAGGGTCAAGCGCATCGGCGCCGTCTTCGGCGTGCCGCCGGCGTCGGAGGACCCGACGGCCAAGGTCGATATCCGCACCGTGGAGGTCGTGCTTTCGCTTCCGCCGGACGCCGAACTGCGCATCGGCCAGCGCGTCCGCGCCTATGTCGTTGCTGGTCCGTCCCCGATGGCGGGGAGGGATGGCGGGTCGGCCATGCTCCGGTAGAAGACGCCAGACCGGCCCAAGCGGACCGTTCCCGGGCGCCTTCGCCCGTCCCCGTCAGTCCCGGTGGCGCAGCGCATCCACCAGCAGCGCGAAGGCCGGCGAGGACTGGCGGCGGCTCGGGTAGTAGAGGTGGAGCCCCGACCAGGTGGGGCACCAGTCCTCCAGTACCTGCCGGAGGCGGCCCTCCCGGATGTACGGCTGCGCCAGCTCCTCGGGAACATGGGCCAGACCGAAGCCGTCGACCGCAGCGTCCAGGATATGGAAGATGCTGTTGAAGACGAGCTGGCCATCCACCCGGACGCGCAGCTCATGCTGGTCCTTTCCGAGCTCCCAGGCATAGATCCCGCCATGGGTGGGCAGCCGTAGGGTGATGCAGCGGTGCTCGATCAGGTTCTGCGGCACCGCCGGCGGCGGGTGCTTCGCGAAATAGGACGGCGCTCCGACGACGGCGAAGCGGACGTCCGGGCCGATGCGTACCGAGATCATGTCCTTGGCGACCTGCTCGCCGAACCGGACGCCGGCGTCGTAGCGTTCGGCGACGATGTCCGACAGGCCGTAGTCGTTGACGAGCTCGACCTTGATGTCCGGATAATCCGGCAGGACCCTGGACAGTTTCGGCCAGAGAAGATGGGTGATCGCATAGTCGGTGGCGGTGATGCGGATGGTGCCGGCCGGCTTCTCGCGGAACTCGCTCAGCCCCTCCAGCTCGCCCTGGATTTCATCGAACCGCGGACCGACGTTCTGGAGCAGCCGTTCCCCGGCGGCGGTCGGGGAGACGCTGCGCGTGGTGCGGGTCAGCAGCCGGACGCCGAGCCGGGCCTCCAACTGGCGCACGGTATGGCTCAGCGCCGACTGGGACACCCCGAGCCTGGCGGCCGCCCTGGTGAAGCTCCGTTCGCGCGCGACGGCGAGGAAGGCGAGGAGGTCGGAAACGGTTTCACGCTGCATTCATGAATCCTCTTCATGGCAGGATGCGGCTTCCGGCCCGGATCCGCAAGCGGCCGGCCGCCTCGGCAACGCTCAATCGCTCCATTCATGAACAGGATCGATAGGTCCATGCGCGTTGCGGCGGCTAATCAAGGGTGACCGCATCGGTTAGCGTTCTGCCGCACAACCGCTCCGTAGCGACGATTGCCGGAGGATCGAGACCATGGACATCAAGCGCGCCGGCTCGCAGCCGTCCGTCAGGGGACCTGCCGATTGGTTCACCGGCACCGTGCGGATCGATCCGCTCTTCCAGGCCGATGACCCGGCCCGGGCGACCGGCGCCAGCGTCACGTTCGAACCGGGCGCCCGCACCGCATGGCACACCCATCCGCTGGGACAGACGCTGATCGTGACGGCCGGCTGCGGCCGGGTGCAGCGCGAGGGCGGCCCGGTCGAGGAGATCCGCCCCGGCGACGTGATCCGGTTCGCGCCGGGCGAGAGGCACTGGCACGGCGCGGCGCCGACCACCGCAATGACGCACATCGCCATCCAGGAACAGCTCGACGGCAGGGCCGTCGACTGGCTGGAAAAGGTGACGGACGAGCAGTACGGCGCCTGACGCCGAGGATCAAACGAAAGAGGACAGACTTCCATGGCCGTGAAAGCCTTTGGCGCCTATGCCGCCGACCGCCCCCTGGAACCCATCGACATCACGCGCCGCACCCCCGGTCCGCATGATGTCCAGATCGAGATCGCCTATTGCGGCGTCTGCCATTCCGACCTGCACCAGGTGCGGGCCGAGTGGGCCGGCACGCTTTGGCCCTGTGTCCCCGGGCACGAGATCGTCGGCCGCGTCTCGGCGGTCGGCGCCCATGTGACGAGGTTCCGCGACGGCGACCTCGTGGGCGTCGGCTGCATCGTCGACAGTTGCCAGCATTGCGAGGACTGCGATGCCGGGCTGGAGAACTACTGCGACGGCATGATCGGCACCTACAACTTCCCGACCAGGGATGCGCCGGGCCATACGCTGGGCGGCTATTCGCAGCGGATCGTGGTGCACGAGCGCTATGTGCTGCGGATCAGCCACCCGGCGGAGCAGCTCGCCGCCGTGGCGCCGTTGCTGTGTGCCGGCATCACCACCTATTCGCCGCTGCGCCACTGGCAGGCCGGTCCTGGGAAGAAGGTCGGCGTCGTCGGGATCGGCGGCCTCGGCCATATGGGCATCAAGCTCGCCCATGCGATGGGCGCGCATGTCGTGGCCTTCACCACGTCTGAATCCAAGCGGGAGGATGCGAAGGCGCTGGGTGCGGACGAGGTCGTGGTTTCCCGCAACCCCGACGAGATGGCCGCCCATGCCAAGAGCTTCGACCTGATCCTGAACACCGTGGCGGCCCCGCACGACCTCGACGCGTTCCTCGTGCTGCTGAAGCGCGACGGCACGATGACGCTGGTCGGCGCGCCGGCGACGCCGCATCCCTCGCCCGACGTGTTCAACCTGATCACCCGGCGCCGGTCGATCGCCGGCTCGATGATCGGCGGCATTCCCGAGACGCAGGAGATGCTCGATTTCTGTGCCGGGCACGGCATCATCGCGGATATCGAGCTGATCCGCGCCGACGAGATCAACGCCGCCTATGAACGGATGCTCAAGGGCGACGTCAAGTACCGTTTCGTCATCGACAGCGCCTCGCTGGCTGGCTGATCCCGGGCGGGCGGGAGACCGGCGGACGTCACGCCTCCGCCGGCCTCCCGCGGTCCGACCAGACCGCCAGCAGGCCCTTCTGCAGCAGGATGAAGACGAACAGCAGGAGGCCGATGGCGATCTTGGTCCACCAGCTGCTCAGCGTCCCGTCGAAGGTGATGTAGGTCTGGATCAGCCCCTGGATCAGCACGCCGAAGAAGGTCCCCAGCACATAGCCGTAGCCGCCGGTCAACTGCGTGCCGCCGATCACCACGGCGGTGATGGTGTCCAGCTCCACCCCCGTCGCCGCCAGCGAATAGCCGGCTCCGGTATAGAGGGAGAAGACGATTCCGGCGAGCGCCGCCAGCAGGCCCGACAGGGCATAGACCGTCACGGTGGTCCGTCCCACCGGCACGCCCATCAGCTCGGCCGACTGGCGGTTGCCGCCCAGCGCATAGATGTTGGCGCCGAACCGGGTCCAGTGCGCCAGCAGCATCGCCAGCGCAACGACGCCCAGCATCGTCATGGCCGGCAGGCCGAGCCTGCCGCCGCCGTCGAAACGCAGCGCCACCTCGTTCAGCTCGCCGTAGAGCGGATGGTTGATCGGCAGGGAATCGGTGGTCAGCACGAACCCCATGCCGCGCGCGATGAACATGCCGGCCAGCGTCACGATGAAGGGCGGCATGCGGAACCAGTGGATCACCGCTCCCATCGCCGCGCCGAAGGCAGCCCCGAACAGCAGCGCCAGGGCGAAGGCGGCGACGGGGTGCCAGCCGCCCTGCTCGATCAGCACGGCCAGCAGGACGGTGGTGAAACCGATCACCGCACCGACCGACAGGTCGATGCCGCCCGACAGGATGACGAAGGTCATGCCGACCGCGGCGATGCCGACGAAGGCATTGTCCGTCAGCAGGTTCCCCACCACCCGCAGCGAGGCGATGGCCGGGAACTGCGCCGCACAGAGCAGGAAGCCGGCGACCAGCACCGCGGTGGTGACGATCAGCGGAAGGAAGCGGTGGATCATGCTCCGGTCCTCCGGCGTCCGGCCGCGGCCGGCGCCCTGGCGGGTGCCGCTCCGCGCGGCCGGGGCAGGAACAGCGTCAGCGTCGGCGACTGCAGCAGAAGCACGGTCATCAGTACCGCCGCCTTGACGATCAGGTTGAATTCCGGCTTGAAGCCGCTCAGCAGGATGCCGGTATTCATCGCCTGGATGGTCAGCGCCCCGACCACCGACAGCAGCAGCCCGAACCGCCCGCCGAGCAGCGAGGTGCCGCCGATCACGACGGCCAGGATGGCGTCGAGCTCCAGCCAGAGGCCGGCGTTGTTGGCGTCGGCTCCCCGGATGTCGGCGGTGACGACCAGCCCGGCGATGGCGGCGCACAGGCCGCACCAGACATAGACGGCGATCAGCACGACCGGCATGTTGACTCCGGCCGCCGCACTGGACAGCGGGTTGACGCCCACCGCCTCGATCATCAGACCGAGCGCGGTGGCGCGGACCAGCAGCGCGGTGAGCGCCAGCACGGCGAGCGTGATGACGACCGGCATCGGCACGGTGAGGAAGGAGCCGCTGCCGATGGCCGCCAAGCCGGGGCTGACGAAGGTGACGATCTGCCCCTCGGTGATGAGCTGCGCGATGCCGCGGCCGGCGACCATCAGCAGCAGCGTGGCGATGATCGGCTGGATGCGCAGCAGCGCGACCAGCACGCCGTTCCACAGGCCGCACAGCAGCCCGGCGGCCAGCGCCGCGGCCAGAACGGCCGGCAGGCTCCAGCCGGCCTGGGTCATGGTGGCCGCCACCGCCCCGGCGATGGCCATGACGGCGCCGACCGACAGGTCGACGCCGCGCGTCGCGATGACCATGCTCATCCCGATGGCGAGAAGGGCGACCGGCGCGCCGCGGTTCAGCACGTCCACCAGGCTGCCGAACAGCCGCCCGTCCTGCAGGCGGATGGCGAAGAAATCCGGGAACAGCAGCCCGTTCGCCAGCAGCACCACGGCAAGCGCGCCGTACTGCGCGAGGTTGCGCAGGCGGCCGGGCAGGGCGGCGGTCATGGCCTGTCCTCCAGTACCGGATTCTCCGACGCGATGGCCCCGACGATGCGCTCCACGGTGACCTCTTCTCCCGCAGCTCGGCGACATGGCGCCGGTCGCGCAGGACGACGACGCGCCGGCTGTAGGCCACCACCTCCTCCAACTCCGAGGAGACGACGAGGAGGGCCATGCCGTCGGCGCAGAGCCTCTCGATCAGGCGGATGATCTCGGCATGGGCGCCGACGTCGATGCCGCGCGTCGGCTCATCCAGGATCAGCAGCCGCGGCTCGGTCGCCAGCCAGCGGGCGAGCAGCGCCTTCTGCTGGTTGCCGCCGGACAGGAGCTGGATCGGCCGCTCGGCGTCCGGGGTGCGGATGTCGAGCAGCCGGATGAAGCGGTCGGCGATCTCCTCCTGCCGCCGGCGCGGGATCGGCTTCAGCCAGCCCTGCCGCGCCTGCAGCGCCAGGATGATGTTCTCGCGCACCGACAGCTCGCCGACGATGCCCTCCTTCTTGCGGTCCTCCGGGCAGTATCCGAAGCCGAGACGGATCGCCTCGCGGGGCCCCCGCAGCCGCACCGGCCGGCCCTCCACCGTCGCCTCGCCGCGGTCGGCGCGGTCCATGCCGAAGACGAGCCGCGCGGTCTCCGTCCGTCCGGAGCCGAGCAGCCCGGCCAGCCCCACGACCTCCCCGGCGCGGATGTCGAGGTCGAAGGGCTCGACGCTGCGCGCCTTGCCGTAGCCGCGGAACCGGGCGAGCGGCGGCCGGGCCTCCGCCTCTCCGGCCGCGGCAAGGGTGATGCGGTGCGCCGCCTCCTCCAGCTCGCGCCCCAGCATCATGGCGACCAGCTCCAGCCGGGGCAGGTCCGCAGTCGGCCGCTCGCCGACCAGCCGGCCGTTGCGCAGCACGGTGATGCGGTCGCACAGCTCGTAGACCTGGTCGAGGAAATGGGTGACGAAGACGATGCCGATGCCGCGGTCCCGCAGCGTGCGCATGACGCGGAACAGGACCGCCACCTCGCGGGCGTCCAGGCTGGCCGTCGGCTCGTCCAGGATCAGGACCTTCGCCGACATGTCCACGGCGCGCGCGATGGCGACGATCTGCTGCGTCGCCACGGAATAGCGGCCGAGCGGGGCCGTCACGTCGATCGACAGGCCGTAGCTCGCCAGCAGCAGCCGTGCCCGCCCGCGCATCGACCGGCGGTCCACCAGCCCGAAGCGCATCGGCTGGCGGCCGAGGAACAGGTTCTCCGCCACCGACAGGTTGGGCAGCAGGTTCACCTCCTGGTAGACCGTGCCGATGTGCAGGCGCTGGGCGTCGTCGACGCCGCGCGGCGCGATCTCGCGCCCTTCCAGGGTCGTGGTGCCGGCGTCGCGCTGATGGACGCCGGTCAGCGTCTTGATCAGGGTCGACTTGCCGGCGCCGTTCTCGCCGAGCAGCGCGTGGATCTCGCCGTGCCGCAGGGTGAAGTCGACGCCGTCCAGCGCCTGGACCCCGAGAAAGGACTTCGACAGACCCCGGACCGCCAGAAGCGGGCGGTTCGAGGGGGGTGCGGGCGATGTCATGGCAGCCTCGCCTCGACGGCGTTTCGGTGGAGACGACGGATGCCGGACGGCGCCGGGACGCCTCCGGGATCCCCGGCGCAGGACGCTCCAGCCTTGCGGTCAGTAGGCGTCCTTGCGGCGCTCGTATTCGGCCTTGGCGGTGTCGGGCGTGAAGAGCTTCGACTCCGTCTGGATCCACTTGGGCGGCGCCTTGCCGTCCTTCTTGTAGGCCACCAGCGCGTCGAAGGCGGGACCGGCCATGTTCGGCGTCAGCTCGACCGTCGCATTGGCCTCGCCTTCGGCCATGGCCTTGAAGATGTCCGGCACACCATCGATCGATACCACCAGGATGTCCTTGCCCGGCTTCAGCCCGGCTTCCTTGATGGCCTGGATGGCCCGACCGCCATGTCGTCGTTGTGGGCGTAGACGGCGCAGATGTTCTTGCCGCCGTTCTCCGCCTTGATGAAGCTCTCCATCACCTCCTTGCCCTTGGCGCGGGTGAAGTCGCCGGACTGGGTGCGGATGATCTTCATGCCGGGAGTCTTGGCGACGACCTCGTCGAAGCCCTTCTTGCGGTTGATGGCGGGGGAGGAACCGACGGTCCCCTGCAGCTCCACCACCGCGCACTTGCCGCCGGTCTCCTTGGCCAGCCACTCGCCGGCGACCCGTCCCTCATGCACCGTGTCGGAGGTCACGGCGGTCATGTAGAGCGACGGATCCCGCGTCTCGATCTGGCGGTCGAGCAGGACGACCGGGATCTTCGCCTCCTTCGCTTCCCTCAGCACCGAATCCCAGCCGGTCGCCACGACCGGGGCGATGAAGATCGCGTCGACGCCCTGGGCGACGAAGGAGCGGACGGCCTTGATCTGGTTTTCCTGCTTCTGCTGGGCGTCGGAGATCTTCAGCGTGATCCCGCGTTTCTCCGCCTCCGCCTTGGCCGTCTTGGTCTCGGCGGCGCGCCAGCCGGACTCGGAGCCGATCTGCGAAAAGCCGACCGTCAGCTTCCCGTCGGCTGCCCCGGCCGTCTGGGCGGTGCCGGCGGCCGCGACGAGGACGGTGGCGGCGACCGCGGACTTCAGCCAATTCCTGGACATGCGTGGCTCCCCCTTCTTGGTCTTGATCATTGGTTCCGCGCAGCCGGCCGCGTTCCGCGGCGAGGCGGCGGCATCGCGCTGCTGCACGGTCCGACGCCTGCGGCGGCGGTTCCTGCTGATTGTTCGGTTGCCTGACGTTAGGCGCGCCGACCATAACTGTCCAATGCGATTTTCCGTTGTGCCGATACGTAAATTGCTATCGCTCTGGACGAGGGCCGGTCGGCGTTATCGGGGGAAACGAAGGCGGGCGACGAAGACGGCCGGCCGGCACGGGCGATCAGGACGGCGTCGGCGCCGCCTCCGGCAGGATGCCGGCCGCCTTCAGCTCCTGCCAGAAATCGGCGGGAACCGGCTGCGCCATCAGCTCCACATTCTCCTGCACGCGCGCCGGGTTCTTCGTGCCTGGGATGACCGAGGCGACGACCGGGTGGGCTGCGCAGAACTGCAGGGCGGCGGCGCGCAGATCCACCCCGTGCCTTTGGGCGATCGCCGCGAGGCGGTCTCGGGCGTTCAGCTTGTCGGCCGGAGCGTCCTGGTATTCGAAGGTCCGGCCGCCGGCGATGATGCCGGAATTGTAGGGGCCGCCGACGACGACATGGACGCCGCGCCCGGCGCAGCGGGGAAACAGCTCGTCGAGCGCCGGCTGGTTGAGCAGGCTGTAGCGGCCGGCCAGCAGGAAGACGTCGGGGTCCGCCCGGTCGAGCGCCATGACGCAAGGCTCCACCCGATTGACGCCCAAACCCCAGGCCCGGATCACCCCCTCCTCGCGCAGCCGGGTCAGCGCCACGGCGGCTCCCGTCATGGCGGTATCGAACACCTCCAGCCAGCGGTCGCCGTGGGCATCCTCCGCACAGTCGTGGATGTAGGCGATGTCGATGCGCGCCATGCCGAGACGTTGCAGGCTGTCCTCGATGGAGCGGCGCACCCCGTCGGCCGTGTAGTCGTAGTCGACGCGGAACGGCAGCCCCTTCACGAAGGGACCATGCCTGCCGCCCTTGCTGGCATCGGCGCGCAGCAGCCGGCCGACCTTCGTGGACAGCACGAATTCATCGCGCGGCCGATTGCGCAGGGCATGGCCGAAGCGATGCTCGGAGATGCCCGGGCCATATTCCGGTGCAGTGTCGAAATAGCGGATCCCGGCGTCCCAGGCGGCGTCGAGCGTGGCCTCGGCGACGTCGTCCGGCACCTCCTCGAACATGTTGCCCAACGGGGCGCCGCCGAATCCCAGCGGTCCCGGCGGCGCGTAATGCTTGCTGTCCGGCATGAGGAAACCTCTCGTTTTTTGCGCCTCCGACAACACCTGCGGCGGGCGCCCGTTCCGGAACCTTCCCAAGCGGGGATATCCGATTGGCTGATTGCTAGTATATCAATCATTTGGAACACTCCGGCTTGGCAGCGGGGTCGGACGGACGCCGGCAGGGGCGACGGCCCGCACAAGAAGGCCCGCAAGCGGGGCCGCCAATCAGGGAGGACACAACCATGATGCGCAGGATTTGCCTGCCGGCGGCCGTGGCTGCCGGGATGCTGTTGTCCGCGGCCGGGGCCGCCGCCGCTCCCAAGGCGGTATCCGGGCCGGGGCCGGAGCCGCAGTGCTTCAAGCCGTGGAAGGCGGACACGAAGTACTATCAGTGGCCCAGGAAGCAGGGTCCCTACCGGATCGCCATCGTCAACGGCTTCGTCGGCAACACCTGGCGGATCCAGATGATCCAGACCGCCAAGGCCTATGCCGAGCAGCCCGGCATGAAGGACAAGATCAAGGAGCTGAAGGTGGTCTCCACCGGCACCGACGTGGCGGCCCAGCTCGGCGCCATGGAGGACTTCATCAACCAGGGCTATGACGCCATCGTCACCATTGCGGTGGCGCCCGACGGCTTCGACCGGGTGATCCGGCTCGCCGACCGCAACAACGTGGTGGTCGTGCCCTTCGACAACGTGCTCGATACCGACAAGGTGATGCAGGTCAACGAGGACCAGCTCGAGATCGGCCGCATCGCTGCCCGCCATCTTTTAAAGGAACTCGGCGGCAAGAAGGACGGCAAGGTCCTGGAGGTGCGCGGCCTCCCCGGAAACTCCGTGGACCGCGACCGCCACCTGGGCTTCCGCGAAGTGATGGAGAAGGAGGCGCCCGGCCTGCAGATCATCGAGATCGTCGGGAACTGGGACGACGGCACCTCGCAGAAGGCGACCGCCGACGCGCTCGCCGTCCATGGCCGCTTCGACGCGGTGTTCACCCAGGGCGGCTCGACCGGCACGGTGCGCGCCCTGATGGATGCCGGGCATCCCTTCGTCCCCATGGCCGGGGAGTCCGAAAACGGCTTCCGCAAGCTGATCGCCGCCCACGCCAAGGACGGGCTGAAGGGGCTGTCCTACGGGCAGTCGGCCGGTCTGGTGGCGGTGTCCATGAAGGCCGCCGTCTCGGCGCTGGAAGGCAATCCGATGCCTCAGCTCATTTCGGTGCCGATCCCGGTTGAGGACTACAACAGCCTGAAGGCCGGGGTGAACTTCTGGCCGGACCTGACCGACAACTTCTTCGCGGCCAACGCCTTCCCGGCCTGCGGCGTCACCATCTCGGCGCCGGAGATCATGGCCAAGGACGCGAAGAACACGCAATAGCCCCGGCGGCTCCCTCTCCCTCGACGGCTTCCCAAGGATGGTGTGCGCGTGACCCAGCCCTTCCTGACGCTTTCGGGCATCTCCAAGCGCTACGGCGGCGTCCGGGCGCTCGACGGCGTCACATTCGCCTGCGCGCGCGGCTCCATCCACGCCGTCCTGGGGGAGAACGGGGCCGGCAAGTCCACCCTCATCAAGATCATCTCCGGCGTGGTCCGGCCCGATGAGGGAGAGATGCGGCTGGACGGCCATCCCGTCGCCTTCGCGGATCCCGCCGCCGCCAACCGCGCCGGGGTGGTGTGCGTCTTCCAGGAACTGTCCCTGATGCCCGACCTGACGGTGGCGGACAACATCCTGGTCGCCGATCCGCCGCGCCGTCTCGGCCTGATCGACCGCCGGGCCCAGCGCCGGCGGGCCGAGGAGATCCTGGGCTCCATCGGCTGCGGGGATGTGAACCCGCGGCTGAAGGTGCGGGACCTGCCGCTGTCGCGCCGCCAGATGGTGGAGATCGCCAAGGCGCTCGCCAAGCGTCCGCGGCTCCTCATCCTGGACGAGGCGACCTCGGCCCTGACCGCGGCCGACGTGGAGCGGGTCTATGCCATGCTCGCCCGCCTCAAGGCCGAAGGCGTCGCCATTCTCTACATCTCGCACCGCATGCACGAGATCGATGCCCTGGCGGACACGCTCTCCGTCTTCCGCAACGGCCGCCACATCGACAGCTTCGCCAAGGGTACCCGCTCCCCCGACCGCATCATCGAGCTGATGATCGGCCGCGAGATCACCGCGCAATATCCGCCCAAGCCGGCCGCCCCCCACGCCGGCACGCCGGGGCCGGCCCCGCGCCTCGACGTCCGGGATCTGAGCTGGGCCGACCGGCTGAAGGGGCTGTCCTTCACCATCGCCCCCGGCGAGATCGTCGGGCTGGGCGGGCTGGACGGGCAGGGGCAGAAGGAGGTTCTGCTCGCCCTCTTCGGCGTGCTGAAGGGGGTGGGCGGCACCGTGACGGTGGACGGGCGGCCGCACCGTCCGTCCTCGCCGGCCGAGGCCAAGGGCGCCCGGCTCGCCCTGATCCCGGAGGACCGCAAGACCGAGGGGCTGATGCTGCCGATGTCGATTGCCGACAATCTGGTTGCGGCCTCTCTGTCCTCCGTCTCCTCCGGCGTCTCGCGTCTGGTGATCGACCGGGCCCGCGAGCGCGCGGCGGTGGCGGAGGCGGTGCGGCGCCTGCAGATCAAGATCGGCAGCCCGGAGGACAGCGTCTCGACCCTGTCCGGCGGCAACCAGCAGAAGGTGGTGATCGCCAAATGGCTGATGACCGAGCCCGGCCTGATCCTCCTCAACGATCCGACGCGCGGCATCGACGTCGGCACCAAGCAGGAGATCTACCGGCTGCTGCGCGACCTTGCCGACTCCGGCGCCGCGATCCTCTTCTACTCGACGGATTATGACGAGCTGATCGGCTGCTGCGACCGCGTCAACGTCATGTATGACGGGCGCATCGTCCGCACCCTGGAAGGCGCTGCCATCACCGAGCAGGCGATCCTCGCCAGCGCCCTCAACATGGGGGCCGCCCATGGCTGACGCCGCCGTCACCACCCGTCCCGCCGGGTCCGGCAACGCCCTGCTGTGGCTGCGCCAGAACGCGGGGCTGGCGGGGGCGATCGCCCTGTTCGTCCTGTTCTACGGGATCTACAACCTCTACCACCCCCGCGGCTTCAGCCAGCAGGTGCTGATCCAGAACGCCAACGAGGTCTTCACCATCGCGCTGATCGCGATGGCGCAGACCGTGCCGGTACTGACCGGCGGGCTCGACCTGTCGGTCGGCGCGGTGATGACACTGGTGAACTGCCTTGCCAGCCATCTGGTCGCCGGCTCTCCGCTGGAGATCGCGGCGGGGATCGTCGCCTGTCTCGCGGCCGGCACGGCGTTCGGCCTGCTGAACGGCTGCATCGTGGTCTATGGGCGCATCCAGCCGATCATCGCGACGCTCGCCACCGGGGCCGTCGCCATCGGGCTCGCCCTGTTCCTGCGGCCGAAGCCGGGCGGCAAGCTCGACGCCGACCTGTCCTGGGCGATGACCAACGCGCTGAGCGACTTCGCCGAGACCTACGGCCTGTTCGACGGCGGCCAGGCGGTCGGGTTCCAGCCCGTCGCCTGGATCCCGGTGCCGCTGGTCCTGCTCGCCGTCATGGTGCTGTGCGTCTGGCTGCCGTTCAGCCGCACCTTGACCGGGCGCACGGTCTACGCGATCGGATCGGCGGAGGGGGCCGCCTATATGTCGGGGCTGCCGATCGCCCGGGCGAAGCTGGCCGCCTTCGCGATGGCCGGTTTCTTCGCAGCGGTGGGCGGGCTGTTCCTGGCGATCCAGACCTCGTCCGGCAACGCCGACATCCCCCAGGCCGGCGCCTACACGCTCAACTCCATCGCGGCGGTGGTGATCGGCGGCACGTCGCTGCTCGGCGGATCCGGCGGGGCCGTCGCCTCCGTGGTCGGGGCGCTGGTGCTGCGGGCGATCTCCTTCAACTTCCGCATCTTCGACATCGCCCCGCTGATGCAGCCGCTGGTCGAGGGGCTGGTGCTGCTGGCGGCGGTCAGCCTGGGGGCGCTGCGCACGCTGCGCACCCGCAACCGGCTGGAGCTGTTCCGATGAGCGCCGGAGCCCATGCCGTGATGCGCGGCGACAGCAAGCCGATCCTGATCGCGGCCGGCTTCGTGCTGGTCATCCTGGCGGTCGGCACGGTCTACACGCTCGCCACCCAGGGCGTCGCGACGCTCCTGTCGCCGGCCTACCTGATCCAGCAGCTCCAGACCGGGTCCTTCCTCGGCCTCGTCGCGGCGGGAATGATGATGGTCATCCTGATCGGCCATATCGACCTGTCGGTCGCCTGGACGCTGTCGGCGGCGGCCATGACCGCGACCGCCGTCGGCGGGCCGCTGGCGGTGCCGGCGGGGCTGGCCGTCGGTCTGGGGGTCGGCCTGCTGAACGGGGTGGGGGTCGCATATCTGCGCGTCCCGTCGATGATCTTCACGCTGGGCGTCAATGCCGCGCTGCGCGGGGTGATGGTGGCGCACACCGGCGGCTTCGCGCCGCAGACCGCCGCCACCGACGCCATGCGGTTCCTCGGGGCCGAGCGTGTCGCCGGGCTGCCGGTGTCCGTCCTCGTCTGGGCCGCCCTCTCGCTGCTCGCCGCCGGGCTGCTCGGCCGCACCGCCTTCGGGAAGTCGCTCTACGCCATCGGCAATTCGGAGGCCGCCGCCTACCTGTCCGGCATCCGCAGCCGCCGCGTCACCATCCTCGCCTTCGTGCTCTGCTCGCTGTTCGCCAGCCTCGCCGGAGTGATGCTCGCCGGCTATTCGACCAAGGCCTATCAGGGCATGGGCGACGGCTACGTCCTGCCGGCCATCGCCGCGGTGGTGATCGGCGGCACCCACATCCTCGGCGGCCGGGGCGCTACCTCGGCACCGTGGTCGGGGTGATCCTGATCGTGCTGCTGAACTCGGTGCTCTCGATCATGCAGATGGCCGAGGCGGGGCGGCAGGTCATCTATGGCTGCGTGATCATCGCCATGCTGCTGGTCTACGGCCGCGGCGACCGCGCCGGCGCCTGACCGTCCTGTCCTCTGCGTTGATCGGGCGCCTGCTCGCGCCGGAGACGCCGCGTGGCAGGCCGGCACCGCTGTTGATCCGGCAGGCTGCAGGGCAGGCGGAGCTTCGGCTGTCGCGAGTTGCGACATTTCACACGCCGGACCGCCTCACATTATTTCGCCATCGTAAACGAAGCTTCCGGTCCTACGGGCGATTCCTTGCCCAGCAGCCCCGGCAACACCACCGGAGGATGTGGCGCTTCACGGTCAGGCCGATGTGGCGAATCTCCATAAGTGCTTGAAATTACCAAATACTGCGGAGGCTCCGGATCGCCCCCTGCGGCGCCACGTCGCATTTCGCCACAATTCGGCAGAGATTTTAGGTAGCCCCCTGGGGTCAATCACAACTAGGTTAGCTCTAAGTGGGGAGCGGTATAATCAGAAGGGGCGGCATTAGAGAAATGTGTTGCAAAGACTGATTTCAAACAAGCGCGCGACCAAGACAGTCAGCAGAATAGATCATCTACAGAAATTCAGATAACAGGCGCCAGTCATTGTAAATCTACCTATGGCTGCACCTGATAAATTCATGTCCAAGAATAAAACTATCCAACGACTCCGGTGTGAGGGGAATCATGGCCTTGCGTAACTCGCTCAAGATCGTTCTCGAGCCGCGCTATGTCTTCGACGGCGCAGCCGTCGCGACGGTCGCCGAGAGTATCGACAAGGTCATCGATCAGACCCACCGCGACCCCGCCGCGTCCCAGGATGCGGCGCAGGATGCGGTTCACGCCGCCTCCGCTACGGCGGCGCCTCGGCATGCCGGCGACGCGCCGCCCGCCCCGGCCGAGGCGACCGGTCATGACACCGGCAGCCTTCCCGCTGCGCCGGCAGGCCAGCCGGCCGCGCCGCCGGCCGCTCCGGTCCATGAGATCGTCTTCGTCGATTCGCGCGTGGACAACCTGCCGGCGCTGACCGCCAGCGTGCCGTCCGGGGTGGAGGTGGTCGTCCTCGACCCCGCCCGCGACGGCATCGGCCAGATTACCGGGGCACTCGCCGGACGGACCAACCTCGACGCGATCCACATCGTCTCGCAGGGCAGCGCCGGTGCCCTGCCTGTCGGCCGCGACCTGCTGACCTCCGCCGCCCTGGTGGGCCGGGCCGACGAGGTCGCCTCCTGGCGCGACCATCTGGCGGATGGCGGCGGGATCGGCATCCACGGGCTCGAATCCGCCGGCAGCGCCGGAAGCCGCCTGCTCACCGACACGCTGTCGAACCTGACCGGCCTCGACGTGGAGGTGACGGAGGCCGCGGCCTGGAGCGGAAGCGTCCCTGCCGACGGGCCGGCCTCGCCCGGCCGCACGCTGCTGGTCGTCGACTACCGGGTGACCGACGTCGATACGCTCCTCGGCTACGTCGATTCCAAGGTGGAGGTGCTCCGGCTCGACGGCGACGACGATGCGCTGACCGCCATCGGGGCGGCATTGTCGCATGGCGGCTACGGCTCGCTCCAGATCATCTCCCACGGTGCGTCGGGCGAGCTTCTGCTGGGGCGCGACACGCTGACCGCCGACAGCCTGCGCACCTCGGCCGCGGCGCTGTCGGCATGGCGGTCCGGCCTCACCGAGGACGCCGACATCCTGATCTACGGCTGCGACGTCGCCGCGGGCGAGGCGGGCGCCCGCTTCATCGCCTCGATGGCGGAGCTGACCGGCGCCGACGTCGCGGCGTCGGTCGACGCCACCGGCGCCGCCGCCTTCGGGGCGACTGGACCCTGGAGGCGGCGACCGGCCCCATCGAGGCGGCGACGATCCATGCCGACGGCTACGGCCATCTGCTGGCACCGCCGACATTGACCCTCGGGGCCTCGTCCTACTCGATGAACGAGGATGCGACGCTGGCCATCACCGGCCTCAGCGTCGGCGACGCCGACGGCGGCACGCTGACCGTCACCCTCACCGCCGACCGCGGGACCATCGGCCTGGCGGGCGTCAAGGGGCTGACCTTCCTGCAGGGTACCAAGACCGGCAGTTCCGTCGTCTCCATCCGCGGCAGCATCGCGGACATCAACACCGCCATCGGCACGCTGACCTACCAGCCCTTCACGGACTACAACGGCGCCGGGTCGGTGCGGATCGACGTCTCCGACGGCGGAACCGCCGTCACCCAGACCATCGCCATCACGATCAACCCGGTGAACGACGCGCCGGTGGTCTCCCCGCTCAACGCGACCCTCACGGTCAACGAGGACACCCCGCTGACCTTTCCGGGCTTCTCCGTCTCGGATGTCGACGACGGCAGCGTGTCCGTCACGGTCGCCATGGCCAACGGCACCATCGCCATGGGATCCACGGCGGGCCTGACCTTCACCAACGGTACCGGCAACGGCCAGGCGCTGATCACCTTCACCGGCAGCCCGGCCAGCGTCAACGCCGCCCTCAACAGCCTGACCTATACGCCGACCGCCGACTATTTCGGGTCCTCGCTGCTGACCGTCACCGTGACCGACGCGTCCAACGCCTCGACCACGACGAGCCGCACCATCGTCGTCAACAACCTGAACGACGCGCCGGTCCTCACCGACGCCAACGCCGGCATCGTCCGCACGGCGGTGGAGGACACGAGCCTCACCATCTCCGGCCTGACGCTGACCGATTCCGACGATCCCGACACCCAGATCGTCAGCGTCACCCTGACCGCCACCCACGGGTCGGTGACCCTGACCCAGATCGCCGGGCTGACCTTCGTCAACGGCACCAGCAATGGCGACAGCGTCGTGACCGTGACGGGGACGGAGGCGGCGATGGCCGCCGCGATCGCCAGCTTCACCGTCCGGCCGGAGCCGAACTACAACGGCACCGGCGCCCAGATCCGCGTCGACGCGACCGACGCCAACAACGCCACCCGGACGCTGCTGATCAACAACATCGTCGTCCAGCCGGTGAACGACGCGCCGACCCTCAGCCCGACCGCCGCCACGGTGGCGGAGGGGGCCGGCAACATGGTGACGCTGGACGCCGCCAACTTCGGCCTGACCGACGTCGACCTCGACATCGGCCTGAACAGCGCGCCGCAGGTGCCGCAGCAGATCATCTTCCGCGTCACCCAGCTCCCGGCCGCGGCCAAGGGCTATCTCGTCTTCGGCGACGCCCACGCCCGCCTGGTCGTCGGCTCCACCTTCTCGTTGAAGGACGTCCAGGACGGCAAGGTCAGGTACGTCCACACCGGCTACCAGACCACCGCCACCGGCGGCACGCAGGACAGCTTCGCGGTCGTGGTCGACGACGGCGCCGGCGGCACCGATTCCGGCATCGTGCCGATCACCATCACCCCGGTGAACCAGCCGCCCGCCGTCTCCGGCTTCACCGTGGCCCAGACGGCCTACGAGGGGCGCAAGGGCGTCGACCTGACCATCTCGGCCAGCGATCCCGACCAGACCTCGGATATCTGGACGGTGGTGATCGACCAGATCGACGCGAAGGGCGGCACGCTCTACATCGACGCCAACGACAACAACGTCTTCGACGCCGGCGACACGCGGGTCACCGACGGCTACCGCTATACCGGCACGCTCGCCGCCATGAAGCTGAGCTTCGACGTCAGCCCGGACGAGCCGGCCGGCAACCCCAGTTTCCGCGTCACCCTGACCGACGACGGCGGCGGCACCAGCCCGGTCGCCACCCGCAGCGGCTCGCGCACCGTCGAGATCGCCGTGCGCGAGAACAACGACGACCCCGTCCTGTCCACCTTCGGCGCCGGCGTGTCGAACGGCTATGTCGTGCAGACCGGCGTCCCCGGCGCCTATGGCTACGGCGTTTCCACGACCCCGGCCGGTCCGGTCGCGGTGAACGTGTCGCAGAGCCGGGACATCACGATCACCAATGCGATCCTGGGCGTCAGCGACCCCGACAGCGCCCCCGGCATCGTGGTCTACACCCTGACCGCCCGTCCGGACGTCGCTCTGGCCCTGGTCCAGGTCTACCGCGACGGGGCGTGGCGCAGCCTCGGCGTCGGCGGCAGCTTCACCCAGCAGGAGGTGAACGACAACCACGTCCGGCTGCATGTCCGCACGACCGCCAACGGGGCGCAGACCGCGGCCCTGTCCTTCTCGGTGCGCGACAGCGAGATCACCGCCTTCTCGACCACCAGCCAGACGGAGATCCCCGGCGGGCGCGAGGGCGGCACCCGCAATGCCGGCGACACCGGCTACCTGACGCACACGCTGACCTTCAACCTGGCCGTCACCGGCAACACCGGCGGCCCCGGCGAGCCTGACCCCATCGATTACGTGGTCAACGATCCCGGCACGGTCGACGCCCGCAGCGTCACCACCAGCAATGCCAGCGTGCATGAAGGCGGGACGACCTACTTCCAGTCGACCAGCGCCGCCACCGGCGGCTACCTGAAGGCCACCGATCCCGATACTCCGGCCGACGAGCTGGTCTTCCGCCTGACGGAGCTGCCGACCGGCGGCCTCCTGCAGATCTACCGGGGCGGCAATCCGGTTCCCGCCAACGACGCGCAGAACTGGGTGGCGCTGGCACTCTACGGCTCCTTCACGCAGAAGGACGTGGATCAGGGCAAGGTCCGCTTCGTCCATGACGGCGGGGAGGACCACGTCCAGCAGTTCCGCTTCTCGGTCAGCGACGGCCGCAACATCTCCGCGATGACCACCGTGGGGATCGAGGTCATTCCAGTAAACGACACCCCCACCGCCGGTGTCTCCGGCACCGCCGTCCTGACGGAGCGCAACGACACCAGCTCGGCCACCCAGGGCATCTACGTCTTCAACACGCCCGGCAACGTGGCGATTTCGCTCGGCGACGCCGACGGCTCGCTCGATACCATCGCACTGCCCGACTACCGCTCCTCCGACACGGAGCTGTCCTTCACCGTCACGCGGCTGCCGCAGTACGGCAAGCTGCAGCTCTGGAACGGCAGCTCCTGGCAGGACCTCGCCCTGAACGGCGTGGTGACCAGGGCGCAGCTCAACGCCGGGTTCTTCCGCTACGTCCATGACGGCAGCGAGAATTTCTCCGACAGCTTCCGCATCGTTCCCAACGACGGCAAGGGCGTCGCCGCCGCGACGGCCGCCGGCGACGGTCCGAGCACCGGGGCGGAACTGACGATCGACCTTGCCATCGCCAGCCTCAACGACGACCCCGTCTTCTCCGCCAACACCGGCCTGCGGGTCGCCGAAGGCGGACAGGGGATCATCGGCGGCAGCGCGACGGCCGGGGCCGGCAATGCCATCTCCGGCGGGGCGGCCACGCTGCGCTACACCGACCCCGACAACACGACGACCCAGCGCCAGTACCGCATCACCGACGCCACCGACAACGGGACGCTGCGGCGCAACGGCGTGGCGCTCGGCGTCGGCAGCACCTTCACCCAGGCCGACCTCGACGCCGGGCTCATCACCTACACCCACAACGGGTCCGAGACCGGCACCGACAGCTTCTCCTTCGTGGTCAGCGACGGCGGCGGCGGCTCCGAACCGGCCGGCACCTTCCAGATCGTCATCGACCCGCTGAACGTGAAGCCGACGGTCACCGGGCCGACCGCGAACATCCTCTATGGCACCACCGATCCGCTGAGCTTCACCGGAAGCAACCGGATCGTCGTCGGCGACATGGATCTGGACAGCAACGGCGACGGGACGCCGGACGGCATCACCGCCGGCGAAAGCAACTTCCTGCGGGTGACCATCAGCGACGGCGCCTACACCGGGCCGGCCGTCATCAGCATCCTCGCCAGCAGCGGCGTCACCGTGGTCACCGGCGGAACCACGCTGGGCAACGGGCGGATCCAGTCGACCTCCGGCGAGATCGTCCTGCAGGGCACGCTGCAGCAGATCCAGGCGGCGCTGGACAGCCTGCAGTATCTCGTCCAGGAGGACGCGGACCAGATCATCCGCCTGACCGTGACGGTGGACGACCGGCTCCACGACGGGGCCGGAACGCTGGCCGCCGGCACCAATGGCGGCACGGCGAACCGCGACGGCTCGCCGGTGAACGACGCCAACAACACCGCGACGCACACGATCACGCTGTTCGCGTCGAACGTGAACGACCAGCATGGCCTGACGATCGGCGTCGCCAACCAGACGGCGAGCGAGGATACCTACCACGTCATCACCGGCTTCACCCTGACCGACGTCGAATCCGACGCCTTCGGGCTGAACATGCGGGTGACGCTCAGCGTCAGCCAGGGCACCATCGCGCTGGTGAACGGCGCCGGCGTCGCGGTCGCGGCCAGCAACGGCAACCGCACCCTGACCGTCACCGGCACCCGTGCCGCGATCGAGACGGCCCTGAACCGTGGCGTCCGCTATCTGGGCGCCGCCAACTTCAACGGCGGCGACACCCTGCAGGTCGCGCTGGACGAGTTCGAGGCGGCGGTCGGCGACGGCAACGTCGCGAACGCGACGAAGACCGCGACCTTCAACATCACCGTCCTGCCGGTCAACGACCAGATCACCCTGGCCGTCGACGGCAGCCAGGTCGCCGTCGACAGCGAGATGCCGAAGAAGATCGGCATGTGGTCCACGACGGTCGGGGACGCCGATCTCTCCCCGGCCTCCATCATCCAGGTGATGGTGCGGGTGCTGGATTCCACCGGCGCCCCGCTCGCCAGCTATGCCGGCGTCACGCTGGACAGCGACGCGACCGGCCACGGCGCCACCGTCGATGCCAGCTACACCGGCGCCGGGACGGCCCTCGTCCTCCGCGGCACCGTCTCCGAACTCAACGCCTACCTTTACGGGTTGAGGATCCGGCTGACGGGCGACATCGGCAACAGCGACGCCAGCTACAAGCTCCAGATCATCGCCGACGACCGCCTGCGCGACCGCGTGACCGGCGCGCTGGTCGATTCCGACCCCGGCACCCCGGAGGTCGAGGCATCCGCCAACGGCGGCTCCACCAACCAGACCAACGTCGGCAAGCCGGCCAACGCCCCCTCGGCCATTCCGACCACGGCCTACGACCCCACGACCGAGACGTCGGCGATCTCCGCGATCTACAACGTGGCGGTGGTGGAGCGGACGCTGTTCGCCTCCACCTTCAACAACGCCCCGTCGATCACCGCCAGCCCGGTGGTCGCGACCGAGGGCTCTTCGACCATCAAGCTCGACGGGACCAACGGCAACATCAGCATCGCCGATACCGACGACAATGGCGGCACCCTGTCGGTGACGCTGTCCATCGACCACGGCAGCATCACCACCGTCGGCAACTCCGGTGGCACAGTGGCGATCGCCGCCGACAAGCGGTCCGTCACCCTGACCGGCACCAAGGATCAGGTGAACAGCCGGCTGAAGGCCATCACCATCACCTATCCGGACGACCCCGGCGCCGCCACCTCGGCCGACTGGCACGGGACGGTCACCGTGACCGTCGTCGTCAACGACCAGGGCAACACCGGCGCCCGCCCCACCGCCATCGACACCGCGGCCGGCGTCTCCTACGCCGTCGGCTCGGCCTATGCCGACAGCACCAACGGCGCGCTGAAGACGACGAAGACGATCACCATCACCGTCAACCCGGTCAACGACCGCCCGACGGTCACCGCAGGCCAGACGATCGAGGCGGTCACGGTCCAGGAGGGTACCTCGGTCCCCGCCGGCACGGCGGTGTCCGACATCCTGACGCGGATCACCAGCTACGGCGACGGCGCCGACGACGTGTCCGCCAGCGGCGGAGGCAACACCGCGACCGGCCCCGGCTACATCGCCATCGTCGGCAATGCGGCCGTTGCGGCGCAGGGCAAATGGCAGTACTCGCTCGACGGGACGAACTGGACCGATGTCCCGGCGTCCCTCAGCGTCACCAGCGCCCTGGTGCTGGGACCGGCCCACCAGCTCCGCTTCATTCCGGCCGGCAACTTCTACGGAACCCCCGGCGCGCTGTCCGTCCGGGTGGCCGACCTCGACACGACGGCCGGCACCTCGGGCATCACCACCGGTGCCGGACGCAACCTGAACAACACGCCGGACGGCGACGCCGACCTGCAGACCGGCCGCTGGTCGTCCAACAGTGTCCTGCTGCAGGCCAGGGTCACCAACGAGAACGACCGGCCGACCGCGGCGGACGCCACGCTGCCCGCCATCGACGAGGAGACCCTCGATCCGCCGGGCGCCACGGTCGCCACGCTGTTCGGCTCCTCCTTCGCCGACGCGACCGACGACCAGACCGGCATCACCGGCGGTTCGAAGGCCGACATGGGAAGCCTGGGCGGCGTCGCCATCGTCGGCAACGCGGCCACCGCGGCGCAGGGACGCTGGGAATACTCGGTCAATGGCGGGACGAGCTGGACCGCCATCGACGGTTCGGTGTCAGAGACATCGGCGCTCCTGCTGCCGACGGCGGCGAAGATCCGTTTCGTCCCGGTCAACGACGACTATTACGGCACCCCCGGCACCCTGACGGTCCGCCTGTCCGACACGCCGGTCTCCTACAACGCCGCGACCCCGCTGCAGGACATTTCCGCCACGCTCGCCAGCCAGACCAGCCACTGGTCCGGGCAGGCGAAGCTGTCGACCAGCGTCCTGCCGGCCAACGACGCGCCGACCATCGCCGCCACCGATTCCGCCGCCACCGTCAGCGAGGCGAGCGGCGTCGGCACAGGAACCAACATGGTCGCCCTGGTCGGCGGCGCCACCGTCTCCGATCCCGACGGTACCGGCAGCGACTACACCGGCACCGCCAGCATGGCCGGCGGCAGCATCGTCGTGACGATCACCGACTACCGCGACGGCGACACCCTCAGCCTCGCCGGCAGCCCGACCGGGGCGGGGGCGACCAGTTCCACCGTGTCGAACGGCGTGCTGACCTTCACCATCTCCCTGACCGCCGCGGCGACCGAAGCCAATGTCGCGGCGATCATCGACGCCATCCGCTATTCCAGCAGCAGCGACAACCCGACCGCCAACGGCACGGACACGCAGCGCAGCTACAAGATCGTCCTGAATGACGGCAACAACGACGGGCTGAACACGGTGACCGGGCGGAAGACCAGCCTTCCGTCCAACGAGCTGACCGGGACCATCGACTTCGCCGCGGCCGACAGCGACGACAACGACCCGCCGACCGTCGACCTCAACGGCGCCACCAGCGGCGCCGACCATGAGGTGACCTGGACGGAGGGGGCCAACACCGCCAACACTCCGGTCAGGATCGCGGCGTCCGACGCGGCGCTCGGCGATCCCGACAACGGCAACGCCGTCGGCATGGTGCTGAGCGTCACCGGCATCCGCGACGGCAACGACGAGATGCTGACCATCGGCGGCACCGACTTCAGGCTCGCCACCACGACCACCGCGACGGTCACGGTCAACGGGCAGAGCTTCCAGGTGGCGGTGGTCCCGACCGTCGACGGGGCCGGCGACGGCAGCACCGTCCTCACCATCACCCCGGCCAGCGGCGCCACGCGCTCCATCGCCGGTTTCCAGGCGCTGCTGCGCGGCATCACCTACACCATCGCGACGGCCAACGACGATCCGACCGCCGGCGACCGCCGCATCTCCGTCCAGATCACCGACGCCGGCGACGACGATGCCGGCGGGGCCCACAGGCTTCCCAGCAACCAGCCGGCCACCGTCATCCATGTCGTTCCGGTCAACGACCAGCCGGTCCTGAGCGGCCTCGACGCCCTCACCGTGCTGGAGAACACGGCCAACGCCGGACCGGTCCTCATCGACTCCGACATCAACCTGACCGATGGCGACAGCCGCGACTTCGACGGCGGCTCCCTGACCGTCGGCGGGCTGGCGGCCGACGACGTGGTCTCGCTCGCCTCCGACCCCGGCACGGCGGCTGGCCAGCTCCGGCTGTCGAGCGGCAAGGTCGATCTCTTCGACGGAACCGGCTGGGTGCAGATCGGGACGACCGACACCACCCAGGCCGGCAAGTTCATCATCCGCTTCGGCAGCCCGCTCGTCGACATCGCGGTGGTCGAGCACCTGATCGAACATCTGACCTACCGCAACACGTCGGACACGCCGACCGCCACGCGCACGCTGACCCTCCTGGCGGACGACGGCGACGGCGGCACGCCGATTTCCGGCAGCGTGACCGTCACGGTGACCGCGGAGAACGAGGCGCCCCGCGTCTCGGCCAGCAACGTCGATGCGGCCGAGGGCAACGCCAGCATCGTGCTGAACGGCACCAACGCCAACATCACGGTGAACGACCCCGATGTCGGCAACGGGGTCATGACCGTCACCGTGTCGGTGGACCAGAGCGCCAGCATCACCGGGGTCGAGAACCTGACCTCGGACGGGACGACCACCGGCGGCGCCCAGGTCACCAACCTGAACGGCGGCTCGATCACGCTGACCGGCACCCAGGCGCAGATCAACACCGCGCTGAACGCGCTCACCGTCTCCTACCCGACGGTGAGCGGGGCCGCCGCCTCGGACTGGAACGGCACCATCACGGTGACCCTGGTGGTGAACGACCGCGGCAACAGCGGCGCCCGGCCGTCGACCCTCGGCGGCTACGTCTCGGGCGGGGCCGAGCCGGGATCCGCCTATGTCGACGCCACGCAGGCGGACGGCAATCCGGCAAACGACACCTGGTTGCAGACGACGCGCAGCTTCACCATCACGGTCGCGCCGCGCAACGACACCCCGGTCATCACCGCGCCGGACACCTCCACCACCCCGCTCACGGTGGACGAGGACACGGTCCTGTCCTTCACCGGCGGCAACCAGATCCTCTTCGGCGACGCCGCCGATCTCGCCACCGGCGCCGCCGACAGCTTCACCGTCACCCTGACGGCGACCAACGGCCGGGTCACGGTGAGCGATCCCGGCAACGCCGTCACCGGCGAGGGGACCGGCACCACCCTGACGCTGACCGGGACGCGGGTCGCCCTGAACGCCGCCCTGGCGACCCTGACCTTCACGCCGACCGCCGACTATCCGACCGCGTCCAGCAACACGGCCTCGGTCAGGATCGACGTGAACGACGGCGGCAACGGCGGGACGGGCAGCGGCGCCGCCACGGCAACCGCGAGCAGGACGGTCGGCATCACCGTCTCCCGCGTCTCCGACACCCCGGACCTGACGATCGATGCCAACCGCAACGGCACCGCCGACGCGGGCGAGACCAACCCAGGCTCGCCCGTCGCGATGAGCGGGGCCGAGGGGTCGTGGATCCTGCTGCCCATCCGGGTGGCGGAGACGGATACCGACTTCTCCGAAACCCTGTCGCTCGCCGTCGCCGGCCTGCCGGCCGGTACCCGCTACGTCGTGAACGGCGCCACGGCACCGACCGGGACCGGAACGGAACTCCTGGCGGGAGCCACCACCATCACCGTCGGCGACGCCACGCTCGGCACCGGCGGCAGCACGGTCAACCTGTGGGTCAAGCTGCCGCCCAACTGGAACACCCAGGGCGGCGGCGCCAGCGGGATCACCGCCGGCTTCATCCCGCTGACGGTCACGGCGACCAGCCAGGACGGCGGCGCGACGGCGGTCACCCGGACCGCGACCATCAACCTGACCGTGGCCTCCGTCGAGAACGACCCGGTACCGGCCGCCGACACCGGCAGCGTGACCGAGGACACCAGCCTGATCGCGTCGGGCAACGTCCTTGCCAACGACACGGACGCCGACGCGGGCGAGGGGCAGGTCCTGCGGGTGACGGCTGTGGAGGTCGGCACGACCAGCCGCACGGTCGACACCGCCAGCGACGCGGCCACCTCCATCGGCGGCGCCTACGGCACGCTGGTCATCCGCCGCGACGGCACCTACAGCTACGCCCTGAGCAACAGCCTGCCCGCCGTGCAGGGGCTGCGCGCCGGCCAGACGCTGACGGAGACCTTCACCTATACGGTGGACGATTTCCTGCCCGCCGGCGGCAATGCGGCCGGGGCGGCCAGGACCGCCACCCTCACCATCACCATCAACGGGACGGACGACGCGCCGGTCGTCGACCTCGACAGCACGACGGCGGCCGATCCGGTCACCGTGACCTACCGCGAGGCCGCGGGCACCGATACCACCACCGGCATGGCGCTGTTCCCCGACGCGACGCTGGTCGACGCCGACAGCGCCAACCTCTCGCGCATGGTCGTCACCGTCGCGGGCGTGCGCAACGGCGACGACGAGATCCTGCGGATCGGCGGCACCGACTTCGCGCTCGGCACCGTGGCCGGCACCCCGGTGACGGTGGGTGGCTTCGCGGTGACGGTCGCCGTCGCCGGCACCACCAGCACCCTGACCATCACGCGCGCCGGCGGCGTGGCGACGGTCGGCAGCTACGAGACCCTGCTGAAGGGCATCACCTACCGCAACCTGAACGACACGCCCGACAGCGGCGCGCGCAGCGTGACGGTGCAGGTGACCGACGCCGGTTCCAACGACGACACCAGCGCCGTCCACGAACTGCCCAGCAACAGCGCGGTCGCCAACCTGACGCTGCTGGTCACCAACGACCCGCCGCGCGTCGATCTGAACGGTGCGGCTGCCGGCGACGACTATGCCGTCACCTGGACGGAAACGGCCAACGCCCCGCATCCCTCCGTCGGGATCGCCGACCCCGCCGCCGCTCTGCTGAGCGACGTGGACAACGCCAACGCCGTACGCATGACGCTGACGCTGGGCGGCGTCGCCGCCGACCGGGCGGCGGAATCGCTGACCATCGGCGGCACGGTCTTCACCCTGAACCAGGCCCGCACCAACGTCATGGTCGCCTCGGGCGCCTTCCGGGTCGGCTACGATCCGGCCACCGGCGTCTTCGACATCACCCCCGCCGGCGCCACCGCGACGCTGGCCGCCTATCAGGCCCTGCTGCGCGACATCAGCTATACCAACGCGTCCGACAACCCGACGGCCGGCGACCGGACGATCGACATCCGGATCACCGACGCCGGCACCGGCGACACCGGCACGGCGGGCGACACGCTCGGCAACCCGCTGGACACCAACCGGGCCGTCACCACCATCACCGTGGTGCCGGTGAACGACCAGCCGCGCTTCGCCGGCGCCTATCAGGCCGTCACCATGGCGGAGAACGCGGTGAATGTCGTCGGCGGCACGCCCGCGGCCCTGATCACCAATGCCGCCGCCGTCTCGCTGGTCGATGCCGACAGCCCCAGCCTGACCGGCGGGTCCGTCACCGTCACCGGCCTGATCGCCGAGGACGTGCTGTCCCTGCCGCTGCAGCCGGCGGAGGGGGAGGGCGCGGTGCGCCGCGGCTCGGGCGACGCCGTCCAGGTCTGGTCGGGCGGCGCGTGGCGGACCATCGGGACCATCGTCCGGACGTCCGCCGATACCCTGACCATCGCGCTGACCGGCGCCGACGCCGCGGCCTACGCCACCGTCGGCACCGTCGAGCGGGTGATCGAGGCGCTGACCTATCAGAACGGCAGCGACCGGCCGACGCCGGGCCCCCGCACCCTGACCATCACGGTCGGCGACGGGACGCCGGGCGGCGTCGCCGGCACCGCCACCGTCGAGCTGCGCGTCACGCCGGAGAACGACCGGCCGACCATCGGCGGCTTCGGCCCGACCGGCCCGACCTTCGTGGAGGATGGCGCGGCCGTCCTGCTCGACCCCGACGCCACGCTGTTCGACGCCGATATCGGCGATGCCTCGGCCGGCCCGAACGACTACAGCGGCGTGGTGCTGACCTTCCAGCGCAACGGCGGCACGCCGAACGCCGAGGACGTCTTCGGCTTCTCCGGCAATGCCGGCACGGCGGGCTCGGTCTATGTCGGGACGGACGGCAAGCTGCACCTCGCCAACGCCTCCGCCGATCCCGCCGACGATCCGGTCATCGGAACGCTCGACACCGGCACTCCCGGACGGCTGGTGGTGACACTCGGCGACGGCGCGACGGCGGTGACGCAGGCGCTCGCCAGCCGCGTCGTGCAATCGGTGACCTACCGCAACACCAGCGAGAATGTCGACGGCATCTCCGCCGGTCCGGTCGCCATCGCGCTGACGGTGGACGACAACCGCGGCGCCACGCCCGTGGACCAGGGCGCCGGCCAGCGCCTGACGGCCAGCGCCGTGACCAGCGTCGCCATCACCCCGGTGAACGAGCCGATCTTCACCGGCACCACCCCGGCCCTGGCGCCGGTGACCTATCCGGAGAACGCCGGCGCCGTCCGGCTGTTCAACGATCCCGCGGTGCGGATCACCGACAACGACAACTCCAGCTTCGGCGGCGGCCTCGTCACCGCGCGCTTCACCGCCGGCGGTCAGGACGGCGACCGCCTGACCGTCACCGGCTCCGGCGATGCCGGCAGCCACTTCATCAGCGTGTCCGGCAGTTCGGTCCTGTGGGACGCCGACGGCGCCGGCAGCGGGGCGGCGCTGGTGATCGGCACCATCAGCGGCGGCATCGACGCCGCGACCTCCCTGCGGATCGCGCTGAACGGCAACGCCACGCCGGCCGCCGTCCAGGCGCTGATCCGCCAGATCGCCTTCCGCAACGACAGTCAGGATCCGGTCGGCGGCGCGGCTGCCCTCCGCACCGTGGCGGTGGACGTGCGCAACGGCCCGGACGGCGCGGCCACCACCCAGTCCGTCGCCGGCCTCTTCACCAACAGCCTGCGGGTGGTGCCGGAGAACGACGCGCCGGTGATCAGCCGGCCGGACGGCAGCACCATCACCGGTGCCGCCACGCCGGAATGGACCGGCGCCGGCAGCTACACCCACCGCGGCGACACGGTGGCGGACCTGATTGCCAGCCTGGGCGCCGACGCCGGCGACGCCGACAACCACGCCGGCAGCGTCGGCACGCCGAGGGACGGGCTGGGCCTCGCCATCACCGCCGTCGCCAACAGCTCCCACGGGGTGTGGCAGTACTCGCTCGATGACGGCGCCACCTGGACCGACGTTCCGGCTTCGGTCTCCGCCACGACAGCCCTGCTGCTGAACCCGGCCGACCGCATCCGCTTCGTGCCCGCTGCCCAGTTCAACGGCGACCCCGGCGCCAGCCTGACGCTGAAGCTGTGGGACCGGACCAGCGCCGGCACCGACACCACCGCCGACGACCCCAACACCACGGACGGCGACCGCAACACGGGCGACAACGACCAGTTCAGCCGCACCACGCTGCTCCTGAAGGCGTCGGTCAGCCCGGTGAACGACCCGCCGGTCAACACGGTCCCGACCGTTCTCACCGGCATCCTGGAGGACACCCCCTTCACCTTCAGCGGGACCAACCGCTTCAACATCGCCGATCCCGACGTGGACGAGAATCCGGTCACCGCCGATCGCATCCTGACCGTCACGCTGACGGCGCAGAACGGCCGGCTGACGCTCGGCGACGCGACGCTCCGCGGCCGGGTGACCTTCCAGTCCGGCGACGGGGTGGAGGATGCCGCCGTGACGGTCGCCGGCACGCTGGCCGACCTCCAGGCCCTGCTCGGGTCGGTGGTCTACCGGGGCAACCCGAACTTCAACGGCACCGAGACCATCACCATCGCCACCAGCGACAACGGCAATTACGGCGCCGGCGGGGTGAAGCTCGACCAGGACACCGTCACCTTCACGGTGCAGGCGGTGAACGACGCCCCGGTCGCGACCTCCACCGCCGCGGTCACCCTGGCCCCGGTGGCGGAGGATGTCGCCGGCGTCGCCAACCTCGGCAGCACGGTGGCCGATCTCTTCCAGTCCCGCCTGTCCGACGCCGCCGACGCGGTGGCCGGCGGCAGCAGCGCCAACACCTTCCACGGCGTCGTCATCGTCGGCGGCACCGCCGACCCGGCCAAGGGGCGGTGGCAGTACCAGATCGACGGCACCGGCCCCTGGCAGGAGGTCGGCAGCCGCAGCCTCGCCACCGCGCTGGTGCTGGACGGCAACGACCGCCTGCGCTTCCAGCCGGCCGCCGACTTCAACGGCCCGGCTCCCGACCTCGCCCTGCGGCTGGTGGAGGCCGGCGGCGGCGCTCCGGCCGGCGGGACGGTGGTCGATCTCTCGGCCGCCGGCGCCACCGGCGGCGCCACGCCCTATGCCGACAGCGGCAACCAGCTGACGCTGCAGACCGGCGTGACGCCGGTGAACGACCGGCCGACCGTCGGCGGCACCGTCGCAATCGCGGTGACGGAGGACAGCAGCCCGGCCGGCGCCAGCTTCGCCGACCTGATCGGCACGCGCTACGGCGACGCCACCGACGACCGCAGCGCGCTGGGCGGCACCGACGGCGCGACCCCGCTGACCTTCGTCGCCATCGTCGGCAACGGGGCCAAGCCGGGACAGGGGAGCTGGCAGTATCTCGCCGCCGCCGGCTGGACCGACATCCCGGCCACCGGTCTCGGTGACGGCTCGGCCCTCGTCCTGTCGGCCGCGACGCAGGTGCGCTTCCTGCCGGCGGCGGACTTCCACGGGACGCCCGGTGCGCTGACGCTGCGGGTAGCCGACGGCTCGGCCAATCCGGTGACGGCCAGCGGCGGTCCTGCCGACCTGAAGGACCTGTCCGTCGCCGGCGGGCTCGGCACCACCGACCGCTGGTCTGACGGCACGCTCACCCTTCAGCCTTCCGTCGCCAACGTGAACGACGCCCCGACCGCCACCGGTACGGCGGCGCTGCCGGCGGTCGCCGAGGATACCCCCGCCTCGGCCATCACCGGTGCGACGGTCGCCGGCCTGTTCGGCGCGCTCTACGGCGACGCGCTGGACGACCGGACGGGCATCGACGGCGGCGCCGACGCCAGCACCCCCGCGCTCGCCGGGATCGCCATCGTCGGCAACGCGGCCACCGCCGCCCAGGGCCAGTGGAGCTACTCCACCGACGGCATCACCTGGACGGCCCTGCCGGACGGCCTGTCGGACGGCAGCGCCCTTGTCCTGCCGGTGACGGCGCGGCTGCGCTTCGTCCCGGCCGCCGACTGGAACGGCACGCCGGGCGGCCTGACCGTGCGCCTTTCCGACGCGCCGGTCTCCTCGGCCGCCGCCGGCCAGTCGCTGACGGCCGGCGGCACGGGCAACTGGTCGGCCGGCACCGTCACCCTCGGAACCGCGGTCACGGCGGTGGAGGACGCGATCGAGGCGGCGGACGACGTGAACGGCATCGTCGAGGATGCGGCCGCCCCCGCGACCGGCACCGTCCTGGCGAACGACCGCGACCGCGACGCGCTCGGCACCATTGCGCCGCAGCGCCTCTTCGTCACGGCGATCCAGCCGGCCGGGGCGGCCGCGGCCACGGTGGTGGACACCGCCGGCACCGGCAGCGTCACGGTCGCCGGCCGCTACGGCACGCTGACCATCGACCGCGACGGCACCTACAGCTACGCCATCGACAACAGCCTGGCGGTCATCCAGCAGCTCCGCCAGGGGCAGACGCTGACCGACGAGGTGTTCACCTACACGGTCGACGATTTCCTCGCGGCCGACGGTACGAATGTCGGCAGCGCCGCCGTCACCCGCAGCCTGTCGATCGTCATCACCGGGGTGAACGACCGGCCGGTCGCCGTCGCCGACCGCGGCGACGTGCAGGAGGACGCCATCGCACCCGCCACCGGCAACGTGCTGTCCAACGATACGGAGGTGGATGCCGACGATCCGTCCGCCGTCACCGCCGTCCGGTTCGGCGGCACGGCCGGGACCGTCGGGCAGGGGCTGCGCGGCAGCTACGGCACGCTGGTGCTGAATGCGGCCGGCACCTGGTCCTATGCGGTCGACAATTCCTCGGCGGCGGTCCAGGCGCTCGCCGCCGGGGAAACACTGACGGAGACCTTCACCTACACCATCACCGACACGGCCGGCGGCAGCGGCAGCGCGACGCTGACCGTCGTCATCACCGGCGTGAACGACGCCCCGGTCCTGGCGGCCGAGGACAGCTCGGGCGGCGTCAAGGAGGATGTCCGCGCCACCGGCGGCGTCCTGACCGACAGCGGCACCATCGCCTTCACCGACCTGGACCGCAGCGACAGCCACACCGTCGCCTCCCGCTTCGTCTCGACCAGCGGGACGGCACAGCTCGGCAGCCTGACGTCCGTCCTGACGGCGGATACCACCGGCAGCGGCACCGGCGGGGTGCTGACCTGGACCTACAGCGTCGACAACGCCCGCGTGCAGACCCTGCGCGAAGGCGAGACGGTGACCGAGACCTATGCCGTCACCGTCTCCGACGGCAAGGGCGGGACCGAGACGCGGCAGGTGGTGATCACCATCACCGGCACCAACGACGCGCCCACCGTCACCGGCCCCGCGCCGCAGGCGAGCGGGCTCGCCGGCCTGCCCATCGCTCTGTCGGTGGAGCGCAGCCGCTTCGCCGACATCGACGCGGGCGACGTGCTGACCTTCACCGCCACCCTGGCGGACGGGAGGCCGCTGCCCTCCTGGCTGAGCTTCGATCCGGCGACCCTGACCTTCCGCGGCACGCCGCCGGCCGGCACCAACGGCGACGTGGCCCTGCTGCTGCGGGCGACCGACACCGCCGGGGCCTCCGTCACGCTGGGCGCCACCCTGTCGATCACCGCGCAGGTCGATCCGGCGGTCCCGGTCACGCCGCCGGTGCCTCCGGTCACCCCGACCACGCCGCCCACCACCCCGACGACGCCGACGCCTCCGCCGGGAACGCTGATCACAGTGGTGGACACGACCACCCCGACCGGTCCGACCAGCCCCGCCGGCACGCCGACGCTCGGCCCCGTCACCGGCGCCCCCTCGTCGCTGACGACCTTCGTCGACGTGGTGAACGTGGTGACCGGCACCAGCTCGGCCAGCGGCTACGGCGCCAACGCGGTGGTGGCGGCGACCAGCCTGAACCGCCGCGCCGACGGTACCGGCATGCTGTCGACCGACGCGCTGTTCCGCCAGACCACCTCGGCCAACGTCGATCTGTTCCTGGCCGGTTCGGTCGGCAACCAGGTGATGCTGCCGCAGCAGCAGACCAGCTTCCAGGTGCCGCCGAACGTCTTCCGCCATACCAACCCGGGCGAGAAGCTGGTCTACCAGGCGACCCGCCCCGACGGCAGTCCGCTGCCCAACTGGCTGCAGTTCGACGCGCCGAACATGACCTTCCGCGGCACCCCGCCGGCCAGCGCCCGCGGCAACGTGGATGTCGTGATCATCGCGAAGGACACCCGCGGCAATCAGGCGGCGGCGCAGTTCCGCATCCTGGTCAGCCAGGATCTCCGCACCGGCACGCCGGTGGACGACGCCCAGCGCGAGGCCGGCAATGCCGCCGGCCGCGCCGCGCCGCCCGTCCTCCCCGTGCCGCCGGCCGGCGGGCAGGGGGCGGCTCCGGCACCGCAGGGCGAGGCGCCCAACCGGACGGCGCCGCCGGACGGCGGGCGCCCCCAGGCCGGTGCTCCCGGCGCCACGGCTCCCGCCCAGACTCCGGCCAGGGACCAGCGGGCGGAGGTGGACGTGGAATCCTTCTTCGGCATGCCGGCCGGCCGCTCCGCCTTCACCGCCCAGGTCCAGGCGGCCGGGCTGCCGGGCCTGCTGGCGGAGGCGCGCGCCCTGCTGGACACGCTGCTCGCCGCCTCCGACACCGACCAGGAGGCGGCATGACGCCGCATTGTCCCACCCGGTCCGCCACTCCCTTGGTCATAGTCCTTTCCTCCTAAGGCAAGAATCCCCCGATGGTCACCCTCCGTTCGCTGCGCTCCGCTTCCTCGCTCGGCGTCATCCTGCTGCTGGGCGCCTGCGCCGTCGCTCCCAAACCGATCCAGCCGGCCGAGCATGTCGAGCGCGCCCGCGCCGACTACGGCACGCTGTTCGGCAACCAGCCGCCGGTCGTCGGGCCGCTCACGGCGCATGAGGCGATCGCCCGCGCACTGAAATACAACTACGACCACCAGCTCGCCCTGACCGAGGCGGCGCTGCAGGAGCGGCAGTTCGACGTGGCGGTGCTGAACATGCTGCCGCGGCTGGCCGCCAGCGCCGGCTATGTCGGCCGCAACAACGAGAGCGCCTCGTCCAGCCTGTCGGTGATCACGCGGCGCCAGTCGCTGGAACCCTCGACCTCTCAGGAGCAGCACCGCCGCACCGGCGACCTGACTTTCTCCTGGAACCTGCTCGACTTCGGCGTCGGCTATTTCCAGGCCCGCCAGCAGGCCGACCGCGCGCTGATCGCCGTCGAGCGGCGGCGGCGCGTCGTCAACAACATCGTGAAGGAGGTGCGCTCCGCCTACTGGCGGGCCGGCACCGCGCAGCGCCTGCTGCCCAAGATCGACCCGCTGATGAAGGAGGCGGAGCGCGCGCTCGCCGCCAACGCGCAGATCGAGGACCAGGCGCTGGCTCCCGTCATGCAGACGCTGGAGTACCGCAAGAACCTGCTCCAGGTGATCAGCCAGCTCCGCCGCCTGCGCTCCGACCTGTCGGTGGCCAAGGCGCAGCTCGCCGCCCTGATCAACGTGCCGCCGACCACCGAGTTCACGGTGGAGGAGCCGCCGGCCCTGCCGAGCTTCCCGCGCACCCTGTCGGTCGACGTGCCGACGCTGGAGCTGATGGGCCTTGCCCAGCGCCCCGAACTGCGCGAGGAGGCCTATCAGGAACGCGTCGATCGCAACAATCTCTACAAGGAGATCACGCGGCTGATGCCCGGGCTGTCGATCCTCGGCTCGCTGAACTACGACAGCAACTCCTACCTCGTGAACAACCTGTGGGCCGAGGCGGGGGTGCGCGCGACGCTGAACCTCGTCAACCTGCTGAGCGCCCCGCAGGTCATCGACGCCGCCGAGGCGCAGATCGAGGTCGCCAGGACCCGCCGTCTCGCCCTGTCGGTGGCGGTGCTGACCCAGGTGAACGTCAGCTACCAGCAGTATGTCCGCTCGGTGGAGACCTACGACACTGCGCTGGAGATCGCGCGGGTCGAGGGCCGCATCTCCAAGGCCGCCAACGACGGCGGCCTCGCCCAGGCGGAGCCGGAGTTCGAGCGCATCCGCCGCGGCCTCTCCTCCGTCGCGGCGGAACTCGACCGCGACCGCGCCTTCACCGAGCTGCAGACCTCGCTCGGCAACCTCTACACGGCGGTCGGGCTCGATCCGGTCCCGGCGTCGGTCGAGACGGAGGATCTGTCGAAGCTCGTCGTCGTCGTGAAGGACGCGCTCGACCATCTCGACAAGGGCCAGTTGCCGCGGCTGGAAGGCGCGCCCGACAGCCCGGCCCCGGCGGTGCCCACCGCCGCCGCGGAACCCGCCCGCAAGGCGACCAAGCCAGAGGGTGAACCGGTATCGTGATCCGCTTCCCGTTGCTGTCCGCGGCGGCCGGGCTTCTCGCCCTGGCCGCCCCCTGCCTCGCCCAGACCGTCCCGCCGGACGCCGGTGCCCCGCCGGTGGTCGAGCGGGAGATCCGCGCGCAGGTCACCGCCCGCACCACCACCGTTCTGGCGAGCGGCATGGCCGGCCGCATCGTCGAGCTGGCGGTGCAGGACGGCGAGACCTTCCGCAAGGGCGAGGTCCTCGTCCGCTTCGACTGCGCGGTGCAGGAAAGCCAGCTCGCCCGCGCCAACGCGGTGCTGGAGAAGGCGCGGCGCCTGCTGGAGGTGAACGAGAAGCTGCGGCAGCTCGGCTCGATCAGCGCCAAGGAGATCAGCGTCGGCCACGCCGAGGTCGCCGAGGCGGGCGCCGAGGTCGGCATGATGAAGGCCATGGTGTCGCGCTGCACCGTCGCCGCCCCCTTCTCCGGCCGGGTGGCGGGCGTCTCGGTCCGCCAGTACCAGTTCATCGGCGAGGGGCAGCCGCTGCTCGACATCCTCGACGACAAGGAACTGGAGCTGGAGGCCATCGTCCCGTCGCGCTGGCTCGCCTGGCTGAAGGTCGGCACGCGGTTCCAGGTGGTGGTGGACGAGAACGGCCGCAGCTACGAGGGGGAGGTGTCGCGCCTGTCCGGCCGCGTCGATCCCGTCAGCCAGTCGATCAAGCTCTATGCCCGCATCCGCAACCCCGACGACCGGCTGCTCGCCGGGATGAGCGGGCGGGCCATCATCACGCCGCCGGCAGGGAGCCAGCCGTGACCGCCCAGGTGACGAGCAACCAGCTCAACCGCCAGCTCCTGCGCCTCTCGACCCTGCTCCAGCTCGGCAAGCGCGCCAGGGCCGCCGTACGGACCGAGCTGCCCTTCGTCATGGTGAACGAGACCGCCGGGCTGCTGCCCTACCAGCAGGCGGTGCTGTGGGAGGGCGGGGCGCAGGGCCGCATCGCCGCTCTGTCGGGGGTCTCCGCCCCGGACCTCGGCGGCAGCTACGCGACGTGGCTGAGGCGCGTCCTGCCGGTGCTGGCCGCCTCCGGCAAGGCCCATGCGGTCGAGGCGGCGGAGCTGCCGCCCGACGCCGCCTCCGGCTGGGCCGACCATCTGCCGCCGCACGCCTACTGGCTTCCGCTCGCGGTTCCCGGCACAGGCCAGCTCGGCGGGCTGCTCTTCGCCCGGACCGAACCCTGGAGCGAGGCGGACGGCCACCTGCTCGACTATGTCGGCGACGGCTATGCCCACGCCTGGCTGCTGTCGCTGTCGCGCCGGCCGACCCTTCCCACGGCGGGGACGAGGCGCCGGCGCCTGCTCGCCGCCCTCGCCGTGGCGGCCGTCGCGGCGGTCGGGGCGATGCCGGTGCGCCAGTCGGTGCTCGCCCCGGCGGAGGTCATTCCGCGCTCGCCGGTCCTGATCCGCGCCCCCTTCGACGGGGTGATCGACACGGTCGCCGTCACGCCCAACCAGCCGGTCGTCCAGGGCCAGACGCTCCTGACGCTCGACACGGCGCAGCTCGCCGCCAAGCACAAGGTGGCGTTGAAGGCGCGCGACGTCACCCAGGCGGAATACCAGCAGGCCGCCCAGCAGGCGGTCTTCGATCCCAAGGTGAAGGGCCGGCTGACCGTCCTGCAGGGCAAGCTGGAGCAGGAGGCCGCCGAGGCGACCTATCTCCAGACCCTGCTCGACCGTGCCGCCCTGACCGCCCCGATGGCCGGGATCGCCGTCTTCGACAACGTCAACGACTGGCTCGGCCGGCCGGTGGCGCAGGGCGAGCGGATCCTGATGCTGGCCGACCCGAAGGAGGTGGAGCTGGAAATCCGCCTCGCCGTCGGCGACGCGCTGCCGTTCCCGCCGGATGCCGAGGTCGCCTTCTTTCTGAACGTCGCCCCCGACGCGCCCGTGCATGGCCGCCTGACCTCGACCAGCTACCGCGCCCAGGCGACACCGGACGGCATCGTCGCCTACCGGCTGAAGGCCGAGCTTGCCGGGCCGTCCGACCGGCTGCGCATCGGCCTGAAGGGAACCGCCAAGATCTACGGCGAGACGGCGCCGCTGGCGCTGTGGGTCCTGCGCCGTCCCATCGCCTCGGTCCGGCAATGGCTGGCGCTCTGAGCGGCACGGCGGCCATGGCCGGGGCCGGGGTCGGGGCGGTCGCGGCCCCGTCCGGCCAGATGGCGCCGGAGGAGGTGCCGCTGCCGCCGCTGCGCGACGACCTGCACCTGATGCCGGGACCGCGCGGGGCGGACGGCTCGCCGAGCTGGACGCTGCAGGACCCTTCCGCCAACCGCTTCCTGCGCATCGGCTGGCTGGAGTTCGAGATTCTGCAGCGCTGGGGCCTCGGTACCGCCGGTGCCGTGGCGGACGCCATCCGCCGCGCCACCCCGATCGCGGCGACCGCCCGGGACGTGCTGGAGTTCGCCCGCTTCGCCGAGCGGTGCGAGCTGCTCCAGGCGCTCGGCCCCGCCGAGACCGGGCGCCTCGCCCGCATGGTGGAGGCGCGGCGGATGGGGCCGGCCAAGTGGCTGCTGAAGAACTACCTGTTCGTCCGCATCCCGCTGATCTCGCCCGACCGCTTCCTGACCGCGGCGATGCCGCTCGCGGCGCGCCTGTTCACCCTCGGCTTCCTCCTCTTCGTGCTCGCCACCGCCCTGCTCGGCCTCTACCTGATCGGGCGGCAATGGGACAGCTTCACCCACAGCTTCCTGCATCTGTTGTCCATCGACGGGCTGATCCTCGGCAGCGGGGCGCTGCTGGTCGCCAAGGTGGTGCACGAGTTCGGCCACGGCTTCGCCGCCAAGCGCGCCGGCTGCCGGGTGCCGGCGATGGGGCTGGCCTTCATGGTCATGGTGCCGGTGCTGTGGACCGACACCACCGACGCGTGGCGCCTGACCTCGCGCCGCCAGAGGCTGCTGATCGATTCGGGCGGCATGCTCGCCGAGCTGACGCTGGCCGCCTTCGCCTCGGTCCTGTGGAGCGTCCTGCCGGACGGGGCGCTGCGCACCGGCGTCTTCCTGCTGGCCAGCACGAGCTGGGTGATGACGCTGGCGATCAACCTCAATCCGCTGATGCGCTTCGACGGCTATTTCCTGTTGTCGGACGCGCTCGACCTGCCGAACCTGCAGGACCGCGCCTTCGCGCTCGGCCGGCACTGGCTGCGCGAGACGCTGTTCGGCTTCGGCGACCCGCCGCCCGAACAGCCGCCGGCCGACCGGCGGCGCTTCATGATCGGCTATGCCCTGGCCGTCTGGGTCTACCGCTTCGTCCTGTTCCTCGGCATCGCGCTGCTGGTCTACGCGATGTTCTTCAAGCTGCTGGGCCTGTTCCTGATGATGGTGGAGATCGGCTGGTTCATCGCGCGTCCCATCCTGCAGGAGCTGCGCGTCTGGGCGCAGCGCCGCCGCGACCTGCGTCTGAACCGGCGGTCGGGCGCCACCTTCGCCGCCGCGGCCCTGCTGGTCGGCGCCTTCTTCCTGCCCTGGCGGACGGAGATCAGCGCACCCGCCGTCCTGAAGGCCGAGCGGCAGGCGGTCCTCTATGCCGCCCGCCCCGGCATCGTCGCCGCCATGCCGGAGGCGGTCGGGCGGCGGTGGAGGAGGGGGCGCCGGCCTTCCTCCTGCGCTCCCCCGACCTCGACTTCCGCATCCTCCAGGCGGAGCGGCAGGTGCGGCTGTACCAGGCCCAGGCCGCCGCCCAGCAGTTCGATCCCGAGCAGGCCGCCCGCCTGCCCGTCACCTGGCAGGAGCTGGAAGGGGCGCTCGCCGAGCTGGGGACCCTGACCGCCCAGCGCGGCACGATGACCGTCCGCGCCCCCTTCGCCGGCCGCATCGCCGAGCTGCCGGAGCATCTGAAGCCCGGCTCCTGGGTCGCGTCGCGCGAGCCGCTGGCCCTGCTGGTCAAGGACGGCGGCATGGTGGCCGAGGGCTATGTGGCGGAGGCCGACATCGCCCGGCTCGCCGCCGGAGCGCCCGCCCGCTTCATTCCCGACGACGGCGGGGAGGAGCTGGCGCTGCGCCTCGCCACCGTCGATGTCGGCGCCGTGGCGGAGCTGGAGCAGCCGGAGCTGTCCACCACCCACGGCGGCGCCATCGCCGTCCGCCCCGACGCCAACGGCAAGCTGATCCCGGCCGAGGCGGTCTACCGCGTCACCCTCACCCCCGACACCCCGCGCAGCGAGCCGCGCAGCCGCCGCGGCGTCGTGGTGATCGAGGGCGAGCGGACGAGCTGGGCGGAACGGCTGCGCCGCAACGCGGTCGGCCTGTTCATCCGCGAGAGCGGCTGGTAGCCGCCCGCCGCTTTCCACCACCCATCCACCTCTCCTTACCTCCCAGGTAATCGCGGGCGGACAGGGCGGGGGGCATCCTCCAGGCATCCGGTTGATCCGGACACCGACGAACGGAGGAGACCTCAGATGACCGACGCCGCCCTCATCGCCCAGACCTACGTCGCCACCTGGAACGAGACCGACCCCGCCCGCCGCGCCGCGATGCTGGCCGAGCATTGGGCCGGCGACGCCCGCTACCTCGATCCGCTGATGAGCGGCATCGGCCACGTGGAGATCGGGGCGCTGATCGCCGCCGCTCAGCAGCGCTTTCCCGGCTTCCGCTTCGCCCTGCACGGCAAGGCGGACGGTCACAACGACCGCGTGCGCTTCTCCTGGTCGCTGGCACCGGCGGGCAGCGACCCGGTGGTGATCGGCACCGACTTCGTCGAACTCGCCGCCGACGGGCGGATCCGGTCGGTGACCGGCTTCCTCGACCGGGTGCCGGCCGGCGTGTGACGCGCCGGCTTCCCCCTCCGCGATCCCCTCCGCGATCCACCGAACCGGGAGCACCGATCATGACCATGAGGCTGAGCGCCGCCCGCCGCGACGAACCGGGCTACATCCACACCGATGACGGGACGAAGCTGTTCTATCGCGACTGGGGCCGGGGAGAGCCCGTCGTCTTCCTGGCGAGCTGGTCGCTGAACTCCGACTCCTGGGGCTACCAGATGCTCGCCCTCGCCGAACGGGGCTACCGCTGCGTCGCCTACGATCGCCGCGGCCATGGCCGGTCGAGCGATCCCGGCCGGGGCTACGAGTTCGACCGGCTGGCCGACGACCTCGCCTGCCTGCTCGACCGGCTGGATCTTCACGGCGTCACTCTGGTCGGCCACTCCATGTCCTGCGGCGAGATCGTCCGCTACCTGACCCGGCACGGCAGCGGCCGCGTCGCCCGGACGGTGCTGGTCGGCACGGCCACCCCGGCGCTCGCCCGCTCCGCCGACACTCCCGACGGCATCGACCCGGACGGCCTGGAGCAGTTCCGCACCGGCTGCCTGATGCGGGACTTCCCGAAATGGCTCGCCGACAACATCGACCCCTTCCTCACCCCGGACTGCTCCTCCGTCATGAAGGACTGGGTGCGGTCGATGGCGCTGCAGGCTTCGATGAAGGCGCTGCTGGACTGCCACCGCGCCACCACCTCCACCGACTTCCGGGCGGAGCTGGCGGAGGTCACCGTGCCGACCCTGGTCGTCCACGGCGACCTGGACGTCTCCAGCCCGCTCGACCTCACCGGCCGGCGCACGGCCGCGCTGATGCCGAACGCCACGCTGGCGCTCTACGAGGGGGCGCCGCACGGGCTGTTCCTCAGCCATATGGAGCGCTTCAACCGCGACCTGCTGGGCTTCCTGGAAAGCAGCCGCCCGGTGCCGGTATCGTGAGGGAAAACACCGAGGGGAAGGAACCGCATCATGCATCAGGCCGCCGCCCGCCACCGCCCGCCGCCCCGCACCGTCAAGCGCCAGCCGGTCGGCGACCTGCTGCGGGACTGGCGCAAGCGGCGCGGGCTCAGCCAGCTCGACCTCGCCTGCGAGGCCGACATCTCGGCACGGCACGTCAGCTTCCTGGAGACCGGGCGCTCGCAGCCCAGCCGCACCATGCTGCTCCATTTGGCGGAGCGGATGGACATCCCGCTGCGCGACCGCAACGCCCTGCTGGTGGCGGCCGGCTTCGCGCCGGTCTTCTCCGAGCACCGGCTGGAGGACCCGGAGATGCAGGCCGCCCGGCAGGCCGTCGACCTCGTGCTGACCGGGCACGAGCCGCACCCGGCACTCGCCGTCGACCGGCATTGGACGCTGGTCGCGGCCAACCGGGCGGTGGCGCCGCTGCTCGCCGGTGCCGCGGCGGAGCTTCTCCAGCCGCCGGTCAACGTGCTGCGCCTCAGCCTGCACCCCTCCGGCGTGGCGCCGCGGATCGAGAATCTGGCGCAGTGGCGCGAGCATGTGCTGCACCGCCTGACCCGCCAGATCGACGTCAGCGCCGACCCCGTCCTGGTCGCCCTGCGCGACGAGCTGAAGGGTTATCCGGTTCCCTGCCCGCCGTCCCGGCCGGGCCGGCTTGAGGCGGCGTCGCCGCATGACGGGGTGGTGGTGCCGCTGCGGCTGCGCACGCCGGCTGGCGTCCTCGGCTTCTTCAGCACCACGACGGTCTTCGGAACGGCGGTGGACGTCACCCTGTCGGAACTGGCGATCGAGGCCTTCTTCCCGGCCGACGCCGCCACGGCCGAGGCGATGCGGCAGGCTCTCGCCCCGTCATGACCGGGTTGCGCGGCCGGCATCGACGCGCAGCGTTGACTCGGCGCCTCGACGGGGCCATGGTCCGGCCATGATCGAGCGAAGCTTCATCCTGAACGCCTATTACCCGCTGCCCTCATAGGCGGCGTCGTTCGATCTTGTCCATCTGAACATGCCGCCGCGGTCCGGCGGCATGGAATGCAACGATGGTCGCCGGGTCGCCCGCAATCCGGAGACCTCTCGTGACCACCACCACCGACGCCCCCATCTCCCTGACCTCCGCATCGCTGCGCATCCTGGCGGAGCGTGGATTCCTGCATCAGTGCAGCGACCTCGCCCGCCTCGACGCCCTCTTCGGCCAGGGGTGGTTCCGGCCTACATCGGGTTCGATGCGACCGCCGACAGCCTGCATGTCGGCCATCTGATGTCCATCATGGTGCTGCGGTGGCTGCAGAGGACCGGCCACAAGCCGGTCGTGCTGATCGGCGGCGGCACCACGCGGATCGGCGACCCCAGCTTCCGCGACACGTCGCGCCCGCTGCTCGACGATGCGCAGATCGCCGCCAACATGGCGGGAATCCGGCGGGTCTTCGCGAGGTACCTGGCCTTCGCCCCGGACGGAACAGCGGGCGGTCCGACCGACGCCGTGATGGTGAACAACGCCGACTGGCTGGACGGGCTGGGCTACATCGGCGTGCTGCGCGACGTCGGCCGGCACTTCACCGTCAACCGGATGCTGAGCTTCGACTCCGTCAGGCTGCGGCTGGAGCGCGAGCAGCCGCTGACCTTCCTGGAATTCAACTACATGATCCTCCAGGCCTTCGACTTCCTGGAGCTGTCGCGCCGGCTGGGCTGCCGCCTGCAGATGGGCGGCTCCGACCAGTGGGGCAACATCGTCAACGGGATCGAGCTGGCCCGCCGCTGCGACGGGACGGAGCTGTTCGGGCTGACCACCCCGCTGCTCACCACCGCGTCGGGCGCCAAGATGGGCAAGACCGCCGCCGGGGCCGTCTGGCTGAACGCCGAGCGGCTGTCGCCCTTCGAGTTCTGGCAGTTCTGGCGCAACACGGAGGATGCCGACGTCGGCCGTTTCCTGCGGCTCTTCACCGAACTGCCGCTCGGCGAGATCGCCCGGCTGGAGGCCCTGCAAGGGGCGGAGATCAACGAGGCCAAGAAGATCCTGGCGACCGAGGCGACGCGCCTGTGCCACGGTGCCGGCGCCGCGGCACAGGCTGCCGAGACGGCGCGCCTCACCTTCGAGGAAGGGCAGGCGGGCGACGGGCTGAAGGCGGTCGCGGTGGACGCGGCGGAGCTTGCCGCCGGCATCCGCGTCGCCGACCTGCTGGTGGCGGCCGGGCTCGCCGCCTCGAAGGGGGAGGCCCGCCGCCTCATCCGCAGCGCGGGGGCCCGGATCAACGGCGCCACCGTCACCGACGAAGCGGCCACCGTCACGCCGCGCGACCTGCTGGACGGGCAGATCAGGCTGTCGGCCGGCCGCAAGCGTCACGCCGCCTTGCGGCCGGCCTGACGCGGGCAGGGTCGCGGAAGGGGGGGCGGCTGAGCCCCCCTGCAAGGCAGCTCCGCCCGGCCGTCGTGGCTTTGCCGCTGGCGAAACCGGGGTTGCGGCCCAAGCTTACTGCGGTCGCCGTTTCGAGAGAGGCAAGGGAGCATGACGACCCGATCCACCAGTTCCCAATCCGCTGGTCACCAGCCCGACGGCCATGGCCGGTCCTCCACCGGCTTCGACCTGACCCCGCCGTCGGCCGGGCAGCGCCGCATCCTGGAATCGCGCCTGACGGCCGAGGAGCGCGCGGTCCTGCTGGAGCATGGGACGGAGGCGCCGCACTGCGGCACGCTGCTCGCCAACAAGGAGCCGGGGACCTACTGCTGCAAGCTGTGCGGCCTGCCGCTGTTCCAGGCGGGCACCAAGTTCGAGTCCGGCACCGGCTGGCCCAGCTTCACCGCGCCCTTCGACAAGGACCATGTGAAGCTGCTGAAGGACACCAGCTACGGCATGATCCGCGTCGAGATCTGCTGTGCGCGCTGCGGCAGCCACCAGGGCCACGTCTTCCCCGACGGGCCGCCGCCGACGGGAATGCGCTTCTGCATCAACTCGGTCTCGCTGCGGTTCGAGCTCAGCGGGTCGTCGCTGCCGGTCTCCGTCCAGGACTATGTCGACGCCGGCGCCTGACATGCGCCTTTCGCTCCACCCCGTTTTCAAGGACTGGTGAAGGACCCGATGCAGCAGGCTGAACGACAGGGCTATCCGGTTTCCGTCCTCGATCTGGCGCCGGTGCCCCAGGGCTTCACCCCGGCCGACGCCCTGCGCAACACGCTCGACCTCGCGCAGCATGCCGAGCGCTGGGGCTACCACCGCTACTGGCTGGCCGAGCATCACAACATGGTCGGGATCGCCAGCGCCGCCACCTCGGTGGTGATCGGCCATGTGGCGGCCGGCACCCGCAGCATCCGCGTCGGGGCAGGCGGCATCATGCTGCCCAACCACGCCCCGCTGGTCATCGCCGAACAGTTCGGCACGCTGGAATCGCTGTTTCCCGGCCGCATCGACCTCGGGCTCGGCCGGGCGCCGGGCACCGACCAGATGACCCTGCGCGCGCTGCGCCGCGATCCCGAAAGCGCCGAGCGCTTTCCCCACGACGTTCTGGAACTGCAGGCCCTGTTCGGACCGGTGCAGCCGGGCCAGCGGGTGCGTGCCGTCCCCGGCGCCGGCCTCAACGTGCCGCTGTGGATCCTGGGATCGAGCCTGTTCGGTGCCCGGCTCGCCGCCAGCTTCGGCCTGCCCTACGCCTTCGCCTCCCACTTCGCGCCGGAGGCGCTGATGCAGGCGCTGCAGGTCTACCGCAGCAACTTCACCCCGTCCGACCAGCTCGGCCGGCCCTATGCGATGGTCGGGGTGAACGTCATCGCGGCGGACACCGATGCCGAGGCGAAGCGCCTCTTCACCTCCGTCCAGCAGACCTTCGCCAACATGGTCCGCGGCACGCGCGGCCAGCTGCCGCCGCCGATCGACGACATCGAAAGCTACTGGAGCCCGATGGAGAAGGCGCACGCCTCGGCCATGCTGGCCTGCTCCTTCGTCGGGTCGGCGGAGACCGTGCGGCGCGGGCTGCAGGACTTCATCGACCGCACCGGCGCCGACGAGCTGATGGTCGCCTCCGCCATCTACGACCATGCCGCCCGCCGCCGCTCCTACGAGATCCTGGCCGACGTCATGGCGGAGCTGCGCGGCTCACAGCGGCCGGTGGCGTGACCGGCCGTCACATGGCCTGGACCACCGGCAATCGCTGATCCTGGGTCGGCGCATAGGGGCCGCGATGCCGCCGAGCGACAGGGCGTGCACCGAGTTGTTCTCGAAGCTGCAGGCCCTGCCCGGCATCCGCCCCTTCGCCGCGGCCGGCTCCACCGCGTAGGGACGGGGAGCCTGGTCAGCGGTGACCTGCTGCAGGACCTCGCGCGGCGCGCCCAGCCGGGGTGACTCGTCCGCCCAGATCCAGGGAACGCGGCTGTCGCCCGCCCAGCGGCCGGCGAGCAGGGAGACCGCGACCCGGCAGGCCTGCGGCGTCAGGTTGTGCAGAACCCGCTCGGTATAGAGCGGCACGGGCTTCTCGGACGGCGTCAGGAAGACGGGCAGGGCCAGGCCGCAGATCATGCCGAGGACGACGAGGGCGCGGCGCGAGGACAGGCTGCCGGCGCTGTCTTCGCCGGCGGCGGCACGGGGGAGGGAGGAAGCCATGGTCGGCGGTGCTCGAAGGATCGGAAAACCGTCCGGAGCCTAACCGCGAAGGCCCGGCGCGTCCTTGACCCAGGTCAGCCCTTTGCGCCACCTCCTATCCCGCTCGGCTGATCCCCCGATTGGGCCGGCCGCCACAACTTGCCAAAGCCATCCCCTCGCCGTACCGTTGCGGGCTGTCCGGTTTTTCGGATTATCGTCCGATATACCGGATTCTCAATCTACAAGAATCGGGAAGGGGAGGGCCGGTCGATGACGGAGGATCTCACAGGGACATCCGGTGCCGGCGCGCCCGCGCTGGATCGGCGGGCCGTGATGGCGGCGGTCGGCGCCATGGCTGTCGCCGGCACCTTGCCGGCCGGCGGACGGGCGGCGCTCGCCGCTGCCGGCGGCACGCGGACCCTGGCCTATGTCGGCACCTACACCGACCGCGGCAAGGGCATCCATCTGCTGGAGGTGAACCGCGACAGCGGCGCCCTGACCGCGCTCAAGACCTTTTCCGACGTGCCCAGCCCGTCCTCGCTCGTTCTCTCCCCGGACCGCCGCTTCCTCTATGCCGTCAGCGAGATTACCGACTATCAGGGTGCCAAGGCCGGCTCGGTCAGCGCCTTCGCCATCGATCCGGCCACCGGCGACCTGCGGCTGCTCAACACGGTCAGCTCGGAAGGGGCGGCCCCCTGCCACATCGGCATGGACCCGCAGGGACGCTACGTGTTCGTCGCGAACTACGAGGGCGGCAACGCGGCGGTGATGCCGGTGAAGCCCGACGGTTCGCTGGACAAGGCGAGCCACGTCCAGCCGATCTCCGGCCCGCTCGGTCCGGAGCGGGCGAAGGACGCGCCGCCCGGCAGCTTCGCCATCAGCGGCCACGACGCGCCGCACGCCCATATGGCCGACCTCGACCCGACCGGCCGGTTCCTGCTGCTGTCCGATCTCGGTACCGACCGCATCTTCCTCTACCGCTTCGACCGGGAGAAGGGGACGCTGACCCCCAACGACCCGCCCTTCGTCCAGGCGGCGCCGGGTGCCGGGCCGCGCCATTTCGCCTTCCACCCCAACGGCACCGTCGCCTATTCACTGAACGAGGAGGCCTCGACCGTCGACGTCATGGCCTATGATGCCCAGCGCGGCGCCCTGACCATCCGGCAGACGCTGTCCACCCTGCCCAAGGGGTTCGAGGGCACGAACTTCGCCTCGGAGATCGCGGTCAGCGCCGACGGCCGCTTCGTCTATGCCGGCAACCGGCTGCACGACACCATCGCGATCTTCGCGGCGGCGGGCGACGGCGCCCTGACCTACCAGGGGCAGGAATGGACGCGCGGCAGCTATCCCCGCCACTTCGACGTCGAGCCGGGCGGAAAATTCCTCTACGTCCTCCACACCCGCAGTGACAACATCACCAGCTTCGCGGTTGACCGGCAGACGGGCGGTCTGACCTTCACCGGCCGGTTCACCGGAATCGGCAACCCGTCGAAGATCGTGTTCCTGACCCTCTGACCCGCCCCGGGAGGTTCCCATGTCCCTGTCGCCCCTTCCGACCACCACGCTGCCGTCCGGGGAGGCGGTGCCGGTCCTGGGCCAGGGGACCTGGATGATGGGCGAGTCCGGCCGCCGCCTGGCGGAGGAGGTGGCGGCCCTCCGGCTCGGCATCGATCTCGGCATGACGCTGATCGACACCGCCGAGATGTATGCCGACGGCGGCGCGGAGGAGGTCGTCGGCGAGGCCATCGCCGGCCGCCGCGACGGCCTGTTCCTGGTCAGCAAGGTGTTGCCGCAGAACGCCGGCCGGCGCGGCGCCGTCGCCGCCTGCGAGCGCAGCCTGCGCCGTCTCGGCACCGACCGGATCGACCTCTACCTGTTGCACTGGCGGGGCGGCGTCCCGCTGGCCGAGACGGTCGAGGCCTTCCGCACGCTGGTGCGCGACGGCAAGATCCGCCACTGGGGCGTCAGCAACCTCGACCTCGCCGACATGGAGGAGTTGTCGGGGGTGCCCGGCGGCGACGGGGTGCAGACCGACCAGCTTCTCTACAACCTGACCCGCCGCGGCATCGAATACGACCTGCTGCCGTGGTGCCGGCAGCGCGGCATCCCGGTGATGGCCTATTCGCCGATCGAGCAGGGGCGGCTGGTCGGCCATGCCGGCCTGCGGCGGATCGCCGAACGGCACGGGGCGACACCGGCGCAGGTGGCGCTCGCCTGGCTGCTGCGCCGGGAGGGCGTCATCGCCATTCCCAAGGCCACCGCCGCCGACCATGTGCGGGAGAACCGGGCGGCGGTCGGCCTGCCGCTCGATGGCGACGACCTGACCGAGCTGGACCGCCTCTTCCCGCCGCCGGGCCGCCCCCGGCCGCTGGAGATGCTGTAGCCCGACGGCGACCGGCCGGGGCAGGGCGGCAGCCGGGTCAGTGGCGCGCCGCCCTGTGGTCGCCGTGCTCGCGCCGCTCCGCCGTCTCGCGGCCGACCAGCTTGTTGAAGTTCGAGTCTTCCTCATACAGCAGAGCCAGATTCGAGTCGTCGAACTGGCGGAAGAACTCGTCCAGCCGATCTCCTCCAGATTGTCGTGCTCCGACTCCCGGGCCTTGGGGAACATCAGGCGCAGCAGGCCGACGCCGGTCTTGGTGGACTTGCCGTGTCCGGGTCCGTGCCCGTGGGTGCTCTTCACCACGGCGGGCTTGCCGCCATGCTGTTCCGCCCATTTGCGGATCTCCTCGTGGTCCGTGGTGGTCCTGGACATTGCGAAACCTCCTGATGCCGGTGAACGGTTCCTGTCGGGAACAGCCGCCATCCCCTCCTGTTGCGGCCGCGGGGTGAAGTCGGCGTGGCTAAAATTAGCGATTCTTTCTTGTTATACGTGAAATTACACACTTCTTGTGAAATAACGCCGTTGACAATCCACTTTGAAAGTAGAGAAATGAGAGGCGCAGTCGGTGACGTGCCGCGAGGCCGGCCCACCCGGCGGTCACTGGAACAGGAGCCCGCTCAGATGACGATCGCCGCCTCATCCCCCACGCCGGAGACCCTGCAGGGTCCGCCCGATGACCAGACCGTCGAGCGGATGGCGGGCGTCATCGCGCAGAATGTCCGCAGCTTCCGCCTGCGCCAGGGGTTGTCGCTCGACCGGCTGGCGCAGTTGTCCGGTACCGACCGCAAGACCCTGGCGGAGATCGAGGCGGGCAGCCTGCACGCCGACATCGCGACCCTGTGGACGGTCGCCAAGGCGCTCGACATTCCCTTCTCCGGCTTGCTGAACAGCGGTCACGGCACCGGCACGACGGTGATCCGGCGCGCCGGCTCGGCCCCGCTCGCCTCGCGGGACGGTCTCCTTACCTCGCGCGCGCTCTTCCCGTTCAAGGGAGAGCGGCAGGTCGAATTCTACGAGCTGCGCCTGTCGCCGGGAGCCGACGAGCATGCCGACGGCCATCCCCCCGGCACGGTCGAGAATCTGCTGGTCGCCCGCGGCAGCGTCGAGGTGACCACCGGCGACGGCGATTACCGGTTGGAGGAGGGCGACGCCATCCTGTTCGAGGCCGACGTGCCCCACCGCTACCGCCATGTGGGCGAGGGGGAGGCCATCCTCTACCTCGTGATGTCCTACCTGCTCTGACCGCTCCCGCAGTTGCCGATGGTGTCCTTGCGTCCGGAAAAAACATGATTGTGCAGTTGAAAATCAATGTATCGCATCAGAGAGAAGTGAAATAGGCCTCTTCCGGCCCGAAGGGAGGACCTCATGATTCGCGCCCAAGGTCTCCGCACCCAAGGTCCAGGCTCCGCCGCGGGGCGGTACCCGAAGGGAGACGGGAGCATCGTCTGGATCCCGATCCCCGAGGCGATGGCCCTGTGCGTTCCGGCGGAGCGGCAGGGGGCCGGGCCACCGCAGAGCCGGACGCCGCCGGTGCGCCGCTGGCCGTCGCTCACCCGATGGATCGGCCGCTTCCGCCGGTCCGGCACCCCCGCCTTTGCCTCCGCCTTTTCACAAGGGAGTGAGACGTGACCCTGGCCCGAACCGCGGCATCGGCCGCCGCCGAAACCACCGTTCCGATCCTCGACCTCCGCCGGCTGCACGGCTCCGGCGAAGAGCGTGCGGCCTTCCTGGCCGGGCTGCGCGCCGCCATCCGCCGCTTCGGTGCCTTCTACCTGTCGGGCCATGGCGTCGATCCCGATCTCGTCGCGCAGGGATTCGCGCTGTCGCGCCGGTTCTTCGCGCTGCCCGATGCGGAAAAGCTGGCGATCGAGATGGTCCACTCCCCGCATTTCCGCGGCTATACCCGCCCGGGATGGGAGAGGACCCGCGGCCTCGCCGACTGGCGCGAGCAGGTCGACATCGGGTCGGAGCGGCCGGCGCTGCCCGGCGGCCCGGATGCTCCCGCCTGGCAGCGGCTGGAGGGGCCGAACCAGTGGCCGGCCGCCCTGCCGGAGCTGCGGCCCGGCATCCTCGCCCTGCAGGCCGCGCTGACCGAGGTGACGCTGCGCCTGCTCCGTGCCGTCTCCCTGGCGGTCGGTCAGCGGGAGGATGCGCTCGATCCGATCGTGGCGGAGCGGCCGACCCAGCTCGTCAAGCTGATCCGCTATCCCGGCCATGACGCCGTGCCCGAGGACAGCAGCCAGGGCGTCGGCCCGCACAAGGACAGCGGCCTGCTGACCCTTGTCCTCCAGCACGAGCGCGGCGGCCTGCAGATCGAAACGCCGGCGGGCTGGCTGGACGTGCCGCCGCGTCCCGGCACCGTCGTGGTGAATGCCGGGGAACTGCTGGAACTGGCGACCGACGGCTATTTCCGCGCCGCCGTCCATCGCGTCGTGACGCCGCCCGCCGGGGTGGAGCGGCTGTCCATCGCCTTCTTCCTCGGCGCCCGGCTGGACGCCCGCGTGCCGGTCCTGCCGCTGCCGCCCGACCTGAAGGCCGAGGCGCGCGGGCCGGAGCGCGATCCCCTGAACCCGCTGTTCCACGACGTCGGGGCCAATGCCCTGAAGGGCCGCCTGCGCTCGCACCCCGACGTCGCCAGCCGCCACCACGCCGACCTGCTGGCCGCCACCGCCTGACCGGACCACACAACGAAAGAAGGGACCCGCCCGCCATGACCGACCGTTCGCCCCGCTTCGAGACCCTGGCCCTGCACGGCGGCAGCTACCGTGCCGACCCGGCCACCGGCGCCGTGGCCGTGCCGATCTACCAGACCACCTCCTACCAGTTCCAGGACACGGCCCACGCCCAGCGGCTGTTCGCCCTGGAGGAGCTGGGCAACATCTACACCCGCGTCAACAACCCGACCGTCGATGCGCTGGAGCAGCGGCTGGCGGTCCTGGAGGGCGGCGCCGCGGCGCTGGCCCTGTCTTCCGGCCAGGCGGCCTCCTTCTTCGCCATCCTGAATCTGGCGCAGGCGGGCGACAACTTCGTCACCTCGACCGACCTCTATGGCGGGACGTGGAACCTGTTCGCCAACACCTTCAGGCAGCTCGGCATCGAGGCGCGCTTCGTCGATCCGGCGGATCCCGAAAATTTCCGCCACGCGACCGACGAGCGCACCCGCGCCTACTACGCGGAAACCCTGCCGAACCCCAAGCTGAACGTCTTCCCGATCAGGGAGGTGTCCGACATCGGCCGGTCGCTGGGCGTGCCGCTGATCGTCGACAACACGGCGGCCCCGCTGACCGTGCGGCCCTTCGAGCACGGGGCGGCGGTGACGGTCTATTCGACCACCAAATACATCGGCGGCCACGGCACCTCGATCGGCGGCGCGATCATCGACAGCGGCACATTCCCGTGGGAGCAGCATGCCGAACGCTTCCCGCTGCTGACCCGGCCCGACCCCAGCTACCACGGTGCCGTGTGGACGGAGGCGGCCAAGCCGCTCGGCCCCATCGCCTATGTGCTGCGCGCCCGCGTCACCCTGCTGCGCGACATCGGCGCCGCCATCTCGCCCTTCAACGCCTTCCAGCTCCTCCAGGGGCTGGAGACGCTGCCGCTGCGCATCCGCCAGCACAACGAGAACGCCATCAAGGTGGCGAATTACCTGAAGGACCACCCGAAGGTCGAGTCCGTGATCTTCCCCGGCCTGTCGGGCGGCGAGGCGCGGCGGCGGGCCGACGCCTACCTGAAGGGCGGCTACGGCGCCCTGCTCGGCTTCGAGCTGAAGGGCGGGGCGGAAGCCGGACGCCGCTTCATCGACGCCCTGAAGCTGCTCTACCACGTCGCCAACATCGGCGACGCGCGGTCGCTGGCGATCCATCCCGCCACCACCACCCACTCGCAGCTCTCCGCCGAGGACCAGCGGGCGAGCGGCGTCACCCCCGGCTATGTCCGCCTGTCGATCGGCATCGAGCACGCCGACGACATCATCGCCGACCTGGAGCAGGCGCTCGCCGAAGCCTGACCGGCCGGGGCGAGGGCACGGGACGGGACGGACCCATCGATTCCTGTGAAACCCAAGGAGGATGTGATGCCGGACACCGGCTTCCTGCACGCGATGGACCATCTCGATCCCCAGGTCGTCCGGTTGGCCGAGGCGGCGGCACGCGACGGGCTGGCACCGGCGGACCCGCTGCGCCAGACGATCGCCCAGGCCCGCGCCGCCGCCGAGCGCTACCACGACTTCCTCAACGGCAGCAGCTTCCCGTCGGTCGAGATCGTGGAGGTCGCCGCCTCCGGCCATGGGCCGTCCGGCTGCCTGCGGCTGCGGCTCTACCGCCCGGCCGGGGGCGGGGCAGGGCGGCCCGTGCTGCTCTACGTCCACGGTGGCGGCTTCGTGGTCAACAGCGTCGACACGCACGACCGGCTGCTGCGGCTGCTGGCCGTGCGCAGCGGTGCCGTGGTGTGCGCCGTCCGCTACACCCGCGCCCCGGAGAAGCGCTTCCCCCACCAGTATGAGGAGGTGCTGGCCGCCCTGCGCTGGATCGCCTCCGACGGCGCCGCCCATGGCCTCGATGCCGGGCGGATCGCCGTCGGCGGCGATTCCGCCGGCGCCAATCTGGCGCTCGGCGCCGCCCTGGCGGCGCGGGCACCGGGCGGGCCGCGCGTGGCCTTCGGCCTGCTGTTCTACGGCATGTTCGCCCATGACTTCGACAGCCTGTCCCACCGCCGCTACGGCGACGGGCGGTATGGCCTGACGACGGACCGGATGCGCTGGTACTGGACGCAGTATCTCGGCGGGCCGGCCATCACGCGCGATCCGCGGGCGGCCCCGCTGCTGGCCGACCTCAGCGGCCTGCCGCCGCTCCTGCTGCTGACCGCCGGCCTCGACTGCCTGCGCGACGACAGCCTGCGTCTCGCGGAAAGGCTGGCGGAGGCCGGCGTCGACCACCGTCTGGTGATCTGCGAGCGCCTGCCGCATTCCTTCGCCACGATGACGCGCACGGTGGAGGCGGCGGACCGCGCCGTCAGCCTCGCGGCGGAGACGGTGCGCGCCCGTCTCGCGGCCTGACCGCCACCGGCCTCCTCGGTCACCGGCCTCCTCGCTCACCGGACGGACGATGACACCCGGTCCTGCCGGCTGTGGTCGCGCAGGATGGCGGCGATGCGGGCCTCCAGCTCCGCCGGGCGGAAGGGCTTGTGCAGGACGGTGACGTCCTCAGCGAAGGTCGGGATATCGGCATAGCCGGTGATGATCAGCGCCGGCAGGCCGGGCAGCAGGCGCCGCGCCGCATGCACCACCGCGGCGCCGTTCATGCCGGGCATCGCGTAGTCGGTGACCAGCATGTCGACGGCGCCGCCGCCCTCCAGAATCGCGACCGCCGTCTCGCCGCACTCCGCCTCCAGCACGGTGTAGTCGAGCGACTCCAGCAATGCCTTGATGCCGAAGCGGACGATGGCGTCGTCATCGACCAGCAGCAGCGACCTGCCGGTGCCGGCCTCGCCATCCTCCGGCACCGCCGGGGTCTCCTGGACAGACTCCGGCGCAGGCGGCAGGTAGAGCGTCACCTCCGTTCCCCGGCCCGGGGCGCTGTCGATCCGGACGCCGCCGCCCGACTGGGCGGCCATGCCGTGGACCATCGACAGGCCGAGGCCGGAGCCGCCGAGGCCCTTGGTCGTGAAGAAGGGCTCGAAGGCGTGGGCCAGCGTGTCGGCATCCATGCCGAGGCCGGTATCCCGGACGCTGATCGTCACATAGGATCCCGGTGTCAGGCCGTCCGGCAGGCCGGGGCCGCCTTCCCCCATGCCGCCCGCCTCCTCCAGCGCGGCGGTTCCGGTGCGCAGGGTCAGCAGCCCGCCGTCGGGCATGGCGTCACGGGCGTTGATGGCGAGGTTCAGGATTGCGGATTCGAGCTGGGCGGGGTCGACCAGCGCCGGCCCGCCGTCCGGATCGATGTCGATGTCCAGGCGGATCAGTCCGCCCATGGTGCGCTCCAGCAGCGGGCGCATGCCCTCCAGCAGGGCGGGCAGGTCGGTCGGCTTCGGCGCCAGGGTCTGGCGGCGCGCGAAGGACAGCAGGGACTGGGTCAGCCGGCCGCCGCGCCGGATCGACTCCATGGCCGCATCATAGAGCCGGGCGGGCTTGCCCTCCGGCACATGGCGCCGCAGCATGCCGACGCAGCTTCCGATGCCCTGCAGCAGGTTGTTGAAGTCGTGGGCGACCCCGCCGGTGAGCTGGCCGATCGCCTCCATCTTCTGGGACTGGACGAGCTGGGCCGTACGCTCCTGCACCTTCCGTTCGAGCTCGGCGTTCAGCGTCGCCAGCGCCTCCTCGGCGCGGCGGCGGGTGGTCACCTCGGCGACGGTGCCGGTCAGGCGGACCGGCCGGCCGGCGCGGAAGACCGCCTGTCCGGTGGCGGCGATCCAGCGTTCCAGACCGTCCCGCCCGCCGATGACGCGGAACTCCGCCGCATACTCCCCCGTGCCGCCGGGGTCGAGCGATCGCATCACCGCGGCGTGGGTCGGGCCGCGGTCGGCGGGGTGCAGCCCCTCCAGGAAGCGGTCGTAGCTGACCGGCTCGTCCGGGGCGAGGCCCCACAGCTCCCGCACGCGGTCGTCCCAGTCGAGCCGCCCGGCAGCGACATCCCAGTCGTAGATGCCGAGCCCGGCCGCGCTGCGCGCCACCTCGAACCGCATCAGCGCCTCGCGCAGGGCGGTTTCGGTCGAGCGCTGGGCGGTGATCACTTCCGAGAAGAGGAAGGCGCCGCCGATCTGGCCGGCGGCGTCGTGCCACGGCTCCATCCGCCAGCGGATCCAGTCCGTGCTGCCGTCCTGCCGGTGAAAGGGCTCCGCGTCGCTGTCGAGCGTCTCCCCCGCCAGCACCCGGCGGTGGACGGCGCGCCAGTGTTCCGGCACCTCGGGGAAGACATCATAGTGGCTGCGGCCGGTCAGGTCGGCGCCGGCCGGCACGCCGAGGTCGGCGAGGAAGCGGCGCGACGCCGCAAGATAGCGCATGTCGCGGTCGAACATGGCGATGGCGGCCGGCGCCCCGTCGATGAAGCGGGAGAGGACCGCCCGGCTCTCCTGCAGCGCTTCCTCGGCCTGCGCCTGCTCGATCGCGGCGGAGGCGAACTGCGCGAGCTGGACGATGATGGCCTCGTCGGCCTCGTCGAACTCCGAGCCGTCCGCCTTGTCGGAAAGCTGGATCAGGCCGAGGTTGCCGCCGCCCGGCCCGACCAGCGGGGCGGCGAGCCAGCCGCGCATCGGCGGGTGGCGGCCGGCGTGACGGCCGAAGCCGTGCCAGCGCGGGTGGGCCTCCAGCTCCGCCTGGGTCATGCGGACGGGGCGGTTCTGCTCGCATAACCAGGCGTAGATGCCGCTGCCGTCCGGCTCGGCGATGTAGCCGCGCCACCGCGCATAGCTGTCCGACAGACGGGTGGCGGTGATCGTCTGGCGATGGTCGGGACCGCTCGACAGGCTGATGATGCCCAGATGGGCCCCGACGATGTCGCAGGCGGCGCGGACCGCCGCGTCCAGCTTCGCCGGCAGGGAGGACGCCGTGGTGACCGCCAGCGCGGCGGAGGCAAGGGCGCGGAGCTGCCGGGTCCGCCGCCGCTCGGCCGCCATCCGCTCGGCCATCACCTCCCCCGTCACCTCCTCGCAGGTGCAGACGAGGCCGGCGACGGCGCCGTCCTCCGTCCACAAGGGGGTGAAGCGGATGCTGAAATGCCCCTCGGCAGGCAGCCCGCCGCGGACGAACGACAGCGCGATGCGCCCGGTCCGGCAGGGGCGGCCGGCATAGGCTTCGGCGAAGAAGGGCTCCAGCGCCGCCCGGGCTTCGGGCCAGGGCAGGGAGAGGGGGTGGCCGAGGCAGGCGGGGAAACGGTCGCCGCACAGCGGCGCGAAGCCGCCGTTACACAGCATCAGCCGCTCCGGCCCCCACAGGATCAGCACCGGCTGTGCCGCGTTGAGCGCGAGCCCCACCGCCGACTTCAGCACGGCCGGCCACCGGCCGGGCGCGCCGAGCGGCGTCGGGCGCCAGTCGTGGCGCCGCATCAGCGCCCCGGTCTCGTCCCTGTCGTCGAGGAAGGAGACCGGGTCGGCCTGCGGAGAGTGCGGCGAGGCGGGAATGGCGGCATCTCCGTGTCACGACAAGCCCCTGCAGATATAGGGGAGCGTACGGGGACTGTCATTTCGCCCTTGGTGATAAGCGGCGGGCAGGGGTTTCTCCACCCATCGCTGCAGGTCACGAAACGGTGCGCAGGTGCCGGACCGGCCGTCCGGGGGAGGCGGCCTCCGCCGCCGCCGCGATGCCCTGGGCGTCGATGCCGTAATGGCGGTAGAGATCGGCGATGGTGCCGGTCTGGCCGAAATGCTCCACCCCCAGCGCCCGCGTGCGGTGGCCGTGGACCGAGCCCAGCCAGCCGAGCGTCGCCGGATGCCCGTCCACCACGGTGACCAGGGCGCAGGCGTTCGGCACCCCGGCCAGCAGCGCCTCGACATGCGAGCGGGCATGGACGAGGCCGCGCTGCCGCGCCCGCTGGGCCGCACTCCACCCCGCCTGCAGCCGGTCGGCCGAGGTGACGGCCAGCAGCCCGACGTCGCGCCGGTCCTCGCCCAGCAGCCCGACCGCCTCGATCGCCTCCGGGGCGACGGCGCCGGTATAGGCGATCACCACCTGGGCGTTGGGGCCCGGCCGGCGCAGCCAGTAGGCGCCGTCGATGATGTCGTGCTCCAGCTCCGCCGTCATGGTCCGCGTCGGCTGCTCCAGCGCGCGGGAGGAGAGGCGCAGATAGACCGAGCCGCCGGTCTCGTCGCGCAGCCAGTTGCGCTCGGAGGGCTGGCCCTCGCCGTTGCGCTGCATGTAGTCGAAGGCCCAGCGCATCACGACCGCCAGCTCGTCCGTGAAGGCCGGCTCGAAATAGGCGAGCCCGTCCTGCGCCATGCCGACCAGCGGCGTGCCGATGGACTGGTGCGCCCCGCCCTCCGGCGCCAGGGCCGTTCCCGACGGCGTCGCCACCAGCAGGAATCGCGCGTCCTGGTAGCAGGCGTAGTTGAGCTGGTCGGCGCCGCGCATGATGAACGGGTCGTAGACCGTGCCGATGGGCAGCAGCCGCTCCCCGAAGACGGAGTGGGAGAGGCCGAGCGCCGACAGCATGATGAACAGGTTGGACTCGGCGATGCCCAGCTCGAGATGCTGGCCGGCCGGCGAGAACTCCCAACTGTAGGTGGAGGGGATGCGCTCCTTCTTGAACAGGTCGGCCATCGCCTCCCTGGCGAAGAGGCCGCGGCGGTTCACCCAGGCGCCAAGGTTGGTGGAGACGGTCACGTCCGGCGAGGTGGTGACGATGCGCTCCGCCAGCCCGCCCCGCTCGCGCCCCAGCTCGTTCAGGATCAGGCCGAAGGCCGCCTGGGTGGACAGGGTCTTCTGCTGCGGCACCGGCAGGCGGTCCGGCACCGGCACGGCCGGGGCGCCGTAGCGGCGCGGGCCGCGGGCGTTGAACGGCACGGCGCGCAGGAAGCGCTCCAGAACCTCCTCCGGCAGGGTCAGCCCCTCGAAGCGGTCCCATTCGTGGCCGGGGCGGACATGGTTGGCGGCACGGAACCCGTCCATCTGTTCGCGCGTCATCAGGCCGGAGTGGTTGTCCTTGTGCCCGGCCAGCGGCAGGCCGAACCCCTTCACCGTATAGGCGATGAAGCAGACCGGCCGGTCATGGCTGCGCGCCTGGGCGAAGGCGTCGAGCAGGGAGGGGAGGTCGTGGCCGCCGAGATTGCCCATCAGCCGGGCCAGCTCGTCGTCGGTGCGGCTCTCGATCAGGCGGGTGACCGGCCCCTGGTCGCCCAGATCGTCCAGCAGTCGCCGGCGCCACGCCGCGCCGCCCTGGTAGGTGAGCGCGGAATAGAGCTGGTTGGGACAGCTGTCGATCCACTCCTTCAGCCGGTCGCCGCCCGGTTCGGCGAAGGCGGCGCGCATCAGGGCGCCGTACTTCAGGATCACCACCTCCCAGCCGAAGGCGCGGAAGATGTTCTCCAGCCGCTCCCACAGCCCCTCGCGGATCACGGCGTCGAGGCTCTGGCGGTTGTAGTCGATGATCCACCAGGTGTTGCGCAGCCCGTGCTTCCAGCCTTCCAGCAGCGCCTCGAAGATGTTGCCCTCGTCCATCTCGGCGTCGCCGACCAGCGCCACCATGCGGCCTTCCGGCAGGCCGGGCGCCCAGCCGCGCGCCTTCAGATAGTCCTGCACCAGCGAGGCGAAGAGCGTCTGCGCCACGCCCAGACCGACCGAACCGGTGGAGAAGTCGACGTCGTCGATGTCCTTGGTGCGCGACGGATAGGACTGGGCACCCTTGTAGCCGCGGAAGGACTCCAGCTTCTCCCGCGTCTGGTTGCCGAGCAGATACTGGATGGCGTGGAAGACCGGGCTGGCGTGCGGCTTGACCGCGACGCGGTCTTCCGGCCGCAGCACCGAGAAGTACAGCGCCGTCAGGATCGTGGCCATGGAGGCGGAGGAGGCCTGATGCCCGCCGATCTTCAGCCCGTCGAGATTCGGGCGGATGTGGTTGGCGTTGTGGATCGTCCAGGAGGAGAGCCAGAGAACCTTCCGTTCCAGCTCGCGCAGGATGTCCAGCCCGGCTTGGCTGGTCGGGGCGGTGGGGGCGGTCTGTCCTGCGCTGGCCACGGCGGTGTCTCCTGGGACTGCGGGGTATGCTGATCATTCCAGCCTATCACCGGCGGGCCGGCAGATGTTTGCGAACTGGCGTGGCCGGAGCAGGCAAATTAGAATCTTCTGCCAGTTTCCACGCCCCAGCGGGACCATCATGCCAAAGCCCAAGCTCGACCGTCTCGACCGCCGCATCCTGACGCTGCTGCAGGAGGATGGCCGGCAGTCCAACAGCGAGCTGGCCGGGCGGGTCGGGCTGTCGCCGTCGCCCTGCCTCAGGCGGGTGAAGCTGCTGGAGGAGGGCGGGGTGATCAGCCGCTATGTGGCGCTGGTCGATCCGGTCGCCGTGGACCTGCCCGTCAACGTCTTCGTCAGCGTCACGCTGGAACGCCAGGTCGAGGAACGGCTCGATTCCTTCGAGGCCGCGGTGATGGAGCGGCCGGAGGTCATGGAATGCTACCTGATGACCGGCGAAGCCGACTATCTGCTGCGCGTCGTGGTGCCCGACCTCGCCTCCTACGAGCGGTTCCTGAAGGACCACCTGACGCGGATCCCCGGCGTCGCCAGCATCAAGTCGGGCTTCGCCCTGAAACAGGTCCGCTACCGGACCGCCCTGCCGCTCGACCATCTGGCGGACGGCTGACGGTCCCGCGCTCCCCGTGCCCCGGACTCCGGGGACGCGATCAGGACTCTGGCGCATCGCCCATCCTGTGGCATAAGGGGCCGCCCCAGCCATGGAACCCTGCCGCACATGATCCGCTTCGAGAGCATCAGCAAGCACAACAGCCACCGGATCCTGTTCCTCGACGCCTCCGCGTCGCTGAACCGGGGTGAGAAGGTCGGGCTCGTCGGACCGAACGGCGCCGGCAAGACGACGCTGTTCCGGATGATCACCGGTGAGGAACTGCCGGACGCCGGGCAGGTGTCGATCGAGAAGCAGGTCACCATCGGCTACTTCAACCAGGACGTCGGCGAGATGTCCGGCCGCAGCGCGGTCGCGGAGGTGATGGACGGGGCAGGGCCGGTCAGCAGCGTGGCGGCGGAGCTGGCCAGCCTCGAAGCGGCGATGTGCGATCCCGACCATCCCGATATGGACGCGATCATCGAGCGCTACGGCGAAGTCCAGGCGCGCTTCGACGAGCTGGGCGGCTACGAGCTGGAGGGACGGGCGCGCGAGGTGCTGGCCGGCCTGAGCTTCAGCCAGGAGATGATGGACGGCGACGTCGGCGCCCTGTCGGGCGGCTGGAAGATGCGCGTGGCGCTCGCCCGCATCCTGCTCATGCGGCCCGACGCCATGCTGCTCGACGAGCCGAGCAACCATCTGGACATCGAAAGCCTGATCTGGCTGGAGCAGTTCCTGAAGGAGTACGAGGGCGCGCTGCTGATGACCTCGCACGACCGCGAGTTCATGAACCGCATCGTGACGAAGATCATCGAGATCGACGGCGGCTCGCTGAACAGCTATTCCGGCGACTATGCCTTCTACGAGCAGCAGCGGGCGCTGAACGAGAAGCAGCAGCAGGCGCAGTACGAACGCCAGCAGGCCATGCTGGCGAAGGAGCTGAAGTTCATCGAGCGCTTCAAGGCCCGCGCCTCGCACGCCAGCCAGGTGCAGAGCCGGGTGAAGAAGCTGGACAAGATCGAGCGCGTCGAGCCGCCGAGGCGCCGCCAGACCGTGACCTTCGACTTTCCGCCGGCCCCGCGCTCGGGCGAGGATGTCGCGGTGCTGAAGAACGTGCACAAGGGATACGGCGCCCGGACCATCTACCAGGGGTTCGACCTGACCATCCGCCGCAGGGAGCGCTGGTGCGTCATGGGGGTCAACGGCGCCGGCAAGTCGACGCTGCTGAAGCTGGTGGCGGGCGTGACCGAGCCGGATGCCGGCAGCGTGACCGTCGGCGCCAGCGTGAAGATGGGCTATTTCTCCCAGCACGCGATGGACCTGCTCGACGGCGAGGATACGGTGTTCGAATCCCTCGAACGGGCCTTTCCGCTGGCGGGGCAGGGCTCGCTGCGGGCGCTGGCCGGCTGCTTCGGCTTTTCCGGCGACGACGTGGAGAAGCGCTGCCGCGTCCTGTCCGGCGGGGAGAAGGCCCGGCTGGTGATGGCGAAGATGCTGTTCGACCCGCCGAACTTCCTGGTGCTCGACGAGCCGACCAACCACCTCGACCTCGACACCAAGCAGATGCTGATCCGGGCGCTGGGGAGCTATGAAGGCACCATGCTGTTCGTGTCGCACGACCGTTATTTCCTGGCGGCGCTGTCGAACCGCGTCCTGGAGCTGACGCCGGAAGGCATCCATCAGTATGGCGGCGGCTACACCGAATATGTGGCGCGCACCGGCCACGAGGCGCCCGGCCTGCACAGCTGATCCCGCGGCGGCGCCGGAGCGGCATGTTTTTCCATAATGCTGATTATATGACTTCAGCATGTAGGCGCAAAGTTAGAATGTCGCGATCTGGCAAAGCAGAAATGTCAGCCTTGGCCTGGGTGAAGCCCGGCTGGGAGGCTGGCGGTGGGCTGGGTGGCGATGAGCGAACGGGACTTGCAACGGGGTCGAGGTTCTCGGCGAGGTGCTGAGCGGTCGCCGTGGTCGGCAGCGCCGGCAGTTCCACCCTCCCCGGCTGCGCCGCGAGCGGTTCGGCGAGTTGGTCCAGATCGACGGCAGCGAGCACCGCTGGTTCGAGGATCGCGCCGATCCCTGCACGCTTCTGGTGTTCATCGACGATGCGACGGGCCGGCTGATGCAGCTTCGCTTCGCCGTCTCGGAGAGTCACCCAACCCCCGTCATTCCCGCGAAGGCGGGACTCCAGGGCATTTCGGTCGCTCGGTCGCGAAGCACTCTGATTCCCCGCCTTCGCGGGGATGACGGATTCGGCCAGATCCGGCCGCCCATCGACGTTTCCAAGCGGCTTCCGGGATGGGCAGCCAGAACAGGGTGTGCACGGAGGTCATGGAGCATGGTCCTCCGACGTGTTTCCCCCTGACGCCAGCGACGGCAACACAGCCGGGGCCGACCGCCATGGCATGGCCGCGAAATAATATTACCAACAAAAAGATGCATTATTCCGCTCCGCCTTTCAGGCTATTATTCAGTTTTTCGGAGAACATATGACATACTTGGATATGATAGACGGCAATTAGTTGCCATGTCATAAGAAGATAATCGGATATCTACTCCGGTGATGGCATGGGATTTCTGATGATGCGTCTTCACAATCTGAGTGTAACCACCACACTGCTGTTGTTATTCGGCAGTGTCGTTGCATTTCTCGTTCTGGTCGTCAGCCTGACTACCGTCTCGTCGTTGCGCACGCTGTCGGACAACCGCAACGTCCAAACCGTGGCCGAGGCTTCGCGGACCGTCTTCACGGCGATGCAGGCAATCCGCTCCGAGCGTGGTGCGACGCGGCGGCTGCTGTTGCAGCCTCCGGGTTCCGATGTGCCGACGGCGGCGAAACTGCCGGGCTGGCGGCAGACCTCGTCTGTCGCCGTTGAGGCTGTCGTGAAGGTCTGCGATGCGGTGGAGTGCGCCTCCGGCCTTGGCGCCGCCGAGGCGCGGGCCGCCATTGCCCGGCTTGAGGAACTGCGCCGCGAAGTGGATGCCGCGTTGAAGGTGAACCTCGACCAACGTCGCAAGGGTCTGGTGGATGAGTGGATGGGCGGCGCGACGGGGGCCGTCGACCTGCTCGCCCGATCGTCGCAGACCCTGCTGGAGCCGATGCGTGGGCTCGACCCCCTGTTTTCCGAGTTGATCGCCTTGAAGGACGCCGCCGTGGCGGCGCGCGAAGCCGCGACACCGCTGCGTGTGCAGTTCGACAGCGTGATCGTCAGGAAGGAGGTTTCTCCGGAGGACCGTGCCCGGATGGCACTGGCAAGCGGCCAGTTCGAGACGGCCTGGCGCATGGTGCGCGATGCTGCCCTGCGTCCCACGACCCCTGATTCCATCAGGACGGCAATCGCCGCGGCGGAGCGCAACTATGTCGGCGACTATCTGAAGGTCCGGGAGTCGGTCCTGGCGGCGGTCGGTGCCCGCCAGGAACTGCCGATGCGTCTGGACGACGTGAACGAACTGGCCGACCGTTCGATGAGCAATCTCGATGCCGTCGCCAACAGCGCGCTCGATGCCATCGCCGCCCACGCGGCACAGCGTCAGGGCGAGGAGATCACGGCACTGTCGATCAACGCCGCGCTGCTGGTGCTGGCTCTGGCGCTCGGCATCGCCGGCATGCTCATCGTCCGCCGCCGGGTCGCAGCACCCATTCAGGAGATTTCCGAGGCGATGCTGAAGGTCGCCGGCGGCGACCTCTCCTGCGAAGTCCCGCACCGCGACCGCGGCGACGAAATCGGCCAGCTTGCCGGTGCCCTCGTCGTCTTCAAGGACCATGCCCAGGAGCGCGAGCGCCTGGAAACCGTCCAGGCCGAGGAGCGCCGGGCCGGGGTGGTGGAGACCCTCGTGCAGGGCTTCGACACGACCGTGTCGGGCATCCTGCACACTGTGTCGGCCTCCGCCGGTACGCTGGAGTCGACGGCCCAGGCCATGTCGAACACGGCGGTCCATACCAATCAGCAGGCTGCGGCAACCGCGGCCGCGGCCGAACAGGCATCTAGCAATGTACAGACCGTCGCGACCGCAACCGAGGAGTTGACCGCCTCGATCGCCGAGATCAGCACCCAGGTTGCCCGCTCGACCGGGATCGCCAATCAGGCGGTGGTGGAGGCGCAGCAGACGACCGAACACGTCAACGGCCTGGTCGAGCAGGCGAATCGTATCGGCGAGATCGTCCAGCTCATCACCAGCATCGCCAGCCAGACCAACCTGCTGGCGCTGAACGCGACCATCGAGGCCGCGAGAGCCGGCGAGATGGGCAAAGGCTTCGCTGTGGTCGCATCCGAGGTGAAGAACCTCGCCACCCAAACCGCAAAGGCGACGGAGGACATCGCTGCCCAGATCGCCTCGATGCAGACGGCGACCAGCAATGCCGCGGCGTCGATCACCGGCATCGGCCACACCATCGCGATGATGAATGAAATCGCCACCACCATCGCCGCCGCCATCGAGGAGCAGGGTGCCGCGACCAGCGAGATCGCACGCAACGTTCATCAGGCGGCGGTCGGAACCCAGGCAGTGACCAACAACATCGCCGATGTCAGCCACGCCGCCACCGAGACCGGCGCCGCCGCCGGCCAGGTGCTCGACGCGGCCGGAGAGCTGTCGCGCGAGGCCGACCGGCTGCGGGGCGAGGTGGAGCAGTTCCTCACCGCCATTCGAGCGGCGTGATACCGCCGCCATAATCCCGCCGCCAGGGGTCGCGCTTCCGGAGAACTCAGCTCCGGCGGCGCGGCCTCTTTCTGCCGTCCCGAATCGACGCCGGTAGCGGCCGAACCGGCCGAGCGATCTGCCCGGCGCCTATTGCAGCAGGGCCGGAAGCCATCGCCGCGCCACCTCGGCGGCGGCCGTCGCCGCGGCGCCATCCTCTTCGTTGCCCGCCATCTCCGCGACCGCAGAGGCCAGGGTCTCGGCCGACCAGCCGAAATGATGCAGAAGCGTCGCCGCCGTCGCGGTGAACAGCGCGGCGATCAGCGCGCCCTCGGGCAGGCCGCGCTCCTCCTCCGTCACGATGGCGGTGTCCACGATCTTGAGAGACATCATCAGCGGGTCGTAGGGCATGCGGGCGCGCTCCGAATGGTATTACCAGTTTTCCGCCAGAATAAACGTAAACACAATATTTACTGGGTATGTCATTCCGCTGTAGCGGCTCCTCCGATACTTTCGGACCGGCCGGATCATATACTTCCCGGCGGGGTGTGCATCATTGTCGCACCGACCACTCAGTGTCCAAATGTTTCAGTGCCGAAATTGACGACCCGTTTCCGATGCAACCATACTGCCTCCAGACAAGAGGCTGGAAACCGGGGCGGAACGTCCGTCCGCAACATGGGATCGTCCTATGCACATTGTATTTGCCGAACAGCACGCGATGGTGCGCGACGTGCTCCGCCCGTTCCTGATCCAGGTGGGCGCGGAGGCGCGGGTGACGGAAGCCGGTTGCGCGGGGGAGGTGTGGCGTGCCTTCCGCAATTCCCCGGCCATCGATCTCGCCATCCTCGACCATGAGATGCCGGGGCTGGAACTGGGCGACTGCATCACCACCCTGTCCACCCTTCACCCCGGCGCCCGCTCGGTGGTTCTGGCACCGAAGGCCGACCCGGCGATGGTGTCGCGGGCGATGTCCGCCGGCGTCTCCGGCTTCATTCCCAAGCGCATGAGCGCGCGGGCCTTCGTCTCCGCCCTTCATCTGGTCATGGCGGGGGAACGCTACGTCCCGGCCGCTCTGCTGCCGGCCGGCGGGCCGGGTCCCCTGCCGCAGGCGCCCTGCCCGTCCGTCCGTCCGCAAGGGACCGGTCTCACCGCCCGCGAGCGCGAGATCATCGACCTTCTTCGCCAGGGCCTGCCGAACAAGCTGATCGCCCGCCGCCTGAACGTCAGCGAGGTGACGGTGAAGTCGCACCTCTGTCACGTCTTCCGCAAGTTGGGGGTCCGAAACCGCATCCAGGCGGCACAGTTCGACAGGACTTAGCCCTTCTCCTCCGTCCTCGTCCGGGCCGACTCACGGGCTCCGCATGCCGTTCCATCGGAACGCCGGCGGAGCCCCTTTTTTTGCAGCATTCTGGTGCGTACGGCAACTTTTCGTAATGATTTGTAACATTATTGGCGTCATGAACATCTTGATCTTTCGAGGAATATAAATGAACATACCCCTGTCTACAGAGATAATACCTACGGGTTAAGGAGGATGCGGTGCGCATTCTACTCGCACATGACCATGTCATGGTTCGAGAGGGGCTTCATCCTTTTCTGCGGGAATTGGGGAACGGTACCGAAATCACCGATTGCGGAAGCACCGACGAGCTGCGCGACGTCTTGAAGCGCCAGGACGCCTATGATCTGGCCCTGGTCGATCTTCAGATGGCCGACGGAGACCCGCGCCACCTCGTCCGGCTCATCCGCACCCAGGCTCCCGACCTGCTGGTCGCCGTGGTCTCCAGGATGCTGGACCGCAGGACGGTCTTCGACCTCTATGCCCTGGGCATCGCCGGCTTCATCCCCAAGCGGACCGGTGCCGCGGTGACGGTCTCCGCCCTGCGGCTGATCCTCGCGGGGGAGCGCTACATGCCGGCCGACCTGTTCCAGGCGGAGGAACCGGGCGAGCCGGTCTTCCCGGCACCGCCGGTCGCCAACGACAGCCGTCCGTCCAGCGAAACCGCCCTGACCCTGCGCGAGCGCGAGATTCTGCAGCTCGTCCGCGAGGGGCTGGCGAACAAGCTGATCGCCCGGCGCCTCAACATCAGCGAGGTGACGGTGAAGTCCCATCTCTGCCATGTCTTCCGCAAGCTCGGCGTGCAGAACCGCCTGCAGGCCGCGCGCTACGCCGCCCTCGCCGACTGACGCCGGCGGGCAGGTCGCCGGGACGGCGGTCAGCGTAACGCCTGCACCTGCTCCGCCACGACCGAGGCGGCACTGGTCTTCAGCCGCGGCTTGCGCCGGGGCTCCGGCGGCGGCCCCGGCGGTGCGGGGGCGTCGGTGACCACCGGCGCCTTCCTGCGCGCCGGCCGGTCGAGCTTGTCAACCGGCACCAGCTCCTCCCGGTTGCGGGCGAAGGCGTCGTTGCATTGCCCCCGGCCGCGCGCCTCCTCCAGGTCGTGTTCGTCGAGCTGCCAGCAATCCACCGTCCGCACCGCACAGCCGGACAGCAGCAGCCCCGCCGCCAGGATCACCGGCGTGGCGGATGCCAGAAAAGCGTGACGTTCCAGCCCCATCGCTTCCCTCCCCCTTGCCGGTTTATACGCCGGGGAGCGTGGTCGCGTTCCCTCCGTCATGCGGGGAAGGGGAGACGTCGGGATTAACCCGCCCGGCCCGATACGGGAGCGGCGCTGGTTTCCAGCAGGGCGAGCAGACCGGCCAGGATCTCGGCCGGCCGCGGCGGGCAGCCGGGGATCCGCAGGTCGACGGGAAGAACGGCCTCCACCGGGCCGACGCAGGCGTAGGATCCGGCGAACACGCCGCCGTCGACGGCGCAGGCGCCGCAGGCCACCAGCCATTTCGGGTCCGGCGTCGCGTCCCAGCTCCGGCGCAGGGCCTCCGCCATGTTCTTCGTGACCGGACCGGTGACCAGCAGCACGTCGGCATGGCGGGGCGAGGCGACGAAGCGGATGCCGAACCGCTCCAGATCGTAGAGCGGGTTGCTCAGCGCGTGCAGTTCCAGTTCGCAGCCGTTGCAGGAGCCGGCATCGACCTCGCGGATCGCCAGACTGCGCCCCAGCCGCCGCTGCGCCGCCGCCCCCAGCCGCCCGCCCAGCTCGGCGAGCGCCGCATCGGACGCCGGCGGGGCCGACTCGGTGACCGGTCCGCCGGCGAGCGAGCGCAGGATATGCTTGAACATCGCCAGCCCCCTAGAGGTCGTGCCCGGAGTAGGAGCAGTTGAAGGACTTGTTGCACAGCGGGAAGTCGGCGACGATGTTGCCCTCGATCGCCGCCTCCAGCAGCGGCCACTGGAACCAGGACGGGTCGCGGACGTGGCAGCGGTCGACGGTTCCGTCCGGCGCCACGCGGACCCAGGTCAGGATCTCGCCGCGGAAGCTCTCGACCAGCGCCATCCCCTCCCCGCCCCGCCCGTCCGGCAGCGCGGCGAGCGGCACCGGCGCGCTGCCGTCGAGCCCCTGCGGCGGTCCCGGCATGCGGTCCAGGATCTGTTCGACCAGCGACAACGACTGCTCGACCTCGCGGATGCGGATCCACACCCGCGCGTTCACGTCGCCCTCGGTCAGCACGGGGACCTGGAACTCCAGCCGGTGGTAGGGCGGATAGCCGGGCGACCGCCGGGCGTCGAGCCCGCGGCCGGACGCCCGCCCGACATGGCCGCCGGCCCCGAAGCGGCGGGCAAGCTCCGGACCGACGATGCCGGTGCCGACGGTGCGGTCCTGCAGCGAGGTCTTGCCGTCATAGACCGCGACCAGCGGCGGGACGCGGCGGCGCAGCTCGGCGACCAGCGCCCGCAGCGTCTCCACCCCGCCCGGCGCCAGATCCTGCCGCACCCCGCCGGGCACCACCCGGTCCATCATCAGCCGGTGGCCGAAGCAGGCGTCGGCCGCCCGCAGCACCGCCTCGCGCAGCCGCCCCAGCTCGGCCAGCAGGAAGGCGAAGGCAGCGTCGTTGCAGATCGCGCCGATGTCGCCGAGATGGTTGGCCAGCCGCTCCAGCTCAGCCATCAGCGCGCGCAGCCAGACCGCGCGCTCCGGAATCTCGACATCCAGCGCCGCCTCCACCGCGCGGGCGAAGGCCAGCGAATGCGCCACCGTGCTGTCGCCGGAGATGCGGGCCGCCAGCCTCGCCGCCTCGCCGGCCGGCCGGCCGCGCATCAGCCCCTCGATCCCCTTGTGGACATAGCCCAGCCGCTCCTCCAGCCGGACCACCGTCTCGCCGTTGGCGGTGAAGCGGAAATGGCCGGGCTCGATGATGCCGGCATGCACCGGGCCGACGGGAATCTGGTGCAACCCCTCGCCCTCGCTGGTCAGGAAGGGATAGGGCCGCGGTGGCTGCCCCGGTCCCGGCTCCGCCGCCAGCGGGCGCGCAACCTCCCACCGTCCGTGGTCGAGCCAGGGGCGGGTATCCTCCAGCCCCTCCGCCACCAGCCCGAACAGGTCGTGCGCCGCGCGCTCCAGCCGGATCGCGGCGGGGCGGGCGGCGGACAGGCTGGGAAAGCGGCCGTCCGGGCAGGGCAGGCTCACCACCGCCACCGCACCGCCGGCCTCGCCGTCCCCCTCGTCGCGCAGCGCCGCATGGACGCGGTCCGGCTCCCCCCACAGGCCGAGCAGGCCCCAGTCCGGCCGCTCGCGCAGCATCCCGGCCAGCGACAGCCAGCCGGCACGGTCGACGGTGTGGCGCGGCCAGGGGCGATGGTCCGCCACCGGCGCGCCGATCCGCTCCAGCACCTGCCGCAGCGACCGCTCCTCCGCCATGTCCTCCACCCGTTCCCCTCCCCTAGCCCAGCAGCGCCGCGACGCTGCGGAACCAGCCGACCAGCGGCTCCGGCAGCCACAGCCCGGCCAGCAGGACCAGCGCCAGATGGGCGTAGAGCGGCGCCAGCGAGCCATGCCCGCGCCCCCCGTCCGCCGCCGGCGCGCCGAAGCAGATCTGCTGCATCCGCAGCACCAGCGCGCCGAAGGCGACCAGCACTCCCAGCGACAGCGGCAGGGCCAGCAGCGGCTCCCGCGCGAAGGTGCTGCTGATCAGCAGGAACTCGCTCATGAAGACGCCGAAGGGCGGCAGTCCGGCGATGGCGGCCACCCCCAGCAGCAGACCCCAGCCGAGCGCCGGATGGCTGACCGTCAGCCCGCGGATGCCCTCCAGCCGCTGCGTCCCCGTCACCTGCACGGCATGGCCGACGCCGAAGAAGATCGCCGACTTGGTCAGGCTGTGCATCGCCATGTGCAGCAACCCGGCGAAGTTGCCGAGCGGCCCGCCGATCCCGAAGGCGAAGGTGACGATCCCCATATGCTCGATCGAGCTGTAGGCGAAGAAGCGCTTGATGTCGCGCCGCCGGTACAGCATCAGCCCGGCCAGCAGCAGCGACGACAGCCCCATCGCCATCATCAGCGGCCCCGGTGCGATCGCCGCCCCGTTGGCCGCCAGCAGCATCTTGAAGCGCAGCACGGCGTAGAGCGCCACGTTCAGCAGCAGTCCCGACAGCACGGCGGAGATCGGCGTCGGCCCCTCGGCATGGGCGTCCGGCAGCCAGGCGTGCAGCGGCGCCAGCCCGACCTTGGTGCCATAGCCGATCAGCAGGAAGACGAAGGCCAGGTTCAGGATGTCCGGGCTGACCTTCGGCACATGCTCCATCAGCGCGCTCCAGGTCATCGCCGGCAGCCCCGGCCCCATCACCGGCTGGGCGGCCATATAGATGAGGATCGTGCCGAACAGGGCGAGCGCGATGCCCACGCCGCACAGGATGAAGTACTTCCACGCCGCCTCGATGCTCTCCGCCGTGCGGTAGAGGCTGACCATCAGCACGGTCGTCAGCGTCGCGCCCTCCACCGCCACCCACAGGACGCCCAGGTTGTTGGCGGACAGCGCCAGCAGCATGGTGAACAGGAAGGCCTGGTACATGGCGTGGTAGAAGCGCAGCTTCAGCGGCGTCAGCCGCCCGGTCTCCACCTCGTGCCCGATGTACCCGGCGGAGAACACGCTGGTGGTCAGCCCGACGAAGGCGGTCAGCGCGATCAGCGTGATGTTGAAGCTGTCGACGATGAAATAGGCGCCGGCCGACGGCTCGGCCCCGAACAGGGCGAGCGAGGCGGCGAAGGTCACGGCACAGCAGGCGACGTTGATCCAGGCGCTGATCCGCCAGCCCGGCACCAGGGCCAGCAGCGCGGCGGACAGCAGCGGCGTCGCGACGATGACGGTCAGGGCGGTCAATCGCTCTCCCCCGGAATCGCTCGATCGCCTGCATGTCGAGCGTCTCGAACCGCTCGCGGATGTGGAACAGGAAGATTCCGAAGATGATGAAGGCGACCATGACCGAGAAGGCGACCGACATCTCCACCACCAGCGGCATGCCGGCGACGCCGACCGCCGCCAGGATCAGTCCGTTCTCGATGGACATGAAGCCGACCACCTGGCTGACCGCGTTGCGCCGCGAGATCATCATCAGCAGGCCGAGCAGCACGACCGACAGCGACAGCGCCAGATCCTCCCGCGTCAGCGCGCTGGAGTTCTCCGTCACCGGCAGCACCAGCAGGATCGACAGCGTCACCAGCGACACCCCGGCCAGCATGGTCAGGCCGATGCCCAGCGCCGGCTCGATCGTGCGGTGGATGTCCAGCTTCAGGATGATGCGGTGCAGCGCCACCGGGATGACCACCGCCTTCAGCACCAGCGTCAGCAGGGCGGTGACGTACAGGTGCGGCTCGTCATGGGCATAGGCCTGCCACGCCGCCGCCGCGGCGAGCGCCAGGGCCTGCCCGGTGAACATGTGCAGCAGCGAGAACAGCCGCCGCTGGTACAGCAGGGCGAAGCTCATCAGCAGCACCAGCGCGCCCAGGAGATGCGCGGCGTCATAGCCGATGTCCACCATTCACACCCCCGCGACACATAGAGGAAGATGGCGCCGAGCAGGCTGAGCAGCAGCGCCCCGCCGAGGAACTCGCCGACCCGGAACACCCGCATCTTGGCGACCGACGTCTCGAACAGGGCCAGCGCCGCGCCGGCGACCGCCATCTTGGCAACGAAGCTGACCAGCCCGCCCGGCACGCTGCCGTGGCTGCCCGTCGCCAGGCCCCAGGGCACGAAGACGCAGGCGATCAGCGCCACATAGAGCAGCAGCTTCAGCATGCTCGCCGCCTCGACCAGCGCCAGGTGCCGCCCCGAATACTCCAGCACCATCGCCTCGTGCACCATGGTCAGCTCCAGATGCGTGGCGGGGTTGTCGATGGGGATGCGGGCGTTCTCGGCGACCGCCACCATCACCAGCGCGATGAGGGCGAGCGCCAGAGACACGCGCAGCCCCACCGTGCCGGACATCATGAAGTCGGCGATCTCCGCCAGCGAGGTCGAACGCACCAGGATGGCGACCGAGAAGACCATCATCAGCATCGCCGGTTCGGCGAAGGCGGCGATCATCATCTCGCGCGACGAGCCGATCCCGCCGAAGGCCGTCCCCACGTCCATGCCGGCGAGCGCCAGGAAGAAGCGGGCGGAGCCCAGCAGCGCGATCAGCGCGATCAGGTCGGCGGTGGGGGCGAGGGCGAGCTGCGTGGTGAAGACCGGCACCAGCCCGGCCGCCAGCCAGATGGCGGTGAACATCATGTAGGGCACCGACCGGAACAGCCAGGAGGCGTTGTGCGCCAGCACCACCTCCTTGCGCAGCAGGCGCGACAGGTCGCGGTAGGGCTGCAGCAGCGAGGGTCCGCGCCGGCCGAGCAGCCGCGCCTTGACCAGCCGCACCCAGCCGGTCAGCAGCGGGGCGAGCGCCAGCACCAGCAGCATCTGCACGATCTGGTAGAGGATGGCGGCGAGCATGCTCATCGCTGGGTCACCGCCACGACGATCAGGACGAGGACCAGCGCCGCGAACATCAGCGTCAGATAGCGGCGGATGGTCATGTACTGCAGCCCGTTCACCCGCTGGGTCAGCCAGTCCACCGTCCGGCCGATCGGCGTGAAGACCAGCGCCCAGGCGGGGTCGGTCCACGAGACCGACAGCCGCGCCGGCCGCAGATCGCCCGGCTCCGGCATGTCGACCCTGTCGCGGGCATGGAAGACGGTGCCGCCGAAGGCGCGGCGGATCGGCTGGGCGAAGCTGGAGGCGCCGTACTGCGCCACGCCCTCCGGGTCCGGCGTCTCGAAGCCGCAGCCCCAGGCGATGGAGCGGCGCAGCTTGTCGCTCGCCCGGCGATGGATCGCCGCCACCAGCAGGACGGACAGCAGTCCGATCACCACCAGCATGATCAGGCCGTTGTAGGAATTGCCGATGGCCGAGGTCGGCGACAGCCAGAGCCAGGGCTGGTAGGCCCGGTCGTCGAAGGGGCCGGCCTCCACCATCAGCCGCACGGCCGGCTCGAACAGGCGCAGCAGCGGCGTCGGCAGCACGCCCAGCAGGATGCACAGCACCGCCGGCACCGCCATCCCGGCGCGCATCGCCGGCCCGACCTCCCCCGCCCCGCCGGCCTCGGCGGAACGCGGACGGCCGAGGAAGGCCGTGCCGTAGAAACGCACGAAGCAGGCGGCGGCCAGTGCCGTGGCGAGCGCCACGGCGGCGCCGACCACGGCGATGGCGATCTTCAGCGACCATTCCGGCAGGGCCGGCGCGTTCAGGATGGCCTGGAACAGCAGCCATTCGCCGACGAAGCCGTTCAGGGGCGGCAGCGCGGAGATGGCCGAGGCGCCGACCAGCGCCAGCACCGCCGTCTCCGGCATCCGGTGGATCAGCCCGCCCAGCCGGTTCAGGTCCCGCGTCCCCGTCGCCGTCAGGACGGCGCCCGCCACATAGAACAGCAGCGTCTTGAACAGCGAATGGTTCACGACGTGCAGCAGCCCGGCCGACAGGGCGAGCGCCGCGATCACCGGCGTGTGGCTGGCCTTGAAGACCAGCGCCAGCCCCAGCGCGATCACCACCGCCCCGATGTTCTCGATGGTCGAGCAGGCGAGCAGCCGCTTCACGTCGTCCTGCATCAGGGCGTAGAGCACGCCCATCACGGCGGTGACCGCCCCGGCCGCCATCATCACCCCGCCCCACCACCAGGCCGGTTCGCCCAGCAGGTCGAACAGGATGCGCACCATGGCGTAGATCGCCACCTTGGTCATCACCCCGGACATCAGGGCCGAGACATGGCTGGGTGCCGCCGGATGGGCGAGCGGCAGCCAGACATGCAGCGGGACCAGCCCGGCCTTCGATCCCGCCCCCAGCAGGACCAGCAGGACGACCAGCGCAACCTCCGCGTCGTCCGGCACATGGGCGCGGATCGCGGCGAAGCTGTAGTCGCCGGTCGGCCCGGCGAGAAGCCCGAAGGCCAGCAGCAGGCAGGCGGCGCCGAAGCTCGCCATGATCAGGTAGAGCCTCGCCGCCCGCGGCGTCTCCGGCTCGCGATGGGTGGACAGCACCAGCAGCCACGACGCCAGCGACATCGCCTCCCAGCCGACCAGGAAGCCGAAGGCGTCCCCCGCCACCAGGACGAGGTTCATCCCGGCCAGGAACAGGGGGAACAGCGGCAGCACCGGCCCCGGCGGGGCGTCGTGGCCGCCGTGATGGGCGCGCTCGTACCCCCAGCCGAACAGACTCGCGGTGACACCGCCGAAATTCACCACCAGCAGGAAGAAGGCGGACAGGGCATCCAGCCGCAGATGCAGCCCGATCCACGGCACCCCCATCGGCAGCAGCAGCTCCTGCGGCGGCGCGCGGCCGGCGAGCGCCAGGACCGCGGCCAGGACGGCGGCCCCGCACACCACGCCGGTTCCTCCATAGACCGCGGCGGAAATCCACGGCGCACGGCGTGCCGCAACCCCGACGGCTGCCAAGGCCACAAGGATCAGGATCGGGACTGTCATCAGGAACAAGGCGGGGAACCCGGCGGGGTTAATACCCATACATTGTAAGGATGTTCCCCGGCGGCATTGCAAGCGGAAATTCCATTGCCGACATAGTAAAATCCGAAGACAGCCATGCACGCGAATGCGGAAAAGAAAAAAGCGGCCCGCCGATAGTTCAGGCGAACCGCTTTGAGTTTGTTCGGGAGGAAACGCAACCAAGTTGCAAGGGCGTTTGTACGCCGAAGAAGGTTAACGCCGAGTAAAGCCGGTAGAAAAACTTCAAGCACATCCTTTTTTGCAAAGTCATACCTCTTCCGCGCATCCCGGCTCCAGCTTGGCAGCAGGCAATCGCACCGTCTGGGACGTGTCCCGCCAGTCCCGGCGCGTCCGTCTCCGCAGGGACTCTCCTCCCGGTTGCGCCCGATCCCTGCTGCGGGCGATGGACCGCCGTGGGGAGGTTGCAACAGCAGTCCATCCCTCTCCGGCGCGGGGCGTCCCGCCCGGCCCCGGATCGCCGGATCCGCCGTTTCCCCGCCGTTTCCTGCCGGACTTGCCCCGGCGATGGCGCCCCGTTACTGTGGGCTCATCATCGACAGACCTGTCACCGCTCGAAGGCCGCCGCCGCGCCTCTCCCCATTGTGCAGGCCGTGCACAACGGATGCACACGAACGGACGCAGTAACTCACTGTTTCTTCTAACGGAATCGCGGTTCTCACCATTGTGCGCCGGAAACACGCTGCACACTGCGCCCAATGCCGCCCGGCGCCCGACCGGGATGTGCGCTGGCGTCCGGCGCCGGTCGGGAGTATAGGGGCGGGCTCAGGTTCGCCAACGACGTCCAAGGTCCCATGCAGTCCATCGCCCGCCGTATCGCAGACGAGCTCTCGGTCCGCGAAGCCCAGGTCGCCGCCGCGGTCGCCCTTCTCGACGAAGGCTCGACGGTTCCCTTCATCGCGCGCTACCGCAAGGAGGCGACCGGCGGCCTCGACGATACGCAGCTCCGCACGCTGGAGGAGCGGCTGGGCTACCTGCGCGAACTTGAGGAGCGGCGCGAGTCGATCCTCGCCTCGATCGGCGAGCAGGGCAAGCTGACGCCGGAGCTGGAGCAGCAGATCCGGCAGGCCGACACCAAGACCCGGCTGGAGGACCTCTACCTCCCCTACAAGCAGAAGCGGCGCACCAAGGCGCAGATCGCGCGGGAGGCCGGGCTGGAGCCGCTGGCCGACCTGCTGCTGTCCGATCCCACCCGCAAGCCGGAGGCGGAGGCCGCCGCCTTCGTCGATCCCGACAGGCAGGTCGCCGACGTCAAGGCGGCGCTGGACGGCGCCCGCCACATCCTGGTGGAGCGCTTCGGCGAGGATGCCGAGCTGGTCGGCCGGCTGCGCGGCCTGATGGCCGACAAGGGCGTCGTCGCCTCCAAGGTGATCGACGGAAAGGCGGAGGAGGGCGCCAAGTTCTCCGACTACTTCGGCTTCTCGGAGGCCTGGGCCAAGGTCCCGTCGCACCGGGCGCTCGCCCTGTTCCGTGGCCGGGCGCAGGGCGTGCTCGACCTCCGGCTCGACTTGGCCGTGGATGACGGGCAACCCCACCCGGCGGAGACCGCCATCACCGCCCACACCGGAATCCGCGACCTCGGCCGGCCGGCCGACAAGTGGCTGTCCGACGTCGTCCGCTGGACCTGGAAGCTGAAGATCGGCCCGCACATCGAGACCGACCTGATGGGCAGCCTGCGGGAACGGGCGGAGGACGAGGCGATCCGCGTCTTCGCCCGCAACCTCCACGACCTGCTGCTGGCGGCGCCGGCCGGCCCGCGCGCCACCATCGGGCTCGACCCCGGCATCCGCACCGGCGTCAAGGTCGCGGTGGTCGATGCGACCGGCAAGCTGGTGGAGACCACCACCGTCTACCCGCATCCGCCGCGCAACGACTGGGACGGCTCCCTCGCCGTGCTGGCGGCCCTCGCCAAGCGCCACGGCGCAGAGCTGATCTCCATCGGCAACGGCACGGCCAGCCGCGAGACCGACAAGCTCGCCAGCGACCTGATGAAGCGCCATCCCGAGCTCGGCCTGACCAAGCTGGTGGTCAGCGAGGCCGGCGCCTCCGTCTACTCGGCGTCCGAGACGGCGGCGGCGGAGTTCCCGTCGCTCGACGTGTCGCTGCGCGGGGCGGTCTCCATCGCCCGCCGCCTGCAGGACCCGCTGGCCGAGCTGGTGAAGATCGAGCCGAAGTCGATCGGCGTCGGCCAGTACCAGCACGACGTCTCCGGCAGCAAGCTGGCACGCTCGCTGGACGCCGTGGTGGAGGACTGCGTGAACGCGGTGGGCGTCGACCTCAACACCGCCTCGGTCCCGCTGCTGACCCGCGTGTCGGGCCTCAACGAGACGATCGCCCGCAACATCGTGGAGTTCCGCGACCGCAACGGCGCCTTCCGCTCGCGCAGGCAGCTTCTCGACGTGCCGCGGCTGGGGCCGAAGACCTTCGAGCAGGCGGCGGGCTTCCTGCGCATCCGCGGCGGCGACAACCCGCTCGACACCTCCGCCGTCCACCCCGAAGCCTACCCGGTGGTCGAGCGCATCCTGAAGAAGACCGGCAGGGAGCTCGGCAGCGTCATCGGCGACGCCCGCTTCCTGCGCTCCCTCGCCCCGGACGAGTTCACCGACGAGCGGTTCGGCGTCCCGACCGTCGAGGACATCCTGAAGGAGCTGGAGAAGCCGGGCCGCGACCCGCGTCCGGAGTTCAAGACCGCCACCTTCAGGGACGGGGTCGAGGAGCTGAAGGACCTGCAGACCGGCATGGTGCTTGAGGGCGTGGTGACCAACGTCACCGCCTTCGGCGCCTTCGTCGATGTCGGCGTCCACCAGGACGGGCTGGTCCACATCTCCCAGCTCTCCAACAGTTTCGTGAAGGACCCGCATACGGTCGTGAAGGCCGGCGACGTGGTCAAGGTGAAGGTCCTGGAGGTCGACATCCCGCGCAAGCGCATCGCGCTGACGATGCGGATGGGCGAGCCCGCGGCGCGTGCTGCGGCCGGCGAGGCCGGCGGCCCCGCCCGCGGCGGCCGCGACGACCGCCGTCCGCCCGCGGCCGGAAAGGGGCCTGCCGGCAAGGGGCAGGCGGCGCCCAGGCAGAGCGCGCCCAAACAGCCGCCCAAGCCCGCCGAGCCGGTCAACAACGCCTTCGCCGAGGCCTTCGCCCGCGCCCAGGCGAGCAGGAAGCGCTGACCACCACCGGGGAGCGGTCCTTCCGGACCGCTCCGCTTCGCGAGGGCCATGGACGCGGCGCGGCGGACACGTTAGGGTTCCTGACGGTTGCCTGCCGACATGGACCGGATGAACTCGCCCACCCTCAAGATCGTCGTCGCTTACTGCGTCGCCGCCTCGCTCTGGGTGGTCGGGTCGGACCAGCTCATCGCCGCGGCCGGGCTGACCGGCGTGACGATCGGCCAGACGATGAAGGGGCTGCTGTTCGTCGGCTGCACCGCCATCCTGCTGTGCTGGGTGCTGTGGCGGGAGTTCTCCCTGCGCGAGGACGCGGAGGAGATGCTGCGCAGCACGCTGGGCCAGCTCCGCCAGTCGGAGTCCGACCTCCGCGCCATCGTCGACAATCTGCCCGACGCCTTCTACCGCACCGACCTCGCCGGCCGTGTCGTCATGGCCTCCCCCAGTTCGCCCGGGAGTTCGGCTTCGACCAGCGCGAGGTGCTGGGGATCCAGATCGCCGACTACTATGCCGAACCCGACGGCCGCTCGGCCTTCCTGGCGGCGCTGGAGCGCAACGGCGGCCAGGTCCGCCAGTACGAGGTGCCGATGCGCCGGCGCGACGGCACCGTCTTCTGGCTGTCGGTCAACGCGGTCTTCCGCCGCGACGACGGCGGCCGGCCGATCGGGATCGAAGGCATCGCCCGCAACATCACCGAGCAGCGGGCGACCTCGGAACGGCTGCGCCACCTCGCCGGCCACGACGCCCTGACCGGGCTGTGCAACCGGCTGCTGTTCGAGGACCGGCTGGACCACGCCATCGCCCGGGCGCGGCGCGACAACCGCAGCTTCGCCCTGCTCTTCCTCGACCTCGACGGCTTCAAGGAGATCAACGACAGCCACGGCCACCATGCCGGCGACGCCACCCTGACCCTGGTGGCGGAGCGGCTCGCCGCCGCGCTGCGCGACAGCGACACCGTCGCCCGCATGGGCGGTGACGAGTTCGCCGCCCTGCTGGAGGGGATCGGCAGCGCCGACGACGCCCTGACCGTCGCCCAGAAGCTGATCGAAACGGTGCGGGCGCCGCTGCCCGACCTGCCCTGCCGGGTCTCCACCAGCGTCGGCGTCGCTCTCTTCCCGCGCGACGGCGCCGACTCCGATGCGCTGCTGCGCAGCGCCGACCAGGCCATGTACCGTGCCAAGCGGCTCGGCAAGAACCGCTGCGAAGTCAACCCGTACTGAATTCCGGATCGTCCCGATGCTCTCCTACGACCTCGCCCACTGGTCGGCCTTCCTGACCGCCGCCGTGCTGCTGAACATCTCGCCCGGCCCCGACATGGCCTTCATCATGGGCCACACGGTGCGCGGCGGCACGCGCGCCGGCATGGCGGCCACCTTCGGGGTGTGGACCGGCGCCTTCGGCCATGTGGTGATGGCGGCACTCGGCCTGTCGGCGGTCATCGCCGCCTCGGCCACCGCCTTCGCGGTGGTGAAGTGGGTCGGCGTCGCCTATCTGCTGTGGATCGGCGTCCGGGCACTGCTGTCCAAAGGGGGCGGGCTTACCCTGGACGACGTGCCGTCCGGCGCGCGCGGCGACATCTGGTCGGTCTATCGCCAGGGTGTGCTGATCGACCTGCTGAACCCAAAGGCGGCGATCTTCTTCCTGGCCTTCCTGCCGCAGTTCGTGGTGGAGGGCGCCGGACCGGTCTGGGTGCAGCTCATGGTCCACGGGCTGCTGATCATCCTGGTCGCCATGTTCATCGAGCCGCCGCTGGTCCTCCTCGGCGACCGGCTGGTGGTGCGGCTGCGCGACAGCCGCCGGCTCGGCCTCTGGCTCGACCGGGCGCTGGGCTCGCTGCTCATCGCGCTCGGCCTCCGGCTGGCGGTGGAGGAGCGCTGACCGCTCACGACGGCCGCGCCGCATCCAGCACGAGCCGCAGCCCCAGCGCGCCGATGACCCCGGCCGCCACCCGGTCGATCCGGCTCTTCCAGCGCAGGTAGGCGGCGCGCGGACGTCCGGCGGAAAAGGCGAGCGCCACGGCCGCGTACCAGCCCGTCTCCAGCAGGAAGATCAAGGGCGGCAGGGCGAGGAACAGCCAGCCGGGCGGGTCCGGCGGCAGCAGCGCCGCGAAGACGCTGCCATAGACGATGGCGGTCTTGGGGTTGCTGACCTGGGTCATCAGCGCGAAGGAGAAGGCCCGGCCGGTTCCCGCCTCGCGCGGGATGCCACCCTCCCCCATGCTCAGCGGCTCCGACGCTCCCCGCCAGATCCGGACGGCGAGCCAGACGAGATAGGCGCCGCCCGCCAGCTTCAGCCCGGCATAGAGCCAGGAGACCTGGGAAAGGATGGCATGCAGTCCGGCGAGCGCCAGGCCGCCGAACAGCACTCCGCCCAGCCCCATGCCGACCGCCGACGCCAGCCCGGCCCGCCGCGACACCGCGACCGAGGTGCGGGCCACCAGCACGAAGCTCGGCCCCGGGCTGACCACCCCGACCGCCAGCGCGCCGAGGATCCCCGCCAGTGCCAGTACCGCATCCATTCCGCCACCCCTCCTCCTCCGGTTGATGCGGATGCAAGACTACACCTCTGCCGCACAAACAAAAGGCCCCCCGTCCACGGGGTGGGCGAGGGGCCAAGGGCTGGCGACGGCCGGGACTTGCGGGGGAAGCTACTCCGCCGCCACCAGCATCGGCATGTCGGCGTGCTGCCGGCCGGTCCGCCGCCGCGCCGCCTTTTCCGGCGCGGGGTCCGGATCCAGTCCCAGCGTCCGCCCGACCTCTTCGAGCGTCGGGCGGCGGGCGTAGGCCGCGACATAGCGGTCCAGCGCCGCCAGGCACTCCGCGAGGCTCCCGGACCCGACGGCCCGGCAATCCTCGAAGGCATGGGGCTCGGGGCGGAACCAGTGCGTGATGTAGCACTCCTCCCGCCCGTCGAGACTGAGGGTGAGGGCGAAGCGGCCCTCGTTCCCGATCCGGGCGTGTGCCGCACGCAGCCGGGCCTGGACCTCCTCGATGGTCATGGTTGTTCGTCCTTCTGCAGGCCGGCCGCGTCAGGCGGCGGCCAGATTTCTACCCGTGCGTTCCAACCTCCTGGCCCACTCGGCGTCACGCGCCAGCGACTCGATCAGCGCGCGGGCCGGGCCTGCGGAGTCCGCCGGGGTGTCGGGGCGGAGCAGGCCGGCCAGCCTCATCGCCAGCGTCTCGGCCTCCGCCTCCACCCAGCGGGCATAGCGGCGGTGGCGCTCCTCCTCGTTCCAGTACCAGCGGGGGAGCTGGGCGTGGCTGCGCTCCATCTCGCCTTCCCAGGCGCTCATGCGGAACAGGCCGCTGGGCGAGCGTTCGGGGTCCGGCATGGTCTCACCTCCCGCGTGATGCGGGGAAAGGGGGTCAGGCCGCCTCGCGGTCGTCCCCGTCCTCCTCGCGCTTGAGAATCTCGGCCTTCTTCTGGGCGAACAGGCCGGTGATGCGATGCTGGGCGGCGCGGTCGACCGTACCGATCTCCCGCAGGCGGGTGCCGACGCCGGCCCGCCAGACCTCCTCCAGATCGTCGAGGTCGAGGCAGGCGGACAGGCGCTGCTTCACCTCGGCCTCGAACGCCTCGATGGCATCCGGCTGCAGGGCCGGATTGGACTTGGCGGCATAGAAGGCCTCCGACTCCTCCCGGTACTTGCTGTCGTCGAACTGGCCCATGTAGACGTCGGCGGCGAGCCCGATCTGCAGCAGGCACTTCCCCACCGCATCCGTCATCGACATCTTGAAGCACTCGTCGTCCGGCGCCTCGATCCCATTGCGGCGGCGGACCATCTCGGTCCCGCCCCACTGCGGGCCGGTGAAGCACTTCTCCCTGGTCTCGGGGTCGATGTACCAGACGCGGGCGCAGATGAAGATCATCCGCTCGGCGATCGTCCAGTCGAGCTGCTCGTAGCCCCAGCCCTTGCCGACCGGCCCGAACACCTCCGTCATCATCTGGAACCGCCAGGTCGGGTCGATCTGGGTGCCGCGGAAACCGCCGGAGCGGGTGAAGGGCTTGGTCGCCTTGGGGTCCGTCCGCTTCAGCCGGTTCCACAGGAACATGGTGTCGATGCGCCGCGTCTCGGGCTCGGGCTGGGCGGTCGCCTTGCCGCTCTCGGTCTTGCTGGAGGCGGTCTTCGCAGAAGCGGCCGGAGAGGTGGGGGTCTCCACCGTCTCGGTGTCCGGAACAACGGTGTCGCTCTTGCTCATTCGTCCCATCGGTCGGGTCCTCTTTCCTCGATCGTTTCAGCTCTCCCCTCACCCCAACCGGAGGCGAGAACCGCCTCCAGGCTGAGGTCAGCGCAAAGCTCGGCGTGCGCCGGCGCCCAATCCTCGGCATCCTGCAGCGCCCGCCGCGGCGGCTGCCCGTAGCGCAGGCTGAGACGCCCCTCGCGATCCCGCGACAGCCATACGCCCTGCCCCGGCCCGTCGCCGGCGACGAAGGCAACGCGCGCATCGTCGGGCATCAACCCCTTCAGCGCCTGCTCCGCCTCCCTCACCGCCAGGGCGGCATCCCGCTGGTCCATCAGCAGGGCCGCCAGGCTGGCGAAGCGGTTATGCCGCGCCATGTCCACCACCCGCCGCGTCTCGTAGCGCGGAGCGTCGAGCGGCAGCGGATCGCTCGGTTCCACATCGTTGACGACGTGCCACCAGAAGGCCGACAGCGTCTCGACCAGCCGGTCGACGTCGCCCTCCGCCCGCTCGACCCGAACCAGCGAATGCCCGGTCGGCCGCAGGATCGACAGCAGCCCCAGCCGCAGCCCCATCACCGCGAGCTGGTGCTGGAGCTGCCAATGGTAGCGGCGGGCGAGGTCGGCATCGGCCTGGAACCCGCCGGTGAACTTCGCCTCGACAACCACATCGGGAGCGACCACATCATCCGTCCCCCAGGTCAGGAAGTCGGGATGGGCCACCATCCAGTCATGCGCCGGATGGACGTAGGTCCGGTCCGCCGCGATGCAGGGCCGGCCGGTGGCCCGCTCCACGAAACGGGGGTGCAGGGGCTCGGTCGCGATCCCGATCTGCACCGCCGCCACATAATCGAGGTTTGCCGCGTCCGCCCGTCCGGTCTTCTCGCGCCACAGCGTCACCCAGTCGCCGGCCATGATGCGGGTGGCGTCCGAAGACCCGATCCGCCCCGCCCGCAGGGCACGTTGCGCGTCCGAAATCGCCATCTGAGCCCGCTGCCGTCCCCGGTTGTTTCAGTGCGTTCCCACAAGCTCGCTGCGCTTTCGCAGCCTAACCAGCGACACAAAGCGGCTGGACCCTGAATATGGGCTGCGAACACGCATGATTCAAGAACAAAAAGAGAACCTTGAGCGCAACCATAAGGTCGCGCAGCATCCGCTGCCGCTAAAGCGTCAGAAGCAGCGAAGACACCCATGAAAGCGGCTGCCGGTTCAGGCGATCAGTTCACGACACACTCAGGAAATCTGGGCGGATTTTTCAAGACTATACTTGAGTGTATACAGGTACTAATCTGAGAAACAGCCGAGGTTTTCCTAAAATGCATCTATGAGCCCCGCAGCGCCCGCACCACATGCACCGCCACTCCGGCGACGACGGCACGCTCGATCAGCGTCGGATGGCAATCGGGATCGGTGGACACCGGAAGAAGCTGCGGCGGATGGAAGCGGTAGCCGCAGACCGAGCCGTCCCCCACCGTCACGACCACGTCCCCCACCTGCGGCGTCACGACGTCGGTCGGCTCCACCACCACCCGGTCCTGCGGCAGGACACCGGCGGCGTTCAGGCTGCGCGAGGCGATGCGCAGCGCGAAGGCGCGGCGGGAGGCCCGTGCTGCGACCGCCACCGTCTCTGCCCCGTCGCGCAGCAGTCCGGCCAGGAACGCCTCGCCGGCACGGCGGCCAAGCTCCAGGAAACGGTGCACCTGATCATTGTCGAGCACGGGCACCCGTCCGACCGGCGGACAGGGACCGTCGTCCAGGAAGCGCGGCTCAGACCCGGCGATGCGGGCGAGCCTGCCCAGGGTATCGGCGCTCGGCAGGCTGCCGAAGACGGGATCGCGCAGGAACCGCGTGAGGTTGGTGGCGGTGACGCCGGCCATCCGGGCCCAGGCGCCGGCGCTCCAGCCATGCGCCTCCATCACCCCGGTCATCCAGCGCAGTAGCGCCCGCCGCGTATCGTCCATGATGCCTCTCCGCTCGGCCCGGACGGTCGCTCCGGATTGCCGCCCGCACCATGATAGGAGAACGTTGACGGAACGTGCATGGGTTCATCGCATCTGACGCGCATTCGACACGGATCTCATGCGATTTCGCAGTAGCGGGCTGGGCGGGAGGGGGGCTTGAACCACCTCCCGTCCCGGCCATGTACAAGCTTCCGCAAGCGTGGAGGCAACCGTCATGATCATCACGACCACCGACTCGATCGAAGGCCGCCGGGTCACCCAGTATCTCGGCATGGTCGCCGGGGAGGCGATTCTCGGCGTCAATGTGTTCCGCGACATGTTCTCCTCGATCCGCGACATCGTCGGTGGCCGGGCCGGCGGCTATCAGAGCGCCCTGCGCGACGCACGCGAAGCGGCCTTCGCCGACCTCACCGCGGCGGCCCAGGCGCTGGGCGCCGATGCAGTGATCGGTGTCGACGTCGACTATGAAGTGCTCGGCAAGGAAAACGGGATGCTGATGGTGTCGGTCAACGGCACGGCCGTCCGTCTCGGTTGAGGGCCGGGGGCCATCCGTAAGGGGCACGCCGTGCCGCTGGACAGGGGGCGGACGAGCCGTACACTGTCCGCGCATAGAACAATCGGGGGGAACATCATGCGCGGAGTGTCTAGCCGCCTCGGCCGTCTGGCCGCAGCGGCCGTCCTTTCCCTTGGGACCATGGGGGCGGTGGCGGCCAGCCCGGCGCTGGCCCTGGACGGGCTTGTCGAGAAGAAGGTCTTCGAGATGCCGTCCTACACCACCACCGGCGGCGGAACGATCAAGAACGTCCGCATCGGCTGGGAAAGCTACGGCAAGCTGAACGAGGCGAAGGACAACGTCATCCTGGTCGCCCATTTCTTCAGCGGAACCAGCCATGCCGCCGGAAAGTACAAGGCGGACGACGCCGCACCCGGCTATTGGGATTCGATCGTCGGTCCGGGCAAGCCGCTGGACACCGACAAGTACTTCATCATCAGTTCGGACACGCTGGTGAACCTGTCGGCCAAGGACCCGACGGTCGTCACCACCGGTCCCGCCAGCATCAACCCCGACACCGGCAAGCCCTACGGCATGAGCTTCCCGGTCGTCACCATCCGCGACTTCGTGAATGTCCAGAAGGCCCTGCTCGACAGCCTCGGCATCAAGTCACTGCAGGCGGTGATGGGTGGGTCCATGGGCTCGCTGCAGGCGCTGGAGTGGGCCGCTTCCTACCCCGACATGGTCAAGCGGGTCGTCGCCGTCATCGGCGGACCGGAAGCCGATCCCTTCCTGATCGGCTGGCTGAACCTGTGGGCGGCTCCCATCAAGGTCGACCCGAACTGGAACAACGGCGACTATTATGGCAAGGCGGAGCCCAAGGCGGGCCTGACCGAGGCGCTGAAGGTCGTCACGCTGCACGCCCGCCATTGGAAGTGGGCCGACGCCGCCTTCGGCCGCAAATGGGCCGAGGAAGGCAAGGACCCGCGCGCCGCGATGAACAACCAGTTCGCCATAGAGGCATGGCTGGACAAGGCCGCCGCCGCCCGTGCCGCCGTCAGCGACGCCAACCACTTCCTCTATCTCGTCAAGGCCAGCCAGACCTTCGTGACCGGCAACGGCAACTCTCTGGAAGACGGCCTCGCCAAGATCAAGGTTCCGGTGCTGCTGATCCCGTCGGACGACGACCTCGTCTTCCCGCCGGAGCGCGCCATGCGCCCCCTGAAGGAACGGCTGGAGAAGCAGGGCGTGGCGGTGGAGTACACGGACTCCATCACCAGCACGCTCGGCCATCTCGACGGGGTGGCCAACATCGCCAAGGCCGGCGACACCATCACCAAGTTCCTTGCCAGATAGGCCCGGGGCTCACGCCCTTCCCCCGGCAACGGGAGAAGGGCGCCGCCCAACCCGCCGGCCAGGATCACAGAGCCCACTCGTGCTCCTGCCGCCGGGCCTGGATGGCCTCCGCCTCCGGCGGGACGAGGCGGCCCGGCCAGGCGTTCCAGTCGCGCCACAGCTCCTCCATGTAGGGCGACAGTTCCAGCGCCGCGATGGTGCCGAGCAGCGTGACGATGTAACCCATCGGCAACTTGTCCCGGTCGCTCTTCAGGCGGAGGCTCCAGTCGGCCGGCTGGTCTCCGGCGCCGACCATCGCCTTCACCTGCGGCCAGTGCAGCAGGCCGATGAAGGACAGCCCCATCAGCGGCAGCATTTCGAGAAAACTGTGCACGTGCTGCTCGATCGGCGTGACGTCGCGCCGGCTGACGGCATAGCTGACGTCCCACAGCGCCGTTGCCTCGTGCACCAGGAAGGAACCGGCCATCAGCGCCAGGACCGGCGGATTGATCTCCAGGAACAGCGCGGCCAGCGTCGGGATGCCCATTTCGGTCAACTGCGCGAGATGCAGCAGCGTCTCCTTGGTGCCGGTCGTTTCCTCGATATGGGTCGCACGGTGGCAGTACCAGTCGGCCAGCCCGGCCGCCAGCCACATCGGCACGATGTAATAGAGCAGGAAGTTGCGCGTCAGCTCGTGGATGTCGTGCTGCGACAGGCCGTTCCCGACCTGTCCCGTCCGCACCTGCACCATCCCCGATCGGGAGACCGGCGGCAGAGCGAGTGCCGCCGAACGGGCCGGAGCCCAGGCGCCGGGACCGGGCGGCACGCGGTGGCTGCGGCGATCTTCCACCGGCCGGCGCCGTCGCATCAGCGCCCCGGCGCCGAGAGCCACCGCGGCGACGGATACGGTGGCGAACAGGAATCCTCTCATGGGAACCGTCCCGGATGGTTGATGGTCCCCGTTCAACACCGCCGATGCCGCTTCCGCTCCCCGCGCTTGGAGAGGCCCGGGCCTATGGCCCGATATAGTGCGGCATCAGCTTCGCCTGATCGCCGACATAGACGACGCATCGGCTGTCCTGGCCATGGAAGAAGTAGGTCTTGCCGGGCTTCGCCTGCTTTTGCGGATCGTCCAGGTTGGCCCCGCCGGAGAAGGCGACGCCGTACCGCCGCTTCGGCGTGGCGGCCCAGTAGTATCCGTCGATCTTCTGCCCGAAGGCACCGCGCTGACACAGACGGGACAGCGTATGGTCGATGGTCGCCATGCCTTCCAGCCCCATCGGCAGGCTGTAGACGGCTTGACTCTCCGTGCGCCGCGGGCGCCAGGGAAGCGACTCCTGCGGTGCATAGGTGCGGAACGGTGCACGAAGATGGTCGGGAGAGGTGCGCTCCACCCCCAGCACGTCGGCCGACCGCGCCGGCCCCTGCGGCGCCAGCACGGTCGCCGTGGCCAGCCCGACCAGGAATCTCCGAAGACGCCGGTCCACCATCTGCCTCCGTTCCTCCGGCCATCCTGACACCCCTGGGGCGTCAGCGCACCGACGGGTTGTTGGCGACGAAGGCAAAATATGGCAGTCGCCGCACGGCATCCGCCACCATCAGATAGGCGACGGCGAAGGCGATGAGCGAGGCCAGGAAATAGCCATAGCCGTACCAGGCGAAGCCCAGGTCGCTGAAGGCCAGGGTGAAGCCGGCATTCAGAAACAGATACAGCACCTGGACGGCGAGATTGCGGCGTCGCAAGTCGAAGTAGGCGAGGATCACCGTGCAGAACAGGAACAGCACCTGGAAGAAGGCGCCGAGCGCGCCGAAGCGGAACATGCCGATCTGCTGATACTGCAGGCCGAGCGCCCCGACGATTCCCGGCGCCAGGAAGATGCTGACGGCGGAGACGGCCCCCTGCAGGATGATCAGGTTGCGGGCGCTTTCCATCAGGGCCGCCACGATGTCCCGGTGGTTCCGGGCGATCTGGTCGTAGGTCGCGTGACTCTGGATATCGCGGTAGAAAGCCTGGTAGCGCTCGAAGAACCGCGTCTCGATGTTGACGGTGAACAGGGTCAGAGCCGGCAGGATGGTAAGATAGGCCACGAACATGGCGCTGTCGTAGGCCGAGTAGATCACCATCGCACCGCTGACGACCTCGCGTTCCGGACAGAACCACATGATCCACTTGTCCGACCAGACGGCCAGATTGGCCGTCAGTCCGATCAGCGCGAGGTCCCAATAGCGGCGGAAATAGTCGAGGAAAGCGAACAGCCTGGATACACGGTAGGGATACTCGGCGAACACCCGGGCGATCAGTCCGAACTGGATCACGGCAAGCCCGAGCGAGAATCCGAAGACCATTCCCGCCGGCCCGGTCCACGCCCCGAGCACGGCCGCCGCGACCAGGCCGATCGCCATGCCGGCCGCGAAGGCCACCGTCACCGCCACATAATCCTTCAGTGCCGACAGGAAGATCGACACCACCCAGATGCCGCCGACCAGCAGGAAATTCACCAGCCCGCCGGCCATCATCGCCACCGGCAGGCCGCTGAACAGCAGATAGAACGGCCCGGCCGTCAGCATCGAGGCCCCGTAGGAGAGGCCGAGCGTCGCCAAAAGCATGCCCGGCGCCACGTCCACCTGACGGGCGTAGATGGCGTCCGCCAGATAGCGCGTGGCGACCATCACCAGCGGCCCGGTCAGCACGGCGGAGAAGCAGAAATTGTAGATGATGACGACGCGGAAGCGCCTCAGTTCCTCCGCCCCGACCAGATCGCCGCCGATCAGGTTGATCGCGGCGAGCGCCAGGATGGTGAACATCCAGGGGCCGGAGGTGATGAAGGCCGAATGGGCGTATCCCTGCAGGATGCCCAGCAGGTCGTCCCGCCGGGCCAGCTTGCGCAGGGCGAATCCGATTCCGGCCATGTTCAGGCCGCCCCGGCCGACATGGTGCGGCCGGCCAGGATCGGGCGGTCGGGCATGGCGATGTGCTCGTCATAGATGGCGCGGTAGATGCGGTCGATCTCCACCTTGTCGTAATAGCGGGCGACCCGCTGGCGGATGGCTTCGGCACAGCGCTCGCGCCAGGGGCGGTCGAGAAGCAGGGCGCGCAGTTCCCGCGCGGTGTCCAGCGGGCTCGCCAACGGGGTGATCGCCCCCCCGGGGCCAAGCGGCGGGTTCTCGTCCGGCCGGCCGAGGATCAGCTCGGCGCAGGAGCCGACGTCGGTCGCGACGGTCGGCACACCCGACGCCCCGGCCTCCAGGATCACCAGCGGCTGCGCCTCGCTGACGCTGGTCAGCGCAACGGCGTCGATCCGGCCCAGCCAGTCGGTCAGCTTCACCCGCCCGGCAAAGATGACCGTCTCCTCCAGCCCGAGATGCTTCACGATGGTCCGGCATTCCTCGACATAGCCGGGATCCTCCTCCAGCGGGCCAAGGATCATCGCCTTCAGATCCGGGATCTCCTCGCGCAGGATGGCGGCCGTCCGGATGTAGGTCTTCACGTCCTTGATCGGAACGACGCGGCCGATCAGCGCGATGGTCGGCGGCCGGTCGGAACCGTCGCGTGTAACCTTCGAATATCCTGCATAGTCAATGCCGTTGGGGACGATCTTCAGCTTTGCGGGGTCGGCACCCTGGCGCCGCTGGAATTCCTGGTTGCCGCCGTAGAGGGTGTAGATGCCGTCGCAGGCGTCGTAGCATGCCTTCGAGTAGCTCGCGAAGGTATCCAGCCAAAGGTCTCTCAAATCACGCTTTTTCTTTTCCACGGCCAGCGAGTTGTCGCCTCCCTCGAACAGCCATTCGGCCATGAGGATCTCGATCCGGCGCTCGTTGGTGTAGATGCCATGCTCGGTCAGCAGCGCCGGACGACCGGTCTCCAGCTTCGCGCGGGCTGCGAACAAACCGGCATAACCCGTTGAAATAGCATGATACACTTTGGCTCTGGGCATCGGCGCCAGCATGGTGGCGAACAGCCCGCTCATCAGGGCGCGGGTTCCCCAGAAATACTCGAGGAAGCTGGCATCGGGCAGCGAGCGGCGGCACATCCGCACCACCATGCGAAAGGCCTCTTCAGAGTTCAGCAGGATGCGCCTGCCTGCCCGGCCGCGCCGGGATGCGATCAACCGCACGATCTCCGCGATCTCCTCAAGACCGCCCTGCTGCTGCAGCCGGGTCAGCGGAGCCTCCAGCGCATCGACCAGCCGCCGCGCGCCGGGCAGCCAGAGCCAGCCGGGGTCGGGGTCCTGCAGGAAGACGTGGGTCAATCCGGTGACGTTCGGCGGCAACTCGTATGCCGGCCGGCGATCGTTGCGGTCGGCGACCAGGGCGACGACGTGAAAGCCGAGGTCGCCATGAGCCCTGATCAGATCATGCGTCCAGGTCGAGACGCCTCCCGCGACATAGGGGTAGGAGCCTTCCATCAGCAGGCAGACATCGGCCGGCGGAGCCGAGGGGGCGGAGGGACGCTGACCGGTCATGCCGCCTCCCGCTTGTCGAGCCAGGGAGCATCGCCGGACCACAGGGCGAACACGTCCCGCAGGGCGTCCGGCAGTTCATCCACCCGGCCGAGCAGATCGGGACGGTGCTGCGGCAGGGCGCGAAGCTCGGCATAGCGGCCGAGCCGGAACAGGCTCTCGGCGTACCAGTAGAGAATCCGCCGATCCTTCGCCCGGTCCACCAGCGGTTCGAGCACCCCTGCCGCCTCCCTTGCATGGCCGCAGCGCAGCAGCAACCGGCCGAGATCGTGGCGGATGTCGTCATCGTCGGGCGTCCGCTCGAGGCAGCGGCGATAGCCGTCCAGGGCCTTGTCCCGGATTTCGGCCTCCCGGTTGGAATCGAGCAACCCGCAGAACGCGTAATCGTCGAGATGCCGTGCCAAAGCATGACGCGTGGCGACCGCATCGGGGTTCGCCTGCACCGCCGCCTCCAGCTCCAGCCATCGCTCGTTGAACTCGTGCTCCACCCGCGCCGTGGCGGTGGCGGCCTGGACGCGGACCGACGGGTCGGCATCGGCGAGCCCGGCCTTCAGCGCGGGCGTGAAGGCCGGGCGGAAGTGGCGGGCGACCAGCGCGATGACCGCCTGCTTCTGCTGGGGCGACCCGACCGACATCACGTCGGTGAAGGACTCCCCCGCCGCCAGATGGGCCACCTCGCGGCCGGAGACGATCAGTTCGTAGAGTTCCTGCGCCGGCTCGACCTCGCTTTCCGGAAACAGCGACAGGTACCATTCGTGGAAGCCCGTCGCATAGCGGCGGAACAGCGCGTGCATCAGGACGGTGGCAAGCGTGCAGGCCGGCCCTACGGGTCCCAGGACCGGCGTCGTCACCAGCAGCAGCCCGGGCATCCGGAGATCCAGGTCCCGCCTCGCCCGCCGCCGTACCCACAGTACGATGCCGGCGACGGTCAGAACATGCAGTGCGGTCGCCCCTGCCGCGCCATGACCCGGCCAGGCATAGGCCAGCATGACCGCGGCGGCCTCCGTCGCCCCGGCGATCAGCCCTACGGCCACGGTCTCCAGCGTGCCGCCGGGGGAAACCTCGTCCGGCAGATCGTTGCTCGTCACTCCCGCACCTCGACCCTTTCGGTGGCGAAGGTGATGGGAATGGCGGACAAGGCCGGCGGCAGAGCCTCCCGCACCGCCGCCTCCAGCTTCGCCGCGACCAGCCGCGCGCCGGCGAGCGGCGTGCCGGTCAGCACGACGCCGAACACCGCGCCATGCTGTCCGAAATCGCAGGCGAGATCGGTGTCGCGCAGCCCGTCGCGCACGGCGCGCCCGATGGCGGACGCCAGCTCCGCGCGCTGGGCGGCGCTCAACCGGGACAGGCCGCCCGGCCGGATGGTGATGGAGGTCGTCTCGAATCCCATGCGACGGCCAAGCCGGGCCAGGAACTCCGCCTGACGGCCGATGAAGGTGGAGGAATAAAGCTCGTCGTCGGTGAACAACCGTTGCTCGTTCACCTCGCGATACCGCTTGGCCTTGGCGAGCGCCGTGCCGATCCATTCGCACAGGATGCGGAAATTCTCGACCGTGTTCACGCTGAGGTCTGTGAACCCCAGGCTTTCGATCTTCACCATGCCGACGACCTCGCCGGTGTCGCTGCTGACCAGCGGCCCGGCCAGCACCCCCTCCCCGGCCATGATGCGCTCGTCCTCGTCACGGGCGACGCAGATCAGCCGCTGGCGCCCGACGACGGTCTCGAACAGGGCATGGCTGTGGTCGAACCAGCGGGAATAGCTGTCGTTCTCGTCGTCCCAGCCCTCGTTGGTCACCGATTCCAGAAGTCCGTTGTTCAGCAGGAACAGCGAGAACTTGTCCGGCTTCATGACGGTGCGGATCAGGTCGGCAACGCCCAGCATGACCTCCCCCTCGTCCAGCCGGTCGATCGACTTCGCCGCCTGATAGAGGGTGAAGACGGTGCGGAGCTGGCCGGCCACCCGCGTCTCCAGATTCTCCTTCACCGATTTCAGTTGCCGGTAGGACCGCGTGATCGCCTCGGCCTCGGCCCGGGCGAGGTCCAGGTCGGCGCGCAGCCCGTCCCGCTCGCGGATTTGCCGCATGCGCAGTTCGCCGAACAGCACGGCACTGACCAGCCACAGGATCGGCTCCCGGCTGAGGGCGAAGAGATACTGGTAGAGGTCCTGGCTGATGGGCTGCTCCGGCATGTTGCCGAGCCGCAGCGCGACCGAGGCGACGAGCGCCGCCAGAACGCCTTCGCCCGTCCCGTACTGGATGGCCAGCAGCAGCACGGGAATCCAGAAGGGATGCGGCTGCACCCCGTCGAAGCGCAGGCCGTCGCCGACCGTCAGATCCAGCCCGAGGGCCACCGCGAAGAACAGCACGAGCTCCACCAGCGCGACCCGGCGGAATCCCAGGAATCGCCGTGGTCCGGCATCGGTCCGGTCGTCGCTGGCGGCGGTCATGGACGGCGTCCCGTCAACCGCCGGCCGCCGGCCGTGCGGATTCGGAAACCGCGGGTGAGAACCCATCCTTCAGGCCGCTCAGCATCCGCGTCACCACGCGCTGGGCCACATTGTTGACGCTGTCGCGGCTGAAGTAGCCGCGCCCGGCCTCCGACTGGCTGGAGGCCCAGAGCACCGCGCCGTCCCGGGTGGAGACGATCCGCGCGTTCAACCCGACCACCGGCTCTTCCCGCAGCCCATGCTGGTAGCCGTACTCCGACACGCTGCCGACCAGCACCGCATCCACCCCCAGCGCTCGCCCGATCTCCTGGGCGGTGGCGCCGTCGCTCAGCTTCTCGGCGTCCAGCTTGGCGGACGCCAGATGATTGCGTACCCGGCTGGCCTCGCTTACCCGGAACAGGCCGAGGGTGTAGAGCTCGGTCGAGACGAGATCGCCGGCGACCAGGCCGGCATTGGCGTGGTTGGTGAGATTCTCGAAGGGCAGCACGGCGATGGTCGAGCCGGCCGGCAGGGCCTGCGCCGCCGTGGGCTGGGCATAGTCGCGACTGTTCACCCGGCCATAGCTGCAGCCCGCCAGCGTCGCCCCCAGCACCGCCGCCAAGGCCAGCCCCCGTACCGTCCCTCCAGCCGTCTTGCGCATGCCGTAATCCCGCTCCACCGATGCCATCGCGTTCCTCTTACCCCTGAGATCCATACCGGGTGATTAATAGCGCCAGATCAGATAGCCGCCGGCCGCATCGACCGCGTTCGCCGTACCGCGCGCTGTCGACTGCGCATGGCTGGCCCGCAGACCGACCTCCAGATTGTCGTTCGGCTCCCAGCCCAGGCTGACGGCGCCCTGCGGACCGCTCTTGCCGCGACGGTCATAGGCGTAGCCGAGTTGGACAGCATAGCGGACATAGTCGGTCAACTGGTCGTCGATGGCGATCTGCAGCCCATGCACCTCCCGCGTCGCGGCGGGCAGCGGGGCGAAGGCGGCGCCCTGGTCGTTCAGACGCTCGGCCCGGCGCCCGACATACTCGGCATCCAGCAGATAGGCGACGCTGGCCAGAGGGCCCTCCTGGTTCAGGATGTAGCGCACCGAGCCCTCGACCGTCGCCGAGCGCGCCAGATCACGTGCCCCGGCAAGGCCGTACCGGTTGTAGCCGGCGCCCACGGTGACGATCCAGCGGGGCGACAGCCTCTCCTCATGCTGGAGGAACAGCCGGTCGCGCCGGCCGCCGCCGACCAGCCCCTCCAGGAAGGCGAAGCTGGGCTCGTTCCAGGCGATCCCGGTCCGCGTCTCCGAATCCTCATGGCGCCAGCCATGGCTGTAGCCGGCGCCGGCGGTGCCGCGTGCCAGGAACAGCGACACGCGCGACTGCTCCAGTTCCGGCCAGTCGTGCAGCAGCGTCAGCTCGGCCCGCCGCCGGCTGCCGTGTAAGGGCGCCGGAGCGCCGTCCAGCCGCTGCACGACGTCCACGTCGACCTGCCGGTCCTCCAGCGAATAGAGCAGGCTGCTGCCCGCTCCGCCGATGGCCCGGCCGAGGTCTGTCACGCCGCTGATCCTGGTCACGCGCTGGACGTCGGCGTTGCGCACCCGGAACAGGTCGTGGTCGACCTGCAGCCGGTCGCCCCGATCATGGAGCAGCCGGGCCTTGCCCGCCACCAGCGACGGCTCGTCCGGCGTCAGCTCCAGCCCGCGATCATAGAGCCGCATCGCCTGCCGCCAGCGGCCGAGCCGCTCCTCCGCCTGGGCCAGCAGGGCGGTGGATTGGGCATCGGCCGGATCGCGGGCCAGCAGACCGGCCAGGAGGCCGCGCGCCTGCCGCACCTCTCCGGAGTCCATCAGGGTGACGGCGGTGAAGTAGTCGATGCGGCGCTGGGCGGCGCGCTCGGCAGCCTCGGTCTCCTCCGTGCGGCGGGACCGGCGGTCGGGTGAGAAGGCGATGCGCAGGCCATTGCCGTTCCGCAAGACCTCCGCCGACACTCCCTCGGCCAGCACCAGCAGCAGGCTGTCATAGCCGTAGAGGACGTTGTCGACCCAGCCCTGCAGCCGCTCCGGGATGCTCTCCAGCGGTGGGGTGCCGAGCGGGCGGCTGAAGGCCAGCGACAGCTCCCGACCCTCCTGCCGCACCTCGGTGACCACCGGAACCGGCCAGCCCAACGCCAGGGAAGCGCCCGCCGCATCACGCGCAAGGTCGATTCTGGCGGACGGCGCCTGGGCCGCCGCCGGCGTGGCGAGCGTCAGCGCTGCGGCGAGGAGCAGGACCCTAAGCAGGTTTCTCCAGATCGGACCACACATGGCCCGGCCCGCAGAAACCTGCAAACCCAGAGATTCGCAGGTTTTCCGAGCCCGCCCGTGTGTGGGCGGAGTTCGGAAAACCTGCTTAGGGAACGCTGAGCACACGGCGCGCCTCCTGCAACCGGCCATTTTCGATCAGCATCGACGCGTAGTCGGCCTTCAACTGGCGGTCGGCCGGACGCTGCCGGCGCAGCCGCTCGAACAGGGCGACCGCGTCGTCCACCCGGCCGAGCCGGTTCAGCACATTCGCCTCAGTCTGCAGCACCGCGTCGCCGCGCGCCGGCAGGGCGGCGATCTGCTCCAGCGCCCGCCTGTAGAAGGGGGCGGCCTCGGCGCCGCGCTTGCGGGCGGTCAGCGCCTCTCCCAGGAAATAGTTCGCCTCATAGTCTCCCGCTCCCTTGGCGAGGAAGCGGCGGAGGAACCGCTCCGCCTCCTCCAGCCGGTTCTCGTCGTAGGCAAGCATGCCGAGTTGCCGCAACGCCTCGGCATCCTCCGGCCGGGCGGCAAGCAGCGCCTTCCAGGCCTCGACGGCGGCACCGCGCTGGCGGGACTGGGCGGCGAGCCGGGCGTAGCGCCGCAGCCTGTCGGGATCCCGTTCGGTCGCGGCTGCGGCACGGACGGCGTCGGCCAGTTCCCTGCCCTTGCCTTCGGCGGCGAGCGCCTCGATCAGCGGCGCCTTCAGCGGGGCCGGAGCGCCGGCCGCCTGTGCCAGCGTCTCGGTCACCCGGCGGGCGCCGCCGAGCTCCGCCAGCTTGGCATACCAGGCGGCCTGCCCGTCGGGCGTGCCCGCCGCCTTCGCCTGCGCCTCGATCCAGTCGAGCGCGGACGCCGGCGGACGCGGCCCCCAGAGATAGGCGAGCTGGCGGAACTCGTCGCTCTCCGCCCCCTTTCCCGCGGCCAGCGACTGCAACACCCGAACCGCCGCGGGCTTGTCGTCCTGTTCCAGCAGAAGGAAGGCCAGCGACCGCCGTTCCGCCGCCGGCAACCGGGCATCACCGGCCCGGGCGACGAGATACTGCCGCAGCTCCGCCTTGCGGCCGAGCTTGGTCAGGGCATCGCGGTAGAGCCCATCCCACGGTCCGCTGAGCGAGCCGGTGGCGAGGCGCTTCAGCACCGGCAGGGCACGGGCCGGCCCTCCGGCCTCCAGAAGCAGGAAGGCGCGCTGCTCCCGCCCCGCCGGGTCGAGCGCGGGATCGGCAAGCTGCGCCTCCAGCAGACTCGCCAGCTCCTCCACGGCACCGGCCTTGCGGGCGGCGTCGGCATAGGCGAACAGCCACTCCCCGCCCAACCGCTCCGCCCTCGCCCGCAGCACCGGCAGGGCGGCCCTATACGCCTTGCGGTCGAGCAGGGCGAAGGCAATGGCCTGTTCCTCCTCCCCGGTCAGGCCGCCACGGGCGAGCTTGTCGCCGAGGTAGCGGGTCATCTCCTCCGTCCGGCCGAGCGCGTCGAGAGCGGCGAGATAGGCGGTCTCCACCTCCACGCCGCCCGCCGGGAGCAAGGCCGTCAGATGTGGCAGCGCCTCGTCCGGCCGCTTGGCCGAGAGCAGCGCCGTGGCGAGCGCGAAGCGGTTGCGCGGAGTCGGCGACTGCGCGAACACGCGCCCGGCCGCCGTCAGGGCCAGGGCCGCCGCCCCCCGCTCCGCCGCCGCCGCCGCGATGTCCTGCAGCACTCCCTCATCCAGCCCTGGCTGCCGGTCGAGCCAGGCCAGGACCTCCGCCGGATCGCCGGTCCGCGCAGCCAGCCGGGCCCAGCCCTGCTCGGCCGCCGCCGATGGCGACGCCTTGCGCCGCTCCACGAACCAGGACAGCCCTCGCGGCGCCCGGCCGAGATCGGCGAACAGTCCGGCCAACTCCTCCAGAAGGTCGTCCGGCACGGTCCCGGCCAGCGCCAGCCGGTCGAAGGCCGATATCGCCTCCGCCCTCCTGCCGAGCCGGTCGAGCAGGCGGAGTCCGGCGAGCCGATCAGGCATTGGCTGGTCCGGGTCAGCGACCGCCCGCTCCGCCCAGCGCGTTGCGGCAGCCTTGTCGTTGCGGCCGAGAGCGATGTTGGCCGCCAGCACGGGCCGGTCGGCCAGGAAGCCGTCGCCCAGTTCCGCCGCCATGCGGTCGAGAAGCGCACGGTCCCAGGCGCGGAACGCCATCTCCGCCAGCCCGGCCAGCGCCCAGTCCGGCACCAGCCGCAGATCGCGCCCCTGCACCGCGGCAAAGGCCGGCCGCTCCAGCCCGGCGTTCAGCATCAGCGACACCAGCCGGCCGAGGACTGCGTCCTCCACGGGCCCGCTCAGCGCCAGCAGGCGCTGTTGCGCCTCCTCCGTCCGGCCGGCGGCCAGGAGCAGGTCGATCCCCGTCAACCGCAGCCCGAGCGGCGCGTCCGGCGTGGCAAGCGCCGGCTCGACCAGCCGCAGGGCGAGGTCCGGCCGCCCGGCGGCGGCAAGCTGGCTGGCAAGGCCGATCACCTCGTCCACCCGGGGGTTCTCCCCCAGCCATCGCTGCAGGCGGGGAAAGGCCTCCTCCTCGCGGTTGAGATCGATCAGCAGGCTCAGCAGAAGCTCCCGGCTGTCCGACGCGATATGCCCCTCCGCCCGGTCGTCCGCCTTCAGCAGCCAGTCGAGCGCCGTCAGCCCGTCCCCGCGGACGGCGAGCAGCCCGGCCAGCAGTTGCTGCATCTCCACATCGTCCGGTCGCAGTCCGGCGTAGCGGGTCAGCGCCTCGACCTGGATGTCCGGACGGTTCTGGAATCCGGCGAGGACCGCCAGGTCCCGGTAGATCTCGTCGCCGGGCTTCAGCCGGGCGAGTTCACGCAGGGTTTCGAGATAGTCGCCCTGACGCTGGGCGTCCTGATAGAGGCGGGCCAGCAGTTCCCGCCCGTCGACATCCGCCGGATGACGGTCGACGTGATCCTCCAGCAGCGCGATCGCCCGCTCCACTTCGCCCTCCGCCAGATAGAGGCGGGTGAGCGGCATGACCGTGGCGGCGGAGCGGTCGCCATTCTCCATTCGCCGCTCATACTCCGTCCGGGCGGAGGCATAGTCCTGGTCGCGGAACTTCTGCAGCGCCAGTTCTCCGCTGCGCGGCACCAGCAGCAGGCTGACCCCGACGCCGAACAGCAGCACCAGCAGGACCACGAGGAGGTTTGCGCGCATCGCCCGACATTCCCCTCAGCGGCCCGCCGGGCGGAGACGGAGGAGCAGAGGCTCGACGGCGGGCGCCGCAACCGTCACCGGCAGGCGGCCGTCGGCACCCGCCTCGGCCTCTCCCTGCCACACCCGGGTGCCGTTGCGTTCCGCCGTCACCAGCCAGCGGCCGGAAACAGGAACCTGCCAGGTGAGCGTGCCGTCGCCATAGCCCTGGGCGGCCACCCGGAAAGCGCCTCCCGGCCCATCGGCGGCCAGACCGGCGAGCGCCCAGCGCCCCTCGATCAGATAGGGCACGGTGGCCGGCGGGTCGCGGTCCGCCCGCTCGGTCTCCTCCAGCGCCACCACCGGTTCGGCCACCACCGGGTCGAGGGAGACGTAGAGGCTGCCCTGGAAACGTCGTTGCCCGAGAACGCCGCTGGACCGTGCGAAATCGACGGCCGTGAAACTGGCGTGGTCGAAGCGCAGCGTATTCAGCGCCCCGCGGTCCAGGATCCGCCACCGCCGCTCCCCCTCCGCCCGGAAGCGGGTGGTGTAGAAGCCCTCGGCGATGGCGGCGTAGGCGGAGGCGGCGACCGGGGCGATCTCCGCCTCGCGGGCGGCCTGGAGATTCCTGCGCAGCGCGTTCAGGCTGGCCGCCTTCTGCCCGGAATACATGTGGTAGTAGATGTTGAAGGGCTTCAGGCGGATCGGGCTGTCGCTGTTGCGCACCGTGTTGATCAGGTTCTGGAAGCCGAAGAAGCGGTTGGTCCAGAGGTCGGTGTAGGTGTTCTCGTTGCTGTTGCCGGAATAGATCTGGCGCTCCGCCCCCACCGGCAGGCCGATCGGCGGCAGCGTGATGATGGAGGGATAGTCCGCGTCATAGCGCGCGTCGCCGCCGTTCATGTTGCGCGCACCGGCCTTGCGCACCGCCGCCACCGCCGCCTCGAAGGGCGAGGTGTCGCCCGGCCACTGCACCAGCGTCGCCCGCTTGCCGACCGGCGCCAGCCGGGTGAAATAGTCGAGCGCTCCGCCGATCTCCTGGTCCAGGTCGAAGGGAGTGCGCAGATAGGCGCGCGGGATGGCATAGCGCCCGATGTCCGCCACTTCCCCGGCGTCCTCCGCCGTCGTGTCGCGTTTGCTCCTGCCCATCAGCCGGTCGAGCGGGCTCCGCGGACCGCCGTAGTCGTCGGCCCGGTCCAGGAAGGCCGCCTCCTTCGCCGGATCGTAGTCCTTGAAGAAGGCCCACTGGAAGGGATGTGTCCAGGTGTGGCTGGACGGCTCCACCTGCGGCAGGGCGAACAGGCGCTTTGCCGATGCCAGCGCCTCCGGCGTCCCCTTCCAGACTGGGTCGAGGTCCCCGACGATGGGGGCGACCGATACCGGCAGATCCGGAAAGGCCTCGATGGCCGCCATCCGGACGACGTCGGCGGACAACAGCTTGGTCTTGCTGAAGGGCGCCACCTCCGTCTGGTTGCGCCAGCCGTCGCCGTCGATGTGGCTGAAATAGATCCGGCGGCCCGACAGGGTGGTGACATCCGGCTTCGGCAGGTCGTCGGTGGCGAAGGCCGCCCGGAAGAAGGCGAAGGGGTCGATGAGCCACTGGCGGCGGTTCATCTCCGCGTCGTGGTGGCGCGCATAGCCCTCCACCACCAGCCCGCCGGCCGGCCCGGTCACCACCAGATGGCTGTCGGTCGCCGCGTCGCCGCCGCGCCGCATGACGAGGTGCGACGTGAAGCGCCCATCGGTCTTGCGCAGCAGCGGATAGCCCGGCGGCATCCCGGCCAATGGCCGCTCATACCCGATGAGCCCGTCCGAAACCGCCGGCCGCGACTTGTAGGTCAGGTCGGAATAGCCGTCATCGTCGCGCAACCCGAACCGGCCGAAGAAGCGGTTCACCACCGCCAGCGGCGTCAGCGTTCCGTCGAGGGAACGGCGGACGCCGGTCTGCCCCAGGACGGCAACCTTCAGCCCGCGGTCCATCGCCTGCTCGATCCAGCGGACATAGTCCTGCGCATCGGCGAAGGGATCTCCGGCGAACCACGTGATCACGCCGCGCAGGTCACGATAGCGGTCGGGGTCCGGCAGGCCTTGCGCGACATCCCAATAGACCACCGACAGGCCGAGGTGGTTCAGCGGCAATTCCGCCATGGTATGGATGCGCGACAGGCGGATCGTCTTCTCCTCCCGCAGGTCGACCAGCGCCAGGACGCTCCGCTGCACCACCGCCTCGGCAGCCCGCGCCGGGAGCATCTGGGCGACCGGGAACAGGATCAGCAGCAGGACCGGAAGGAGACGGCGCACAGGACTCACGACGGCTCCGGTACCAGCCGGTCCAGTTCGACCGTCGCGACATAGGGGGAAAAGCCGTTCGCCCGCTGCCGGGCATAGATCGCGCGCATCCCCTCGGCGTCGGCAGGGTCCCAGTAATCCAGCGAGAATAGGTTAAGGCGGGGGTTGAGTCCCTGGGCGGCCTTCAGCGCCTCCACCTGGAACCGGTAATCCTCCTCGCTCTGGATATGCGGCTTCTTCTCCGCGAAGTCCCAGCCGGCATAGACGCTCTCGCCCAGCGCGTCGCTGATCGCCGTGGCGGTCTGCGGCAGGATCTCGTAGGCGCGGTTCTGCATGATGCGGATATGCGGCCAGTTGGCCCGGATTCCCCGCACCAGCCGCCACGCCCCCTCCGTCATGCCGGCCCAGCGCACCGGGTCCGTGCGCTCCAGATGCGGCGGATTGTCCAGGGTATCGAGGAAGATGCCGTTGAAGCCGTCATGCAGCAGGGCCGGAACCAACTCCTCGATCACCAGCTTGACCCAGCGGCGGTCGCGCACGTCGACATAGAAGCTGCCGGGCCAGTTGGGATTCTCGTCGGCCAGGATGCCCCAGCCTTTCACCCGCTCGAACCAGGGGCGGTGCTGCTCCACCTCGCCCAGGCTGATGTAGCCGAGCAGGGTCTTGCCGCGGTCCTTCAAGGGCTGCAGCGGCGGGTGGTAGCGGCTGTCCAGCACCAGCAGCGAATAGGGGGAGAAGGCGCGCGGCGGCTCCTTGTCGGAATAGTAGACCGCCCAGCGCAGGGGGCCGGCCGCCGCCTCCCGGCCGGACGGCAGGGCGGCACCGGCCAACCCGGCCGCCATGGCCCGGATCACGCTGCGCCGCCCGATCGCGACCTCCCGTCCCGTCACGCGAGCCACGCCAGCGTTTCCCGCAACCCGTCCTCCAGCGAGACCTCGCACGCCATGCCGAAGGCGGCGACGAGGCGCGAGGGATCGCCGATGGACACCCGGATGTCGCCCGGCCGCCCAGGACCATAGCTGCGGTCGAGCGGCCGGCCGGAAATGTCGGCCAGCACCTCGGCCAGCCGGTTCACCGAGGTCGGGATGCCGGTGCAGACATTGTAGACGGGGGCGCCGGCCTGCGGCTTGTCCATCGCCGCCGTCAGGTAGCGGACGAGATCCTTCACATAGACGAAGTCGCGGACCTGTTCGCCGTCGCCGTTGATGGTGATCGGCTGCCCCTTGACGATGCGCCCGGCGAAGATGGAGATCACGCCCGAATAGGGCGACTTGGGATCCTGCCGCGGACCGAAGACGTTGAAGAAGCGGAATCCGGTGGTCGGGACGCCATGGACCCCGTCCGCCACGCGGGCGTGCAACTCGCAGCCCAGCTTGTCGGCGCCGTAGGCCGACAGCGGACGGGTCGCCGCATCCTCGGTCAGCGGCATGTCCGGGTTGTCGCCGTACACCGCCGCGGAGGAGGCATAGACGACAGGAACCGGCCCGCCCGACCGCGCCCGGCGCGCCGCATCGAACACGGCGATGGTGCCCGACAGATTGGCATGATGAGTCTCCAGCCAAGCCTCGCGCGACCGGTCGACCGACGCGACCGCGGCAAGGTGGAAGCAGCCGTCGACGCCCCGCATCGCCGCCTCGACCGCCGCGGCATCGGCGACGTCGCCAAGCGTCACCGGAACGCCGTCCGGCAGATTCTCCCGCTTTCCGGTGGACAGGTCGTCCAGAACCCGGACCTCGTGTCCCGCCGCCAGCAGACGCTCCACCAGGTGCGATCCGATGAAGCCGCACCCGCCCGTGACAAGATAACGCGCCATGTCCTTTGCCTTCCCTTCTGGTCGCCGCAGCCGACGCCACGGTCCCGGATGTCGTTTCGGCGTCTATAACGTCGGGAGCGGTCAGGCGGACCGCAACAAGCCTGACCTGCGCCGCGGCCCCTTCAAAGAGCCGGCGTCGGCGCCGCCTTCAGAAATGCGGCGATGGAGCCTTGGAACTCCTTCGGCTTGATCGGCTTGGAGACATGACCGGTGAACCCCGCATCGGCCAGCCGGCGCTTGTCCGCCGGGGTCGCCAGATTGGTCACCGCCACCACCGGAGTCGGCGCGAGATCGGAGTCGGCGCGGATCTGCTTGATCAGTTCCATGCCCGACAGGTCGGGCATCAGGATGTCCATCACCACCAGATCGGGCCGCACCTCGCGCATCAGGTCCATGACGGTGCGTGCGTCCTGCGCCTCGACCACCGAATACCCCGCCTCCTCCAGGCAGCGGATGAAGAGCTTGCGCATCAGCACATTGTCTTCGACCACCAGGATGATCTGCGCCTTGTCGTCTGCGCCCATTTCGCCAACGTCCATCATGCAGTTCCGCAGCGTTACGCCGCCAGGGACGGGGGGAAGGGCAAGGAGCCGCCCTCCACGGATGCCGCCAGTTGAGGACGCTTTTACTTTAAAGCCCGTTAACCGGTCAATGTAACCCATTGTCACCATTTGTAGACCGATGCCACGCCGGGGCATGGGCGGACCTGCCCGGCGGCCCGGACGGTGCCCCATGATTTTTGCGCTGGCGCAGGGGAACGGCTTTTCGCCATGGTTGGCTGCAACGGCGGCCACGCGCCGCGACGCCCAGAGGCAGGGAGACAGAGCGCCACCATGTCCGACTATACGCTTTACGGTCATTTCAACTCGCAGCCGGCGACCCGGATCGCCCTGTTCTTCAACATGGCCGGGATCCCCTTCACCTATCGCCACGTCGACCTGCGGACCGGTCAGCAGAAGTCGCCGGACTATCTCGCGATCAACCGGTTCGGCCGGGTCCCGACGCTGGTGCACGGCAGCGTCTCCGTCACCGAATCCCCGGTCATCCTGACCTACCTCGCGGAGAAGACCGGCCGGTTCGGCGGCCGGGACGAGTCCGAGAAGCGCCGCATCGCCGAATGGCTGAGCTGGCTCGCCGACGTGCTGCTGCCGGTGCAGCGCGCCCGCGCGCTGCGCAAGTTCAACGGCGATGCGAACGCACTGCCCTGGATCGATGCCGCGGCGGCCAGCGGGCTGGCCCAGTTCGACGAGCATCTCTCCCACCACGACCTGATCGATGGCGACCGCGTCACCATCGCCGACATCTTCGCCTTCCCCTGGATCGACCTTGCGGAGGAGGCCGCGGTCGACCTCGCCAAGTACCCGCATGTCGCGGACTGGCGCGAGCGGATGCGGACCGTCCCCGGTGTGCTGGGGCAGTATGCGCTGATGCCCCAGCACGACGTGGAGGCCTGACGGAGCCTCAGGCGGCGACCGGCAGGGCGACCGTCATGCGGAAGCCGCCGGTCGGCCGGTTGTCGGCCCGGACCCGTCCGCCGAACGCCTCGATGTTGCGGCGGACGATCCACAGGCCGATGCCGAAGTGGGTGGCGCCGGCCTGCTGGGCTGCCGCCTCCTCCTCCGGGATGCCGCGGCCGGGCTCCCGCTGCGAGAAGTAACGTTCGAAGATGCGGGGGAGATTGGCCGGGTCGACGCCCGGCCCCTCGTCCTCCACCGTCAGCTCGGCCCAGGGACCGTTGCGCGCCAGCCGGACGCTGACCGCCCCGTCGCGGGGGGAGAAGCTGACCGCATTCTCCACCACATTCTCGATGATCGTCTCCAGGATGTCCTCGCTGGCGCGGACGACCAGCCCGGACTCGATGCGCGAGCGCATGTGGAGCTGCCGTTCCGCCAGCAGGCCGGTGTAGCCGCTGGCCATGCGCTCCACCAGCCGCGACAGGTCGACCTTGCGGCGCGGCGGGGCCAGCAGGTCTGCCGCCGCCTCGTCCATCCGCCGGGTCGAGGAGACGAGCCCGTCCAGCTTGTCCACCGACTTCTCGATCATCGTCAGCGCCCGCTGGCTGCGGGTGTTGTCGGGCGGCAGGCTGCGGCGCAGCGGTTCCACCGCCTGCCGGATCACCGCGATCGGCGTCTTGAAGGCGTGGGCGTTGTCCTCGGCGGCGCGCCGCATGGCGCGGGCGCTTTCGCGCAGGGTGTCGACCAGCCGGTCGAAATCCTCCGCCACGCCGGCCAGTTCGGGAACCGTGTTGCGCTTGGCGAAGGAGCGGTTTCCGTCGCCGTCACCGTCGCCGCCGACGATTTCGCGGGCAAGCTCGCCGAAGCGGCGCAGGTTGCGCCAGACGCCGGCCAGGACCGCGAGCACCAGGGCCGCCATGCCGACATAGACCATCGCCGCGGCCTGCACCGCCGGCGTGCGCCAGTACGGCCGGCCAAGCGCCGATTCCAGATAGCCGGCGGTGGTATGGCTGGTGATCAGCGCCCAGCAGCCGAAGGCCGTGTTGATCGGAGTGACGGAGGTGACGAGCTCCTCGCCGCCCTCGTCCTCGTCCGAGCTTGCCCGCGGCACGCGCAGCGCCAGCGGCGCATTGCCGGCGCAGGAGCCGCCGAGGCGCGACAGAACCCCCTGCTCCAGAAGCTGGCGCCGCTCGGCATCCAGGACGTCGTTCGGCACGGCCGGGGCGGAGGCGACGTAGAAGAAGCCCTCGCCCCCCGTCATGTTGCGCGGTCGGACCAGCAGCTTCAGCCGGGTCCGGCCGTCGGCGAAGCGGGCCAGCTCCTTGCCCAGCCCCGGCAGGGCCGAGCGGTCCGCCGTCGCCAGATCGGGCTCCAGCGCGCGGGCGATCAGCTCACCCTGGCGCTGCGCGCCTTGCAGCAGCAGCACCTGGGTGGCCTCGTCCGCGCGGCGGAACTGGTCGTAGAGAAGGACGGGAACCGTCAGGAAGACGATGGACAGCAGCGCCAGCCGGCTTGCCAGGGAGCGCCACAGCCACCGTAAGCGATGCTCAGTCGGCAGCCGCAACGTCGTCGTCCATCATGTCGGCATCACCGGCGCGGCTCATGTCCTCGCCGTTCCCCGTCCGCTCACCGGCGCCGCAGCCCCAGCGGTATCCGAAGCCCGGGTAGTTCTCGATGCAGTCGAACTCGGCGTCGACCGCCCGGAACTTCTGGCGGATGCGCTTGATGAAGGCGCGGACGTTGGCACGGTAGCCCGACGGGCCATAGCCGGCGACGAAGCCCTTGCCATGGACGAGGTCGTAGATTTCGCGATAGGAGACATCCTCCTCCGGACGGGTCGCCATCAGCTTCACGATGTTGAATTCGGTCAGCGTCAGGTCGATCCGCTTGCCGGACCACAGCGCCCGGCTGTTCTCCAGGCGGAGCTCCAGATCGCCCAGCGTGTAGGTGTTCTGGGCGGAAGAGGCATCGGTCTCCTCGTTGGCACCCTTGGTACCGTCGAGGATCAGGCGCATGCGCTTCAGCAGGATCGACAGGCTGCGCGACTTCTCGACGAAGTCCAGCGCGCCGCCGGCGAGCGCCGCCTCTTCATAAATCTGGTCGGACAGAACGGTCAGGAAGATCACCGGCACCTCGATGCCGCGCGCCCGCATCTGCCGCAGGACGTCGATGCCGTCCATCTTCGGCATGCGCCAGTCCAGCAGGACGATATCCACCGCTCCGCCTTCGGCGAAGAAGTTCAGCGCGGGTTCGCCGCGGTCGAAGGTCACGACCTCATAGCCCTCGTCCGCCAGATTCAGGCTGAGGGATTCGCGGAACAGGTCGTCGTCGTCGACCAGGGCGATGCGGGCAATGGTGGACTCAGTCATTGCGGACATTCCCGGCTTGGGCGACAAGTTGGGCGAAGCATCGGTTGTCGTGATCAGGGACATTTTGGCTGCTCTTCATATCGTAGGAGAGGGCTCGGAAGTCCTGGGTGGACGTCATGTCCATGAAGAAGAAGACCTTGAGCGTGCAGTCGCCCTTGGTATAGCGCCACACCTTGGCGGGTGGAGCCTCTTCCGTCGAGGCGGGGATTCCGAGAAGGCGGCGGGTTTGGCTCTGATCGAGACCGACCAGGGTGTTGGGGTCGAGTTTGGGAGGCGGGCTGGCAGGCACCACATCCGGCGGGATCGCTCCGGCGACCGGCTGGGCCGTGGTTGCGGCTGCGACCGCCGTTCCATCATACGAGGTGGTGCCGGTCCCGGTGCCTTCGGGTACCGTGGCCATCTGCGCCTGGTCGGACGCGGGCGGCGGGATCGGCTTCACCTTCGGCTTCGGACGGACGGCCTTGGCGACCTTGGCCGGAGACGGCGCGGCCGTGGTCGGCAACCCTTCGACGGGAGTGACCGTGGTGCTGGGGCACCCGGCCAGCAGAAGCATGCCCAGCATCAGACCCGCACGCGCGATCCGGTTCTTCCGTCCGACGCGTGCCCCAGCCATTTCGCGGATGACCCCCGTCGTGGTCATGGTCGGGCCTTTCAAGCAATGTGGTTGAGTGAACGGTCAGTGCTTTCGGGCGAACCGCCGCCACATCCCGCTTCCGGTGACCCCAAACTCAGTCCAGTCTGGTTAATGCCCCGTTAAACTCACACAAGCTACCCCCTTTTTGCCAAACTGGTTCAAAAATTTGTTTATGATTGTGATGATTTCGCGCGAAATCCCAATGACTTGTCTGGCCCTGTTCACCCAAGGGATGGCGCGACATCAACTGGAGTTTCGTACGCGGAAAAGGCAATGCGAATGTCACGTGCATTCGTGATCGCGGGGAACCGCCCCTGCGGGAAGGGAACGGGGATAGATCCTGGGGCCACGAGGGTTCACAAGGGTCCACAAAAACAATCGGCGGCGGAGCCACCCGGGTCTGGCTCCGCCGCCGTTCAGCCGGACGGGCAACCTCTTCATCTTGCATCGACCGGCATGACAGCCGTCGAGTAAGCGGTGCCGCTATAAGTCCAGCCGTTAATCCGATCAACCGTCAGGATGGTCGGCGATGTAAGGCAAATGCGTTTTCAGCATTACGTCTCACACCACAAAAAGTAATACTGGCCGCGGCTTTCGTCAAGACTGGACCGTCGACAAAATCGAAGCTGGGGTTCCGTTCGGCTTAAGCCGGCGTGGCGGCGGCTCCCTCTCCCGACACGAACCGGCTGCTTCAGGCCAGCATGTTGACGACAACGGTCCCGGGATCGCCGCCGGTGTCCGCAGCACTTCCTGCGGCCCCCATCCCGTCGAATGCCACCTCCCCGCCCGCATCGTTGCCACCGGGCGCCGCCAACAGGGCCTCGGCCGAAAGGCTCGAGCCGAACGCAGCCTGCCGCAGCCCGTCGACCGACTTCTGCGCCTCCTCCAGAACCTTGTCGTAACCCTTGAACGCCTCCCGCCTCGCCTTGCGCCGCTCCTCCAGTTCATCGAGCATGTTGGCGGCCTTGGCTTCGCCGATGACGGTACGGGCGGTGCCGAGCACGGCCTCGACGCGGCGGGCGAAGCCGTCGGCCTCGCGGAAGCGGGACAGCTTCATGTCGTTGTCGGCGATCAACTGCTGCATCAGCGCGCGCCGGTCATGCCGGCCCGCCCCGCTGAGCCCGCCGGTTCCGAGGTGGGACAGGACGCCGTTCACCAGCTCGGCCAGGTCTTCCGGCAGGAGACCGGCCCCGTCGCCGTCCGCCGCCGCATCTGCTTCCGCATCCGCCGCCGCCCGGTCCGCATCGGCGGAGACGGCGTCGGCCGAGGCCGCTCCGGCCGGGATCGCGTCCGCCGACGCATCGCCGGCAGCCGCAAGGACACCGGCTGCGGGCGTGCTGCCGGAGGTGACGGTCAGCGACAGCGCGACCTCCGTCTGGCGCACGGTCAGGGAGGTGGTGGTGGTCGTGCGGGTGATCTCGGTCGAGCCGGGAGCCCAGGCTCCGCCGGGCAGGCCCATTTCGGCCGCGTTGGCGATGCCGGTCCCGTAGTCCTTCGCGGCCCTCCCCGCCTCGCGGGCCAGCATGGCCGCCTCCCGCGCGAGCTGGGCGAGCTTCTCGCGATCGCCATGGGCGAAGCGCATGGCGAGCTTCAACTCCTCGATCTTGCGCTCCACCTCCTCCAGCCGCTGCTCGGCGGCGGCCTTGGGCCCGCCGACCCGCCTCGCCTCCTCCATCGCGGTCAGGGCGGCGGCATGGTCGCGCATCTGGTCCGGAGACAGCGAGAACCCGGCCGCCTGCGCCCGGTCCGCCTTGCGGGAAAGCTGGCTCCGGGCAGTCGTGCCCTCCAGTTCCTTCTCCCACGGCTTCCTGGCCTGCTGCAGGCGGAACAGGCCCGATTGGCCGTCCGCCACCACTCCGAACATTCCGCTCATCGACCAGCCCCCATCCCCGTATCCGCCCTACCGGCCAGGACAGCCCGCGACTGCACGGCAAAGTTTAGCACGTCCGTGGCGACTGTCCATTTCCGCCGCAGCCCCGTCGCCTGTTCTTCGGCGGCTGCGGCAACTGCGCGTTGCCGATCCGTGGCGGCATTCCCATCGCGGAACCGTGGGGCTGCCTCGCTGTTTCCCTTGACGATATCGGACGCCGCCACGCGCGGCGAAGTGCCGCTCGCCGCGGAACAGACAAATCCCGAGGAGGAAAGCAGATGGCAGACCGCGAAACGTCGGGCACCGGCGGACCGAACCGCAAGACGGCGGAGGCGACCGGCCGGTCCCAGGACGGCAACAAGACCGAGAACACCTCCCGCGCCTCCGGCCAGACCGGCGACCGGACCGGCGATGGCGGCGTCGGCGGCACGCTCGGCCGCATGGGCAGCGAGGCGGCCGACCACGCCATGGACGTCGGGCGGGAGACGCTGGGCGGCGCGCAGGGCCGCATCCGCGGGCTGCTGGAACAGCAGACCGGCCGCGCCGCCGACCAGCTCGGCAGCGTCGCCGCCGCCCTGCACAAGGCGGCCGACGAGTTGAACCGCGAGAACAGCGTCGCCGCCCAGTACGCCGTCCAGGCCGCCGAGCGGGTGGACGACATGGCGGACATGCTGCGCAACGCCACCATGGACGACATGCTCCATCGGGTGGAGGGCTTTGCCCGCCGCCAGCCCGAGATGTTCCTCGGCGCCGCCTTCGCGGTCGGCTTCCTGGCCGCGCGCTTCATCAAGAGCTCCGGCGAGCAGGCCCGCTACGGCAGCCAGCGCGCCGGTTACGGCACCGTGAGCGGCGGCAGCCAGGACTATGGCCGCGGATACGCCCGCAGCAGCGGCTTCTCCGGCACTCCGAGCCGTGCCATGGCCGGCGGCATCGCCGAATCCGGCACCACGCCGCGCCGATCCGGCACCACGGCGGGCGGGGGCATGACCGGTGGGGTCGGCCAAACCGCCGGAGCGCCCGGCGGCCAGACGAGGTCGGGCGGCATCAGCGGGACCATGCGCCCGGCGACCGGCATGCCGTTGCGCGCCGCCCCCACCGCATCCGATACCCCGGCCCGCACGCTGGGCAGCGCCCCGACCGCCGGCGGCAGCGCCTCCGGGGTCGGCAGCACCACCGGCCCCGGAGGCCCGACCGGCACCGCCGGGGCCGGCACCAGCGGCCTGCCTCAGAACACCGCGACCGCGGCGACCACGGCCGCCCGCACCCGCGATGCCGCCGACATGATCGCCAACACCGGCAACGGCCCGTCGGCCAAGCCGGCGGCAACCGGCGCCCCGGCCGGCGGCACCTCCGACGCCGACCGGCCGGCGGTGGGCACCAAGCCGCAGGGGACGCTCCCATGAGTGCCGCCGAAGACCGCGACTATGACCCGCGGCAGGACAGGCCGATCACCGGCCTGTTCGCCGACCTCGCGCGGGAGACCACCAACCTCGCCCGCGCCGAGATCGAACTCGCCAAGTCGGAGCTGACGGAAAAGGCGACGGAGGCGGCGGGCGGCGTCGCCTATATCGCGGCCGGCGGGTTCATCGCCTTCGCCGGCATCCTGGTGCTGCTGGCGGCGGCGGTTCTGGGCTTGTCCAACGTCGTGGCGCCCTGGCTCGCCGCGGTGATCGTCGGCGTGGTGGTGCTCGCCATCGGCGGCATCCTCGCCATGATGGGCAAGAACCGGCTGAAGCCGCAGAACCTGCAGCCGAACCGGACCATCGGGACGCTGCGCGACGACAAGCGCTGGGCCAAGTCCCAGCTCGCCCGGTGACGGCGCCATGGCCGGCCAGGACAACACCGACAAGGACGGGACACCCCCCTACGACGCGCTGGAGCGGGAGATCCGCGACAGCCGGGCGCGCATCGACGGCACCGTCGGCGCACTCCGGCAGCGCTTCGCGCAGTTCTCCCCCAGCCATCTCATGGAGCACACGATGAACCGCAAGCACGACGCGTCGGGTTCTCGGAGCCACGACAACGACCTCGGCTACGATCCGGATGTCTACACCACCTCGGGCAGGACCCCGATGACCTCCGGCCGATCCTCCGGCTCTTCGATGATGGAGGTGGTCCGCAGCAACCCGATCCCGCTCGCCATGGTGGGAATCGGGCTCGGCTGGCTGGCGCTGTCGGGCACCGGCTATGACCGGCGCATCGCCCACAGCAGCACCATGCACCGTATGCGCGACCGCGCGGGCGATGCCGCCCACCACGCCCGCGAGACCTTCTACGGTGCGGCCGAGAGCGTGCGGCATACCGCCGGCAGCGCCTATGACCGGGCGGCCGGCATGGTCGGCGGCGGCCACCACGACGACGATGCCGGTCACCACATGTCGGCCGGCCAGATACCGGGCAGCCAGATGTCAGGGGGCCAGATGTCGGGGGGCGGGCGCAGCCAGTCCTCCGCCGGGGGCGGCCTGTCGCGCATGCAGCACTCGACCGGGCGCTGGGTCGGCAGCATGTCGGGCGGGTTCTGGGACATGGTGGATGACCACCCGCTGGTCGCCGGCGTGATGGGGGTGGCGCTGGGCGCCGCCGTCGCCGCCAGCCTGCCCTCCACCCGCTATGAGAACCGCTGGGTCGGCGATTATGCCGACCAGGCGACGGAACGCGCGAAGGAAGCGGCGATGGAGGCTCTCGACCGCGGCACCCGCGTGGCCCAGGCCGCCGTGTCCACCGCCAGGGAGGAAATGAGCGACGCCGTCGCCGCCGTCGGCGAAGCGGCCCGGGAAGAGGCGAACAAGCCCGGCTGAGCAGCCGGGCGGCGCTTCCTCCCCGGTTGATCTCCCCGGCTTCATGTCGAGGCCACTCGCGACCCCGCTCCAGCCCGGCGCGGGGTCGTTCCTTTTGTACACATACTGCGTCGCAAAGCCGCAGAGCGCCGCCCAAACGCCGGGTCTACGATATCCGAGCAAAAACCGGGGGGAAGCGGCTACGGTTTCGCTTGACAAATTCCCGGCGGCGCCCACGTAATCAGTACCAATTTGGTCCTGTATCGCGATCACCCATCGGGCCCGTCATGATCCGGCTTAGCAAGCTGACCGACTACGCCATCGTCGTCCTGAGCGAGATGGCCCGTCACACCGGCACGGTCCACACCGTGACCGTTCTGGCCGACCGCACCGGCGTGCCCGCCCCCACCGTCGCCAAGCTGATGAAGATGCTGACCCCGGCAGGGCTTACCACCTCCCACCGGGGGGCTTCGGGTGGTTATGCGATAAGCCGCACCGCCGATGCAATATCGATCGCGGAAATCATCACCGCTTTGGACGGCCCCATCGCGCTGACCGCCTGCGTGGACGGTGCGGAAAGCCAGTGCGGCGTGGAGCGGCTCTGCCCGATGCGCGGCGGCTGGGAGAAGGTGAACACCGCGATCCGCGGCGCCCTGGAACAGGTGACGCTCGCCGACATGATGACGCCCGTGAAGGGCCTGCCGTTCGCACCGGCGCCGGAACCGGCCGCCGTGCGTCCGGTGGTTTAACCGATTTTCTGAGGGACGAGGTACAGCATGGCCGCCCAGCCGGAAACCATCGATCAGGTCCGCGCCGTCACCGAGCAGAAGTACAAGTACGGCTTCACGACGGACATCGACGCCGAACTGGCGCCGAAAGGCCTGAACGAGGATATCATCCGCTTCATCTCCGCCAAGAAGGAGGAGCCGGAATGGCTTCTCGAATGGCGGCTGCGGGCGTTCCAGGCCTGGCAGTCGATGGAGGAGCCCCACTGGGCCAAGCTGGACTATCCGCCCATCGACTACCAGGATGCACACTACTACGCCGCCCCGAAGATGAAGGAGCGGCCGAAGTCGCTCGACGAGGTTGATCCGGAACTGCTGAAGACCTACGAGAAGCTGGGCATTCCCCTGCGCGAGCAGGAGATCCTGGCCGGCGTCGAAGGGTCGGAAGGGAAGAGCCCGGCCATCGCGGTGGACGCGGTGTTCGACAGCGTTTCCGTCGCCACCACCTTCAAGGCGAAGCTGGAGGAGATGGGGATCATCTTCTGCTCGATCTCGGAGGCGGTGCACAAGTGCCCGGAACTGGTCCAGAAGTATCTGGGCTCCGTCGTCCCCTACACCGACAACTTCTTCGCGACGCTGAACTCGGCGGTCTTCACTGACGGCAGCTTCGTCTACGTGCCGAAGGGCGTCCGCTGCCCGATGGAGCTGTCGACCTACTTCCGCATCAACCAGGCGAACACCGGCCAGTTCGAGCGGACGCTGATCATCGCCGACGAGGGCGCCTACGTCAGCTACCTGGAGGGCTGCACGGCCCCCAAGCGCGACGAGAACCAGCTTCACGCCGCGGTGGTCGAGCTGGTCGCCCTGGACGACGCGACGATCAAGTACTCGACGGTGCAGAACTGGTATCCGGGCAACGAGGACGGCGTCGGCGGCATCTACAACTTCGTGACGAAGCGCGGTGCCTGCCGCGGCCGCAACTCCAAGATCTCCTGGACGCAGGTGGAGACCGGCTCCGCCATCACCTGGAAGTATCCGAGCTGCATCCTGCAGGGCGACAATTCGGTTGGGGAGTTCTACTCGGTCGCCATCACCAACAATCATCAGCAGGCCGACACCGGCACCAAGATGATCCACATTGGCAAGAACACCCGCTCGACGATTGTTTCGAAAGGAATTTCCGCCGGCAAGGCGCAGCAGACCTACCGCGGGCTGGTCAAGATCCTGCCGAAGGCGGAGGGGGCGCGCAACTACACGCAGTGCGACAGTCTGCTGATCGGCGACAAGTGCGGCGCCCATACGGTGCCCTACATCGAAAGCCGCAACCGCAGCGCCCGCGTCGAGCACGAGGCGACCACGGCCAAGATCAGCGAGGACCAGCTCTTCTACTGCCGCCAGCGCGGCCTGTCGGCGGAGGACGCGGTGTCGCTGATCGTCAACGGCTTCTGCAAGGAGGTCCTGAAGGAGCTCCCCATGGAGTTCGCCGTGGAGGCGCAGAAGCTGGTCGGCATCAGCCTCGAGGGAAGCGTGGGGTAATGGCGGGCGCGGCACGCGACGTCAGCCGCTGTGGATGAATAGGACGGACGACACGATGATCGAAATCAAGAACCTGCACGCCACGGTGGACGGCAAGGAGATCCTCAAGGGCATCGACCTGACGATCGGGCCGGGCGAGGTGCACGCCATCATGGGGCCGAACGGCTCGGGCAAGAGCACGCTCTCCTACGTCCTGGCCGGCCGCGAGGGCTACGAGGTCACCGAGGGCTCCGTCACCTTCTTCGGCAAGGACCTGCTGGCGATGGAGCCGGAGGAGCGGGCCGCCGAGGGCGTCTTCCTCGCCTTCCAGTATCCGGTCGAGATTCCCGGCGTCGCCAACACCACCTTCCTGAAGTCCGCGATCAACGCCGTGCGCAGGTATCGCGGCGAAAAGGAGCTCGACGCCATGCAGTTCCTGAAGCTGCTGCGCGAGAAGACCAAGTCGCTGAACATGACCGACGAGATGCTGAAGCGCGCGGTCAACGTCGGCTTCTCCGGCGGCGAGAAGAAGCGCAACGAGACGTTGCAGATGGCCGTGCTGGAACCGCGGTTCGCCATCCTCGACGAGACCGACAGCGGCCTCGACATCGACGCGCTGCGCATCGTCGCCGAGGGCGTCAACGCCCTGCGGTCGCCGGAGCGCTCCATGCTGGTCATCACCCACTACCAGCGCCTGCTCGACTACATCGTGCCCGACCATGTCCATGTGCTGGCCCACGGCCGCATCCAGCGCTCCGGCGGCAAGGAGCTGGCGCTGGAGCTGGAGAAGAACGGCTACCGGGACTTCGGCGTGAACGAGGCCGCGTAACGCCATGGCGACGACCTATTCCTCCCGTGGCGCCGATCCGGCGACCGCCGTCCCCTTCCTCGAGCAATTCGACCGCGTGCGCGGCGAGCTGCCCGGCGCCGCTCTGACCTGGATGCGGGATCTGCGCGAGCAGGGACGCGCCCGCTTTGCGGAGCTGGGCCTGCCGACTGTCCGGAACGAGGCCTGGAAATACACCAACCTCCGCCCGCTGGATAAGCTGCGCTTCGTCGCCGCGTCGGAAGCCCCGGCATCGGTCGGCATCGACTGGCTGCCGACCGTCCGCACGGACGGGAGCGCCGGCCCGCGCCTCGTCTTCGTCGACGGCCGCTTCCGGGCGGAGCTGTCCTCCACGGCCGGGCTGCCGGCCGGCGTTGAGCTGCTGAGCCTCGCCGCCGCCTTCGCCAGCCATGCTGATCTGGTCGGCGAGCATCTCGGCCGGCTGGCCGCGGCCGACGACCTGCCTCTGGTGGCGTTCAACACCGCCTTCCTGGCGGATGGCGCCGTGCTGCGCGTGGCGCGCGGCGTGTCGGTGGAACAGCCGGTCGAACTGGTCTTCGTCTCCGCCGGGGACGAGGCGCAGCCGACCTCCTTCCATCCCCGAACGCTGATCGTCGCGGAGCCCCGCTCGCGCATCACCGTGGTCGAGCAGCACGTCGGCCTCGGAGCGGCGACGACGCTGGTCAACCATGTGGCGGAGGTCTTCGTCGGCGAGGGCGCCACGGTCCGCCACTACAAGGCCCAGCGCGAAGGGCTGTCGGCCTTCCACCTGTCGCATACCGCGGCCACGGTGGCGACGGACGCCGTCTACGACAACTTCATCCTGACCACCGGGGCGAGGCTGTCGCGCAACGAAGTGACCAGCGTGCTGGCCGGCACCAACGCCCGCACCCATGTCAGCGGCGGCTACATGGTGCGCGGCGGCCAGCATGTCGACACCACCACCTTCATCGACCATGCGCAGCCCAACGGCACCAGCCGCGAGGTCTACAAGGGCACCATCGACGACACCGCCCGCGCCGTGTTCCAGGGCCGCATCGTGGTCCGCCCGGGCGCCCAGAAGACGGACGGCCATCAGCTCAACCGCGCCCTCCTGCTGTCCGACACGGCGGAGATCGACGCCAAGCCCGAGCTGGAAATCTATGCCGACGACGTGAAGTGCAGCCACGGCTGCACCGCCGGCGAGCTGGACGACCAGGCCATGTTCTACCTGCGGTCCCGCGGCATCCCCCAGGATGAGGCGCGCGGCCTTCTGATCGGTGCCTTCCTGGCGGAATCGCTGGAGGAGATCGCCGAGGATCCGATCCGCGAGGCTTTCCAGGCCATCGTGGCAAACTGGCTGGAGAAGCGCTGAAATGCCGGACTCCGTCGCAACGACCGATCTTGCCTACGATGTGGAGCGCGTGCGCGCGGACTTCCCCATCCTGTCGCGCACCGTGCACGACCGGAAGGGCAAGCCCGGCAAGCCGCTGGTCTATCTGGACAGCGCCGCCTCGGCCCAGAAGCCGCGGCAGGTGATCCAGGCGATCAGCCGCTTCCTGGAGGAGGACTACGCCAACATCCATCGCGGCGTCCATTTCCTCTCCCAGACCGCCACCGACCAGTTCGAGGCCGGGCGGGCGAAGGTCGCGACGTTCCTGAACGCACCGTCGGAACGCTCGATCGTCTTCACCCGCAGCGCGACGGAGGCCATCAACCTCGTGGCCGCCAGCTACGGCCGGACCTTCCTGTCGGAAGGCGACGAGGTGATCCTGTCGGTCATGGAGCACCACGCCAACATCGTCCCCTGGCAGCTCCTGCAGGCCGAGAAGAAGATCGTCCTGAAGGTCGTTCCGGTGGACGACGACGGCGTGCTGGACCTCGACGCCTACAGGGACCTGCTGTCAGAGCGCACGAAGCTGGTGGCGATAACCCACTGCTCGAACGTGCTGGGCACCGTCACGCCGGCCAGGGTGATCGCCGCCCTGGCGCACGAGCGGGGCATCCCGGTGCTGTTCGACGGCAGCCAGGCCGTGGTCCATGGGCCGGTTGACGTGCAGGACATCGATGCCGATTTCTATGTCTTCACGGCGCACAAGCTCTATGGGCCGACCGGTCTCGGCGTCCTTTACGGCAAGTACGACCTGCTGAAGACGATGCCGCCCTACCAGGGCGGCGGCGACATGATCGAGTCCGTCAGCTTCGCCGGCACCACCTTCAAGGCCCCGCCCTCGCGCTTCGAGGCCGGCACCCCGCCGATCACCGAAGTGATCGCGCTGGCCGCCGCCATCGACTATGTCGAGAGCATCGGACGCGAGGCGATCGCCGCCCACGAGCACGATCTGCTGCAGTATGCGACGCAGCAGCTGTCGCAGGTCGACGGGCTGCGGATCATCGGGACCGCTCCCGGCAAGGGTCCGATCGTCTCCTTCGCGCTCGACGGCGTGCATCCGCACGACGTCGGGACCATCGTTGACCAGTATGGGGTGGCCGTGCGCGTCGGCCGCCACTGTGCGGAGCCGCTGGCCGACCGGTTCGAGGTCGGTCCGACGATCCGTGCCTCCTTCGCGCTGTACAACACCCGGGCCGAGGTCGATGCGCTCGTCGCCTCGGTCCTCGCGGTCAAGGAGTTCTTCGGAGCATGATGGACGATCTGCGTGAGCTGTATCAGGAAGTCATCCTGGACCACGGCAAGAATCCCCGCAACTTCCGCCACCCGGACGACGCCAACCGCGAGGCCAAGGGCGAGAACCCGATGTGCGGCGACCGCTTCATGGTCTACCTGAAGCTGAAGGACGGGGTGATCGAGGACGTGGCCTTCCAGGGCCGCGGCTGCGCCATCTCCACCGCCAGCGCGTCGATGATGACCGAGGTTGTGCAGGGCAAGACGGCGGAGCAGGCCAAGGCCCTGTTCGAGACCTTCCACGACCTGTGCACCAAGGACGACCACGAGCACTGCGACCATGGCCCGGTCGACGAGGAGGCCATGGAGAAGCTGATGGTGATGTCCGGCGTTCGCCAGTTTCCCGTGCGGGTGAAGTGCGCGACGCTCGCCTGGCACGCGCTGAACGCGGCCATCGACGGCGAGGACAAGGTGTCCAGCGAGGACCGGGATTAGGGGTGACGACGATGCCCGACGATACCATGACGAACGAGCCTCAGTCCGCTCCAGCGGCCAGCTCCCCCACCGCGGCCGCCACGACGCCGCCGGAGGGATTCGACCCGCGCAACGAGCTGATGGACCGCGTCGTGGCGGCGCTGAAGACCTGCTACGATCCGGAGATCCCGGTGGATATCTGGGAACTCGGCCTGATCTACCGTGTGGACATCGATCCCGACTACAATGTCGAGATCGACATGACCCTGACCAGCCCGATGTGCCCGGTGGCCGGCGAACTGCCGCTCCAGGTGCAGGAGGCCGTCCGCTCGCTGGACGACGTCAAGGATTGCAAGGTCGAGCTGGTCTGGGACCCGCCATGGCGCCAGGACATGATGTCCGAAGTCGCCCGCGTCGCGCTCGACATGTTCTGAACAGTAAAGAAGGGAGCATGACGATCATGGCCCGCACCCTGCCCAAGGCGATCACCATCACCGACGCCGCCGCCGAACGCGTCAAGGCCCTGATGTCCAAGGCGCCGGACGAGATCATCGGCCTGCGCATCGGCGTCAAGGCGCGCGGCTGCTCCGGCCTCAGCTACGACGTGCAGTACGCCAAGGAGAAGATGAAGTTCGACGAGGTGGTGGAGGACAAGGGCGTCACCATCCTGATCGACCCCTCCGCCGTCATGTTCCTGATCGGCAGCGAGATGGACTATGTGGACGACAAGTTCCACGCCGGCTTCGTCTTCAACAATCCGAACGAGAAGGGCCGCTGCGGCTGCGGCGAGAGCTTCCACGTTTGATGATGGATCGACGCCGATAAGAAAAAGAGCCGGGGAGTTCCCCGGCTCTTTTCGTTTCGGGCCTTGCCTCCCGGATCAGGCGGCGCGGATCTTCGACAGGAAGCTCGTCACCACGTCGCGCAGCCGGGTGGATTCGTCGGCGAGCTGGCCGGAGACGGTCAGCACCTGCCCGGCGGACTCGCTGGCTTCCGATGCGGCCTGACGGACGCCGTCGATGTTCGACGTCACCTGCTGCGTGCCGCTGGCCGCCTGCTGGACATTGCGGGCGATCTCCAGCGTCGCGGCGTTCTGTTCCTCCACCGCAGCGGCAATGGTGGTGGCGATGTCGTTGATCTGGCCGATGATGCTGCCGACCCCCTTGATCACCGTCGTCGTCTCGTTGGTCACGCGCTGCATGTCGTTGACCTGGCCGGCGATCTCCTCGGTGGCCTTGGCGGTCTGGTTGGCGAGGTTCTTGACCTCGCCGGCGACCACGGCGAAGCCCTTGCCCGCCTCGCCGGCGCGGGCCGCCTCGATCGTGGCGTTCAGCGCCAGCAGGTTGGTCTGGGCGGCGATCGACTGGATGAGCTGCACGACCGTGCCGATCTTCATCGCGGCCTCGTTCAGGCCCATCACCTGTCCGTTCGCCTGCTGAGCCGCGCTGACGGCCTCGCGGGCGATGTCGGCGGACCGGTTGACCTGCTGACCGATCTCGCGGATCGATCCGGACAGCTCCTCGGTCGCGGCGGCGACGGTCTGGACGTTCACGTTGGCCTCTTCCGACGCCGACGCGACGACGGTGGCCTGCTGGCTTGTCTGGTGTGCGGTGCTGGTCATGCTCTGGGCCGTCGTGCTCATGGCGCGGGCGGCACCGTCCACCCCCTCCACGACGCTCATCACGCGGGCCTCCAGGTCGTCGGCGAGTTGCAGCATGGCGGTCCGCCGCTCCTCCTCCGCCCGCTTCTGGTCCTCGGCCCGCTGCGCGTTCATCCGCACGAGGTCGGCCAGCATCTTGCGCAGCGCATCGGCCAGAAGCCCCACCTCGTCCACCTGCTTGACCTCCAGCGTCTGGTCGAAGCGGCCGGCGGCGATTCCCTCGGCGAAGCCGACGCAGGCGCGGATCGGGCGGGCGACGCCGCCGGCCATCACCCACATCACGCCGACCGCGGCGACCGCCACCAGCAGGGCGATGGCGACCTGCCACAGCACGCTCGAATTCGCCCGGTCGTTCAGCGCGGCGTCGAGCGTGACGCTGTCGGCCAGAACCACACTCTGCGGAACCTGGATCAGCACCGCCCACGGCTTGCCGGTATGGCCGAGCTGGATCGGGGCGAAGGTGCGCAGCATCATGGAGCCGGCGTCCATCTCGACCTTCGGCTGGCCGGAACGGACCACGGCAAGGTCCCGTTCCCAGCCGCTGTTGATCTTCGACAGGGATTGGCCGATCAGTTCCGGCTTCGTGCTGTGCGCGACGATCAGGCCCATGTTGGACACGATCACCACTTCGTTGCGGCCATCGAAGATCGACTTGCTGACCTGGGTCGTCAGCTTCTGGACGAAGTCCAGGTTGAAGTCGGCGCCGGCCACGCCGTAGAACTTGCCGTCCAACTTGATCGGTACGGAGAGGGTGGCGAGGAAGACCTGCTTGCCCTGCACGATGTAGGGCAGCGGGTCGAGCACGCTTTCCTTGCCGTTTTCCTTGGGACCGATGTACCAGCCGCCCTTCATGACGCCGTTGGGGTGCAGGTCGCGGCTGTCGTACTCGACGAGCGGCTGCATGGCGATGCGGCCATTCTGGTCGCGGTTCCAGTAGGGAATGAAGCGGCCGGTGGCGTCGGTGCCTGTTTCACGCTTGTTGCGGAATTGCTCGTCCCGCCCGTCGAGCGCATCCGGCTCCCACGCGCTGTAGGTACCGTTGAACAGTTCGTTGTTCTTCAGCACGTTCAGCAGCATCCCGTTCAGCGCTTCGCGGCGCTGATCCACTGGAACGGCCCCGGGGTTCTTGGGATCGATCATGGTCGCGAAGCTGTGCGCCATGGTCCGGGCGGCGTTGAGCGCCGTTTCGAACTCCGAGCGGACCAGGCCCGCCTGGGTGGAAGCCAGGTTCTGAATGGCTTCCTTCGTCTTCTTCTCCAGAATGTCGGAGACGTTCTGGCCGACGAACTCGTTCGTCGCGTTGGTCGAGGCAATGCCAAACCCGACCAGGACGGCGATCGTGCCCGCGACGCAAAGCCCCGCAAGGGACGCAATTTTGACCTGTAGCGATTTGATTTGCATTCCTGGCACTCCCTTCGCGCCACGCAGTCGCTTCTTGATTCTGCGGACCCATCGGTAAAACGGATGGCTGGGCGGTGAAACACCCCGATCCGGACACCCTTCAATTCCGTATAGAGCGTATATATTAACGAGTAGTGACCAGTTGATCCGGAAAACTCGCCGCGATCTTTCGACCGTTGTGCTTTCAAATCCGTAGCGTGATATTTTGTTACCTTGAGGAATTGCATAATTTCTCTCGCGGTCCCCAACTATACAAACCGGAGATGACCAATCAATCATACTGCCGTATGTCAGCATTCCCGAACCGGAGAAATGCGACAACTTGCATCAGCCAGACGGCGTGTCGCCATTCCAACCATGAAATCCGGCCGGATCACGAGCTGTGGTTCATTATGAGATTGCTTACCGCATCCTGAGGTTTTGCCGAAATGACGTGGAAGCGGATTGAAACATCCAACTCCCAACCATTCCTGCCGGCCGCCTCCGTCCGCATCCTTCAGGCCTCGGCATCGCTGCGACTTTTTGCCATAGCCGCACCTGCCGGGATGCGGGCGGGGCCCGGAGTCGATCCATATGCGCTCCGGCGCGGCCAGTACCGCCGCTACATCGACGCGGGTTGCCCGCCTGCGCGGTCCTTGCGGAAGACCACCTCGCCGTAAAGGTCGCTGTCCAGGCGGAGGTCGCCCGGTCCGAACAGAGGGGTCGCCGGCAGCAGCGCCGGGTCGACGCGCAGCACGGGGGTGAACTGTCGTGATGTCCGCGTATCGCAGATCCTGAAATTGCTGTGCATGACCGCAAGCAGTCCACCGGGCTTCAGGCAGCGGGCCAGGCTGTCAAGCAGCCGCTCGCCCTCGGCAAACCGGATCAGGTGACTGCAGGTGGTATCCGTCGCCTTCAGCCCGCCATGCCGCAGCACCGCCATGCAGAAGATCGCGTCGTAGCTCGCGTCGGCTTCGCCGTCCATGACCGTCGCCGTCCGGAAGACGAGGTCGCTCATTCCCTTCCTGCGCGCCCGACGGCGACAGGCCGCGATATTGAAGGGATTGGCGTCGATGCCGACAATCGCCGCGCTCGCAAAATAGTCGCGGAGCGAGAACACCTCCTCCCCGGAGGCGCAGCCGAAGGAGAGGATCCGGATGTCCGGGCCGTCGCCGACCGTGTCGCGGACAAACCGGAAGATTCCGGGATAGCGGTTCGGCGCGGTGGTGGCGAAGGGCTGGAAAACCCCTTCCGGCCGGAGCAGCTCGAACAATGCCTCCCGCCGTGATTGTCCGCCGCGCACGCAGCGGACGGCGAAGCGAAGCACGGGGAATCCCGGCAGAGTACGAAGCCTGTCCTTCAATCTGAACGGAGCTGCGGCCATTCCGGGTAGCGATGCAGGTTGAGCCTGACGATCGGTTCTACCTCTTTTCCGCGGAGGCCGCCAGCAGTAGCCGAAGCCTGGCCGGGCGGAACGGCTCTCCCATCCCGGCACGGGACAGATGCCCTTGTGCTTGCTACAGTTTCCGTTCGCGACTGTTTCCCGTCGTCAACCCGGAACGGACAGAGACACCCGACATGGACAAAGGCACGCCGAAGGCCATCCGCCTCCAGGACTATCGCCCGCCGGCGCATCTGATCGATACGGTCGACCTGCAGTTCGAATTGGGGGAGGAGGTCACCACCGTCCGCTCCACGCTCGGCATCCGGCGGAACCCCGACCGCCCGGACGCCGCCGGGCTTCCCCTGACGCTCGACGGGCAGCGACTGGATCTGGTGTCGGTCGCACTGGACGGCACGCCGGTCGCCCCCGACCGCTACACGGTGACCGCCGACCATCTGACGGTGGATCAGGTGCCGGAGTGCTTCTCGCTGGAGACGGTGGTCCGCATCAAGCCGCAGGAGAACACGGCGCTGGAAGGCCTCTACAAGTCCTCCGGCAACTTCTGCACCCAATGCGAGGCCGAGGGCTTCCGCAAGATCACCTACTTCATCGACCGGCCGGACGTGATGGCCCGCTACGCCACCACCATCACGGCGGAGAAGGCGCGCTATCCGGTCCTGTTGTCCAACGGCAACCTCGTCGCCTCCGGAGAGCACGAAGACGGCCGCCATTGGGCACGTTGGGAAGACCCCTTCCCCAAGCCCTGCTATCTGTTCGCCTTGGTCGCCGGCAACCTGCGCCACGCGGAGGATCATTTCCGGACGTTCTCCGGCCGCGAGGTGACGCTGCGGATCTATGTGGAGCCGGGGAACGAGGACAAGGTCGACCACGCCATGCGCTCGCTGAAGAAGTCGATGCGCTGGGACGAGGAGGTCTACGGTCTGGAATACGACCTGGACATCTTCAACATCGTCGCGGTCGGCGACTTCAACATGGGGGCGATGGAGAACAAGTCCCTCAACGTCTTCAACACCAAGTACATCCTGGCAAAGCCGGAGACCGCGACCGACAACGACTTCCTCGGCATCGAATCGGTGGTGGCGCACGAGTATTTCCACAACTGGACCGGCAACCGCGTCACCTGCCGGGACTGGTTCCAGTTGTCGCTGAAGGAAGGCCTGACCGTCTTCCGTGACCAGGAATTCTCCAGCGACATGAACTCGCGCGCGGTGAAGCGCATCGCCGACGTCCAGGGGCTGCGTACCGTGCAGTTCCAGGAGGATGCCGGCGCCATGGCGCATCCGGTGCGGCCGGACAGCTATGTGGAGATCAACAACTTCTATACCCCCACGGTCTACAACAAGGGGGCCGAGGTCATCCGGATGATCCACACCCTGCTGGGGCCGGAGGGCTTCCGCAAGGGCATGGATCTCTATTTCCAGCGCCACGACGGACAGGCGGTGACCTGCGACGACTTCGTCGCCGCCATGGCCGATGCATCGGGCGTCGACCTCTCGCAGTTCCAGCTCTGGTACCGGCAGGCCGGCACGCCGGACCTGTCCGTCGCCACCGCCTATGACGAGGCGGCCAGGACCTATCGCCTGACCATCCGGCAGACCGTGCCCCCCACGCCGGGCCAGCCGGACAAGCAGCCGATGCACATCCCGGTGGTCGTCGGCCTGCTTGGGCCGGACGGCGCGGACCTGCCGCTGCGCCTGACGGGCGAGGCGGCGCCGGCCGGCACCAGCCGCCTGCTCCATGTCCGAAAGGCCGAGGAGGTGTTCGAGTTCGTCGACGTCCCGGCCCGCCCCGTGCCCTCGATCCTCCGCGGCTTTTCCGCCCCGGTGAAGGTGAAGGCGGACGTCTCCGACGCCGACCTCACCTTCCTGATGGCCAACGACAGCGACGCCTTCAACCGATGGGAGGCCGGCCAGATTCTGGGCGGGCGCATCCTGCTCGGCCTCGTCGCCGACCAGCAGGCCGGCCGGCTCCTGGACCTGCCGCAGAGCTATGTCGATGCGGTGGGCGCCGTGCTGAGGGACGCCGACGCGGACCCGGCCTTTGCGGCCCAGGCGCTGGTCCTGCCGACGGAGGCCTATCTCGGCACCCAGATGGACGTGGTCGACCCCGAGGCCATCCATACCGTGCGGGAGTTCGCCCGCAAGACGCTGGCGGCGCGCCTCAGGCCCGACTGGCTCGCCACCTACAGGCGGCACGCCGGCAACCAGTCCTTCTCCGTCGAGGCCGACGCCATCGGCCGCCGCGCGCTGAAGAACCTCTGCCTCGCCTATCTGATGGCGCTGGAGGACGAGGAGGCGCTGTCCCTCTGTCTCGGCCAGTATCACGGCGCCACCGCGATGACCGACGTGATCGCCAGCCTGCAGTTCCTAAGCAACAGCAACGCCCCGCAGCGCGACGAGGTGCTGGCCGGCTTCTACGAGCGCTGGAAGGGCGAACCGCTGGTCGTCGACAAGTGGTTCGGCGTGCAGGCCATGTCCTACCGCCCGGACGCGCTGGAACGGGTGACGGAGCTTCTGAAGCACCCTGCCTTCGAGATCCGGAACCCCAACAAGGTCTATGCGCTGATCGGCGGGTTCGCCAACGGGAACCCCGTCCGCTTCCACGACGCCACCGGCAGCGGCTACCGCTTCCTGGCCGACCAGGTCCTGCGGCTCGACCCCATGAACCCGCAGGTCGCGGCGCGGATGATGGGGCCCTTCTCCCGTCTGCGTCGTTATGACGCGGCACGTCAGGCGCTGATGAAGGCGCAGCTCGAGCGGATCGTCGCTACTCCGGGCCTGTCGCCGGACGTGTTCGAGGTCGCGAGCAAGAGCCTGGAGGCGGCCGGCTGACAATCGGCGCCCGCCGGGGACGCCACCCCCGTCGGCGGGTGGCCCCGGCGGGTGCCCCCGGCGGGCGCCCTTTCAGGCAAAAGGAACGGGCCGGAGGATCGCTCCTCCGGCCCGCTTCGCATCCGCTGGGGAAGCGATTACTTCTGGGTGCCCAGGAAGGCGACCAGATCGTCGACCTTCTGCGGGTCCTTCAGACCGGCGAAGGCCATCGTGCCGCCGGGGACGACTTCCTTCGGGGCGGTGATGTAGGCCTTCAGGTTGTCCTCGGTCCAGGCAAAGCCGGCCGCGGCCTTCTCCTGCATCGGCTTGGAGTACTTGAAGCCCTCGATCGAGCCGGCCGGACGGCCGACGACGCCGAACAGCGACGGGCCGACCTTGTTCTTGCCCTGCTCGGTGGTGTGGCAGGCCATGCAGACCTTGAACACGTCCTTGCCGGCCGCGGCATCACCCGCCAGAGCCGAACCAGCGCCCGTGGCGACGACGGCGGCCAGCACGGCGCCCAAAAGATGCTTCTTCATTGGTTTCGCTTCCCTTCCGGATGGCGCCGGCTTGAGCACCGGCTGAAATCGCGCCGCAGCATACACATTCTTGGGGTCGCGCCAACCCCCCGAATAGTCGCTGCCGATGAATGAACACCTCTGGCCTGCTACTTCATCCACGAGAGCATGGCAAGCAGCAGGACAACCACCAGGATCGCGGCCCACGGAACGTAGAAGCCGCTTCCGCCGCGTCCCTTGAGGCTGGGCAGCGGCACTTCCGGAGGCGGCGCCTCGCGCGCCGGAGTGATCGCGGCCGGGTTTGCGGCCGCGGCGGCCGGCCCGGCCGGATAGACACCGGCGGCGACGGGCTGGGCGGCTGCAGGTTCACCCTCGGTGGCCGCCTCACCGGCAGCAGGTTCGCCGACGAGGTTGGTGAAGCGGACGAAGAAATCGTCCGCCATCTTGCGGGCCGTGGCATCGACCAGACGGGAACCGATCTGGGCGAGCTTCCCGCCGACCTGGGCATGGGCCGAGTAGGTCAGCAGGGTGCCGCTTCCATCGTCGGCCAGGGCCACCTTGGCGCCGCCCTTGCCAAAGCCGGCGGCCCCGCCGGACCCCTCACCGGTGATCGTATAGCCGTTGGGCGGATCGAGGTCGGACAGGGTGACCTTGCCGGAAAACTTGGCGCTGACCGGGCCGACCTTGGCGACGACCCTGGCGGTGAGCTCGGTATCGGACTGCCTGATCACCTCCTCGCAGCCGGGAATGCACTGGCGCAGCACCTCCGGATCGTTCAGCGCCGCCCATACGCGATCCCGGGGCGCCTCGATGCGCTGGCTTCCGCTCATGTCCATGCTCGTCGTCCCTCCTCGCCCGTCTTCCGGTTATCCTCGCGGCCCTGTGGCCGCCGAGTTTCCCCGCGGCATCGCAGCCGCGGATCATCCATTGCCGCCAGCCGGCCGCGGATGGAACGCATCCTCAGCCAAGGCAGAGCTTCAAGATAGGATATTGCCCCCCTGCCGCAACAGTCCCAAAGCTGCTTGTCCTACTATCGGGCAACGCAGTTCTGGACCAGCGGCGCGCAGGCCGACAGCGAGGCGCCGGCGGGATACGACACCTGCTCCACCCGGCCCGTCGCTCCCAGCACCACGGTCGCCTCGCATCCGTCGCTTCCGGTGGTGCCGATCGGAACGCCAAGGCCGACTCCAAGCCCGACTCCACCGCTCCCGCCGCCGATCCCGACGCTGCCCAATGGACTGATCGCGGCGGAGGGATGAGCGACGTATGTGTAGTACTCGTGGCCGTTGGCTGCCGCATGGCGTTCCGGCACGCCGGCACAGGACAGCAGCGCGTCCTTGGGCATGCCGATCAGCTCCGTCTGCGCCCGGCGCGCGACCTCCGCTCCCGGTCCGCTCGCACAGGCGGCCAGCATGGCTGTCGCCAGCCCCAGTGCCAGCCCGGTCGAAGGTAGGACGCGACGTCCCGTCATGGCGAGGCTCCTTTCACGCATCTCGTATTTCGGACTCCGGCGGTCAACCAACCCTTTCGAGCGGCGGCGGTTCCCGCGAAGGTCCCGGTGCGATCGGCTGACCGCCGGATTTGCTGGACGGCGCATCCCGCCGGGACATTAGTAGGAGTATGACGGTTTGTTCCTCGTGCAAAGGCGGCTTCGTGTTATGAGTGACTCATCATTGGTTTCGAGTAGCGACGGCACATCCATGACCATCGTCTATCTCGCTCTCGGCAGCAATCTCGGGGACCGCGCGGCGAACCTGTCGGGCGCGATCGCCGCACTTGGCGCCGACCCTGGTACCGGTGTCAGGATCGACCGGATGTCGGCGGTCTACGAGACGGCGCCGATGTATGTGACCGACCAGCCGGCCTTCCTCAACATGGCCGTGCGCGGCACGACGACCCTCGGACCCTGGGAACTGCTGCGACTCGCCAAGCGGATCGAAGCCGCCCTCGGCCGGACGCAGGGCGGGGAGCGGTTCGGGCCCAGGCCGGTCGACATCGACATCCTGATGTACGGCTCCCTGATCATGCATGCCGCCGATCTGGAGATTCCGCACCCGCGCATCGCCGAGCGGGCCTTCGTCCTCTGCCCGCTGGCCGACATCGCGGCCGACCTGATGCACCCGACCTTGGCGATGACCGTAGGGGAACTGGCGGCGCAGGTGCCGGGAAAGGATACCGTCGTCCGGCTGGCGGACAGGCTGGAGAGCGTCCGTCCCCTTCTGATGTCCGCCTGAGGACGGACCAGCCCGCCGCGGTACGGACGGGTTTGCGTATTGACAGGTTCGTCCCGCGCGGGTGGCGAGCCTTCGCCATTGCGCTATAGTCGATTTCGCGCTACGGCATGGCCGCCCGGCGCCGGGAGGCTTTTTCTTTGTCCGACGATATGCTTCAGCGACGCGCCCCCGCCATCCGGGGGCGTCGACCTATACGATCCTTCTCCGCGGCTTCGCCGCCACCGTCGCCATGGACGGCTGGCCGGGACGTCCCGAGGTTCGCATCAATCTGCGCCTGACGGTGGCACACCCTGGGCCGGGGTTCCCGGACGACATCGCCGCCGTCATGTCCTATGAGGACATCGTGGAGGATCTGCGCCGGGTGTGTGCCCGCGAGTCCCTGCCGAGCCCCGACCACCTCGCCGAACGGACGGCGGGCCTCTGCCTCGCCCATCCGGAAGTCCTGACCGCCGAAGTGGAGGTGGAACTGCCGGCTATCGGCGCCCAGGGCGATCAAGGCACAGCCGTTGGCGCCGCCGTGACAAGGGTGCAACGCAGCAAATCCTGATGGACATATCCTGACGCCTGAACCGGCAACGGACGCAATATAACGAAAGCAAGGCAGGCCCTGAAAACAGATATCGATCGTGCGGATTTCTCGCGCGGAAGATGATCAGGCTTCGCGTTTTCTTTCGCGGCCGGCGATTGCAAGGTTGCAAAAATGTCGCCCTCACGTACAATCTGCATCGGAGCCTAAATCGGATAGTCAGGGAGGGACGCATGGACGACAGGACGACGCCTACCCTTTCCGAACTCCTGGAAGAGCCCATCGTCATCGCGATGATGCAGCGCGACGGCGTCAGCCGGGAAGCCATCCAGCAACTGTTCAACCGCGTCCGTGACAGCCTGCGCGACCAGCAGCATCGTCTCGCCGCCTGACCCCGGACCTCAAGCCCACGAAACGCCGTGCCGGCACGCAAGAGGCGGTTGCTACCCTCCTCTCGAACACGCAATGCCCTTTCCCAGCTCCGGGAAAGGGCATTGTCGTTTGATGGGCCGCTGGACGAAGGCTTCGCTGCGGATCGACGAGGCGCCGCGGCGTCGATCGGGCGGCGTCAATCCAACATCGGCAGCCCGGTTTCGATGCGGACCAGGGATGCCAGCAACGGCGCACCGATGTCGCGGCGGACGAAGTTGCTGGCCTTGTCGGCGGAGTTCAAAGCGGCCTGGAAGGTGCGGCGCCAGCGGTCGTCGTTGAAGAAGGCCTTCTCCGCCTTCGCCTTCTGCGCCAGCAGTCCCGGCCGGCGGCCCGAGGCTTCGTCGACCAGCCTGTTCAGCCGCCGCATCAGGTCGTTGGCGGTCGACGGGTCGCCCCGCTTCTGCGTCGCCTCCACCAGTTCGGCGAACGCCTCGCCGCGGACGTCGATGTCCGACACCTGCTCGGCGTAGGCGATGGCGAGAGAGGTCTCGCCCCGGCGGGCAAGCCGGCCGAGCACCGCCGGGATCGTCCAGGGATTTTCGTCCTGCACCGTGCGCAGCAGGCCGAGCGCCAGATTGGCGTCACCCAGCTCCGCCGCCGCCACCGCCAGTTCCGGCGGGCAGCAGTCGCCCTTGGTTTCCTTGAACTTGGAGAACTGCGTCTCGACCGTGTTGAGGAACAGCGTGCGGGCCTGCGCCTCCTTGCCGGCGCGCAGCAGGGCCTGGGACACCAGCCCCAGTTCCCAGTTGCAGCCGCGGGCCGACGCATAGGACTTGGCCTCGTCCGCCAGGGCGACGGCCATGGCGGCGTCGCCGCGCCATGCGGCCGCCTTCGCAATGTCGGCCAGATTGTAGATGCGGGTCGAGCAGTCCGCGATCTGCCGGGTGATGTCCAGCGCAAGCTGCATCTGCCCCATCAGGGCGAGCGCCCGGGCGACGAACAGGTCCTGGCTGGTGCCGTCGGCGGCCGAACCGCGGCGCACCGCGCTGACGAAGGGGGCGACGATCTCCTTCGCCCGTCCGATGTCGCCGAGTTGCTGATAGGCCACCGCCAGCGACAGCCAGTCCCAGCGCGCGGCGACGATCGGCGTCTCCACCGGCGGCAGCATCTCGCCGATGCGATGAAGGAAGCAGAGGCTGGTCAGCGGCTCGTTGCAGACCAGCGCCCGGATGCGCGAGCGGAACTCGTAGAAATCGAAGTCGCCGACGAACTGATTGGTGACGAGTTGCACCGCCAGCGAGCTGTCCGGGTACTTCGTCACGATCTCGTTGAACAGCTTGTCCGCCTCGCGCAGAAAGCGGGCTTCCTCCGCCACGTCATAGGTGTTGTCGGCCTGCTTGACCAGTTGCAGCGCCTGGATGAACAGACGGTTGGCAGGCCCGCTCTCCTCCGCCATGGCGGGACCGGCCGCCACCGAAAGCGCCACGACCAGAGCGAAGGCGGCGGCGATCACGCGGCGGACAAGGGTGGAGGCGGGGGCCATGGCAGTCAGGATACCTCGGAGAACGGGCTTGCCTGGGTAAGAGGCTGGGGGTCACAGGCTGGAAAGCAGACGCACGTAGTTGACGACACGCTGGACGTTCGGCACCGACCGGGCGTGCTGGACGACACGGTCCATCTCGTCCTGGGTGGTCGCCGTACCCATCAGATAGACAACGCCGTTGATCGTATCGATGCTGTAGTTCTGGCTATGAATGTCTCCATCGAAAGTGATCTTTGTGCGGAGCTGGGTTGAAATCCAGGTGTCGCGCGCGCTGTCGAGGATCCCGGACTCATTGTCCACCTGGATCTCGTTGATCACTTCCTTCACACCGTCGGCCTGCCAGGCGAGCCGGACGGCGTCGAGCCGCATCTGCGCATCGGCCGCGCGTCCGGTCAGCAGCACGCGGCCATGATCGACCGTCAGGCCGATCCGGTTGGCGAGGGACAGGGAGTGCTGCAGCCAAAGGTGGTTGATCTGCGCCCGGATGTCGGTATCGCTGGCAAAACCCTTCAGCCCGCGATGCTCGGAGGCCACCACTGCCGTTCCGGCGGCCCCACCGATGACGAGGGGCGCGCAGCCGGACGCGCCGGCCGATGCGACCGCCACTCCCACAAGCGAAAAAAGGCGGATCCACCTGCCCACCGTACGCCTCCGCTCCCCGTCCCGCCACTGATGCGGGCGGCGCGAAAAAGTCATGCCCAGGGTCCGAACGCAATGGGGAATCTGGCGGTTCATGCGCTTCATCTTCGTTTTGTCCCGGAGTGATGCAGGGATGTTGCACTTGCGATATGCTCGCTGGCGGAAGCGGCAAAATTCAGGCGAACGGACTGCGGGAAACCACGGCGGCGATCTCGCGCGCCAGGACCCGCGCGACGACGCGACGAGCCTGCACGTCACGCAGGACCTCCTCATCCTGGGGATTGGACAGGAAGCCGGTCTCCACCAGCACCGACGGCACGTCCGGCGCCTTGAGGACGGCGAAGTTCGCCGACCGCATGGGATTGTCCAGCAACCGCAGGTCCTTCCCCGCCCCCTTCACCAAAGCCTGCCGGGCGACCAGTGCCGCATGCTTGGTGTGGCGGGCGGTCAGGTCCAGCAGGATGTCCCGCACCGCCGGCTTTGCGGCCTTCAGGTCGATGCCGCCGAAGCGGTCCGCCTTGTTCTCCTGCGCCGCCAGCTTCGAGGCGAAGCTGTCCGACGCCTGATCCGACAGGGTGTAGGCCGACAGCCCGCGGGCGTCGTGGTTGGGCGCACTGTCGGCGTGGATGGAGATGAACAGGTCCGCCCCGGCCTTGCGGGTCAGGTCCACCCTCTCCTCCAGCGCCAGGAAACGGTCGTCGCGGCGGGTCAGCTTCGCCGCCAGCCTGTGCCGGGCAGTCAGCAGCCGCGCAATCTCCTGCGCGATATCCAGCGTGACGTCCTTCTCCTGGGTGCCGCGGGTGCCGATGGCGCCGGGATCGGCCCCGCCATGGCCGGGATCGAGCATGATCAGCCGCGGCTTCGCCTGAACGGGCTTCGCCGCGGGCCGCTGCGGCTCCGCCGCCTCGGCCGCAGCACCACCCCCGAGTCCCGCAGCGGCCACGAGCGGGACGGTCATCGCCAGTCGAAGAAGTCGTCTGCGTTCCATGGGTCGAACCGTTTTGTGCGCTGAATTGCCGCAACCACGACGGTTCGGGCGCGGGCTTTGCGTTAACCATTGAGGCCGCGCAAAAGTGTTGTCAAGCGGCGGGGAGGTAACGCGCGGGATTGTCGCAAATTAAGGATTCCGGAGAGACCTGTGGTCGAATGAGGAGTCGACTCCCGCTCCAGCTTCCTTGAAGATGCACAGCAGAAGAGCTAAATTTTCTGTGATAAGCTCGGGAGGTGCCGATGTTGAGGAAAGCCCTGTTCAACATCATTCGGCAGGAGCAGCGCGAGATCGAGGACAAACTCGAGAAGGAGGAGCGCAGCTCAACGCCCGACGTCGCGCGTCTGGTCAGCCTGAGGCAGGAGGTCACCAGCCTTCGGCGCGAACTGGAGCACTTCCACGACGTCTGAGCGTCAACGGACCGGCGCTGCGGCACCGGCCCATCTCCGTCGGCGGTTTCGCCCCCCTCCCCCACGACCTGGTGGCGGAGGGGTTTGTTTTTTGCCCATACGGTGTTTCGGCGGGCCGCCTGCCTGCCCCTCTGTTCCTGCGGGCCGCAGTCGGTCGACCGAACTCTCTCAGCCCAGCCGCACGTACCCCCGCTCGATGACACGCTCGGCCGCCTCATAGACCGCCAGCATCTCCTCATAGGCGTGCCGCAAGCGGACCAGTTCATCGACGGCGGCCGCATCGGGGTGACGGTTTTCCGCCACCTTCAGGCCGGCACGGATGTAGTCGGCCCGCAGCTCCGCAACCCGGACCGCCAGCCGCATGAAGGACTCCCGGTTCAGGTTCGGGATTTCCCGCCCGATCACCTCCAGGTTCGCCTCCAGGATGGCGGCGTCCATGTTTTCCAGGAAATGGCGGATGCGCAGGCGGTTCTCGTTGTCGACCGCATCCGGGGTCATCAGCTTGTCGACCTTGCCCTTCACGAATTCACCGATGATCTTGCCACCCGAGGCCATGGAACGCTCCACCGCTTGCGACCGCATGCCGGAAAGGGCCCGGCGCCCCCGACAACCGTTCGTATTCTGGCATCCTTCCGACGGTGACGCCAGATCGGGTGGCGCCCCTACGGCAGCGATACCCTGCCAGAGAAAAAGGCGGGGTGCGTTCAGGGTGGCTTCGTGCTAGGCAAGCCGTCCCAAAGGCCGTTTACCATCCCGCTATCAGAACTGGTTGGCACAGATGTCCGAGACCGCTTCCGACTACATCCTGACCATCTCTTGCCCCGATACGGTGGGCATCGTCTTTGCGGTGTCCGGCTTTCTGGCGGAGCGAGGTTGCAACATCATCGACAGCGCACAGTTCGGCGACCGGATCTCCAACCTGTTCTTCCTGCGCGTCCACTTCTCCGCCAGTGCCGGCGGCCCCTCCGCCGCGCAGCTCGAGGCGGAATTCTCCGCCGCGGTGGCGGACCGCTTTTCCATGACCTGGAAGCTGCACCGGCTGAGCCACCGGCCGCGCGTCCTGATCATGGTGTCGAAGTTCGGCCACTGCCTGAACGACCTGCTCTACCGCTACCGGACCGGCTACCTGCCGATCGAGATCCCGGCGATCGTCTCCAACCACCGGGATTTCTACCAACTGGCGGCGTGGCACAACATTCCGTTCCACCACCTGCCGGTCACCTCCGACAACAAGGCGCAGCAGGAAGCCCGCCTGCTGGAGATCGTGGAGGAGGAGAAGGTCGACCTCGTGGTGCTTGCCCGCTACATGCAGGTGCTGTCGGGCGCGCTGTGCGAGCGGATGGCCGGGCGGATCATCAACATCCACCACTCCTTCCTGCCGAGCTTCAAGGGCGCCAAGCCCTACCACCAAGCCCACGCCCGCGGCGTGAAGCTGATCGGCGCCACCGCCCATTACGTCACCTCCAACCTCGACGAAGGGCCGATCATCGAGCAGGAGGCCGAGCGCGTGGACCACACCATGACGCCGGACGATCTGGTCGCCATGGGCCGCGACATCGAGAACATCGTCCTGGCCCGCGCGGTGCGCTACCACATCGAGCACCGCGTCCTGCTGAACGGCAACAAGACGGTGGTCTTCCGGTAGGTCTCCCGGCGGAGCCGGACCGCCGTCCGGCCCCGTTCCGCCTCAGGCCTGCCGGGCGTCGATGATGCCCCGGCGAATGGCGCGGGTCTTGGTGAAGTGGTCCTGCAGATGCTGGCCCTCGCCCCAGCGGATGGCCCGCTGCAGGGCGGTGAGGTCTTCCGTGAAGCGCTGCAGCACCTCAAGCACCGCCTCGCGGTTGTTCAGGAAGATGTCGCGCCACATGATGGGGTCGCTCGCGGCGATGCGGGTGAAGTCGCGGAAACCGCCCGCCGAGAACTTGATGACCTCGGACTGCGTCGACTCCTCCAGGTCGGAGGCGGTGCCGACGATCGTATAGGCGATCAGGTGCGGCAGATGCGAGGTGATCGCCAGCACCCGGTCATGGTGGTTGGCCTCCATCAGCTCGACCTTGGAGCCGACGCGGCGCCACATCTCCTCCACCTTGGCGACCGCCTCAGGGTTGGCGGCCGGCGGCGGCGTCAGGATGCACCAGCGCCCTTCGAACAGCGTGGCGAAGCCGGATTCGGGTCCCGAATGCTCGGTGCCCGCCACGGGATGGCCGGGGATCAGGTGGACGCCGGCCGGAATGTGAGGCCCGACGTCCCGCAGCACGGCCTGCTTCACGGAACCGACGTCGGTCACGATGGTGCCCGGCCGCAGGTGCGGGCCGATCCGCTCCCCCACCTCGGCGAAGCTGCCGACGGGCGTTGCAAGCACCACCAGTTCGCTGCCTTCCAGCGCGTCCGCCAGGTCGGTCGTCGCCGTCGCGACGATCCCCAGCTCCATCGCCTTGGCGCAGGCCTCGGCGCTGCGGTCGGCGCAGACCACCTCCTGCGCCAGCCGATACTCCACCAGCGCCCGGGCGAGGGACGATCCGATCAGGCCGATGCCGATGATGGCGACGCGGCCGAACAGGGGAGAGATATCGGTCATGGGAGGGGTACCGAAGGCAGGTTGTGAACGGAACGGATTTGCGTCCCGTTTTAAAGCACCTCGCCGATGCGGGACCAAGCGAAACTTCGGCGCGGCCCGGCGGGGCGGCGGGTCAGCCGTTGGCCGCCTCGTCCTCCTGCTGGCGGCGGCGGAAGCCGACCAGGGCGGTTTCATCGAGCATCAGCGACTCCTTGCGCTTCTGCTTCTCGCGCTCGCGCTTCAGCCTCTCCTCCTCCGCCAGCTCGAAACGCTTCAACTCCTGGAAGGCTTCGGCCATCTCGTCGGTGGCGACGGCGATCTGCGCCTCGACCTGGGCCAGCGATTCGCCGAGCCTGCGGCCCCGCTCCAGCGCCGCCTGGGCGAAGTTGGAATAGGTGAAGGAGACGGAGAAATCCTCCCGCGCCGTCTGCTGCTCGTGCGCGATCTCCTCCTTCAGGCGCTCGATCTCCGACTTCAGGCGGTCGGCCAGCGTCTGCAGCTCGGCCAGGACGCGGCGCTTTTCATCGAGCTGCAGCTTGTGCAGGCGGATGACGGTCTTCAGGCTGTTCATGGCTCGGCACTATACGTCATTGCGGCCACGGCACGCCGAGGATTTCGGCCAGCATGGCATAGCTGGCGGGAAGGTCCGTGGCTTCCCGCTTGCCCTGCTTCAGAAAGGCTTCCAGCGCCGGCTGGTAGCGGATGGCCTCGTCCACCTGAGGATCGGAACCGCGGCGGTAGGCGCCCAGCCGGATCATCTCCGCCATGTTGTCGTAGGCCGACAGCAGGCGGCGCGCCCGCCCGACCAGTTCGTTCTCCGCCGGCGTGTTGCAGCCGGGCATGGTGCGCGAGACGCTGCGCAGGATGTTGATGGCCGGGTAGCGGCCGCGCTCGCCGATCTGGCGCTCCAGCACGATATGGCCGTCCAGGATGCCGCGCACCGCGTCGGCGATCGGCTCGTTGTGGTCGTCGCCCTCCACCAGCACGGTGAAGAGGCCGGTGATGGAGCCGGACCCGGCGAGGCCCGGACCCGCCCGCTCCAGCAGGCGCGGCAGTTCGGCGAAGACGGTCGGGGGGTAGCCCTTGGTGGTCGGCGGCTCGCCGGCGGACAGGCCGATCTCGCGCTGCGCCATGGCGAAGCGGGTGACGCTGTCCATCATGCACAGCACGTCCCGCCCCTCGTCCCGGAAATACTCCGAAACCGCGAGCGTCAGATAGGCCGCCTGCCGGCGCAGCAGCGGCGCCTCGTCCGAGGTGGCGCAGACGACGATGCTGCGCGCAAGGCCCTCCTCGCCCAGATCCTCGGTGATGAACTCCTGAAGCTCGCGGCCGCGCTCGCCGATCAGCCCGATCACCGCCACCTCGGCCGCAGAGAAGCGGGCGAGCATCGACATGACCGACGACTTGCCGACGCCGGAGCCGGCGAAGATGCCCATGCGCTGGCCGCGGCAGCAGGTCAGGAAGGCGTTGATCGCGCGGATGCCCAGGTCCAGCTTCTCCCCAACCCGCGCCCGGGCGTGGGCGCTGGGCGGCGCGTTGCGGATCGGGATCCCGCGCGGCCCCTTGGGCAGCGGCCCCTTGCCGTCCACCGGCTCACCGAGCGCGTTGACCACGCGCCCCAGCCACGCTTCGCAGGGAAAGACGGAGGGCTGCCCGTCGGCAACCAGGGCGCGGCAGCCGAGCCCGACGCCGTCGAGCGTGCCGAAGGGCATCAGCAGGGCGCGGCCCTGGCGGAAGCCCACCACCTCGCAGGGCACCTGCCGGCCGTCGCGGGCCTCGACGATGCAGCGGCCGCCGACCGACAGTTCCTTCTCGATCCCGCCGACCTCGACCATAAGACCAAGCACCGCAGTAACCCGGCCGAAACGGCTTTGGCTGGGCAGTGCGTCAATTTCGCGCAACAGTTGGACGATGTCGGCGGGCACGGTGGCTAAGTCCCGGAACGAATGGGTGCGAACCCAAAAGAGGTAGACCGGTGGACGGATCATGCCCGGGCCACCACTCTTTGCATTCTTGACTGAAGATATTAACGTTAAATGAAGCGCCTTACCTATGGCGTTAAGCTGAATCGTCTGTTAACCTCTATTAAACGGGCGAGCGGGCAAAAGTCAGCAGAGGGCGCAATCGGCATCGCAAGCCGTAAAGCGTCACGTCAGGTCGCCAGGAACGCGCCATCAAACGTCGGGATATCGCCATGAGGGTTCTGCTGGTTGAAGACGATACCTCCATCGCCAAAAGCATCGAACTGATGCTGAACACCGAGGGGTTCATCGTCGACTCTACCGACCTGGGTGAAGATGGCCTCGAAATCGGCAAGCTGTACGATTACGACATCATCATCCTGGACTTGATGCTGCCGGACATCGACGGGTACGAGGTGCTGCGCCGATTGCGCGCGGCCCGTGTGACGACGCCGATCCTGATCCTGTCCGGCCTGACCGAAATGGACAACAAGATCAAGGGATTGGGCTTCGGCGCCGATGATTACCTGACCAAGCCCTTCGACAAGCGCGAGTTGATCGCCCGCATCCAGGCGATCGTCCGCCGCTCGAAGGGCCATTCCGACAGCGTCATCCGCACCGGCCGCCTGACCGTCAACCTCGATACCCGGACGGTCGAGGTCGACAACCAGCCGTTGCACCTGACCGGCAAGGAATACGGAATCCTGGAGCTTCTGAGCCTGCGCAAAGGCACCACCCTGACCAAGGAGATGTTCCTGAACCATCTCTACGGCGGCATGGACGAGCCGGAGCTGAAGATCATCGACGTCTTCGTCTGCAAGCTCCGCAAGAAGCTGGCGAATGCCACCCAGGGCGAGAACTACATCGAGACGGTGTGGGGCCGCGGCTATGTGCTGCGCGACCCGCACGAGGAGGCGGAGGCGTCTTCCGTGCCCCCGCCGCGCGTCGCCCATCAGGCGGCGAACTGAGGTCCGGGAGGCCGTCCCCAGGCTGGGCATCCGCCACGTCCGGCCTGGTTTTCGCTTGCAGCGGGTTTTTTGCTTGAACCCGCCGGCGGAATGCCCACTTATTCCTTATCATTCTGTTTCGGGTTGCCGGGCCTGTCCTGCTTTCGGGCTCTGCAGATGCGGCTATTCCCACATTCAGTCTGATGCATCGTGCCGGTGGCGCGATGCCACCGAACGTTATGGGAGAGCGCGATGCCCGTCGGCACCGTCAAGTGGTTCAACAGCACCAAGGGTTATGGGTTCATTCAGCCGGAGGCCGGCGGCAACGACGTGTTCGTGCATGTGTCCGCCGTGGAGCGGGCCGGTCTGCGCAGCCTGATCGAGGGCCAGAAGGTGTCCTACGAGGAACAGCGCGACCCGAAGCGCGGCAAGACCTCGGCGGAAAACCTCAAGGCGGTCTGACCGCTCTCTTCCCCGTCCGACAGAAGGGCATCAGGAAACTGATGCCCTTTTTCCGTGTTTCGTCCGAGGAAAGGACCGGCCATGGCCTTCAAGCCCAACTACAACCAGCAGCGTGCCGAACGCAATCGCGCGAAGGAGCAGAAGAAGCAGGAAAAGCTCCAGCGCCGCCAGGAGGAGAGCGCCCGCCGCAAGGCCGGGCCGGAAGAGCAGGACGACAGCCTACCGCCGCAGTCCGGCGAGGACGACGCCACGTCCGGCGCCGCCTAACGACCGCTTAACGGAGTTCAGTTCCATGGCCAAGAAAAGCAAGCAGCCGGCCGATGCCGGCTATGTGTTGTACGACGTCTTCTACCAGGACGGCGCACGCACCTCCAACCGCAAGGTCCCCACGGCCGAAATCGACAGTTTCGAGCCGGACGCCTCCGTGCGCGCCTTCATCGAGGCGCAGGACCGTAAGATCGCCGAATTGTCGGGGAACCCGCGGGGTCCGATCAAGACGATCGCGCGATCGGCCTGACCGGGCACCCCGGATCGGGCAGTTGCCACGGGATCAGGGGGGGGTGAAGCCGCCCAGGCTGTAGAGCCCCCGCTGCCCTTCGACCGGCTTGAACCGCTCCGTGATGCCGAGGACGGTCTCCGCCCCGCCAAGGTAGAGGACGCCGTCCGCCGGCATCTGCCGGGCGATCGATTCCAGCACCTTCGCCTTGGTCGGCTGGTCGAAATAGATCAGCACGTTGCGGCAGAAGACGATGTCGAACTGCCCCAGCGCCGACAGGTCGCCCAGCAGGTTCCACTCGCGGAAGCTGACCATCTGCCGCAGTTGCGGGTTGATCTGCCACTTGTCGCCGTTCTGCTTGAAGTGCTTCACCAGCATGGTGATCGGTAGTCCGCGCTGCACTTCGAACTGGGTGTAGACACCGGACTTCGCCCGCTCGACCATCTCGCCGGAAATATCCGTGCCGACGATTTCGATCCGCCATCCGGCCAGCTTCGCCTGCTCTTCCAGCAGCAGCATGGAGAGGGAATAGGCCTCCTGCCCGGACGAGCAGGCAGCCGACCAGATCCGCAGCGACCGCTTGGCCGCCCGCGCCTGCAACATGCGCGGCAACACGACCTGCTTGAACTGGTCGAAGGGCTTCTGGTCGCGGAAGAAGGACGACTCGTTGGTCGTCATCGCCTCCGTGATGTCGCGCAGCAAGGCCTCGTCCTTGCGGGTGCGGACGGTGGAGGCCAGTTCGTCCAGCCCCTTCATGTTCCACTTGCGCGCCACCGGCATCAGCCGCGACTCCAGCAGGTACGCCTTGTCGGGCGTCAGCACCAGGCCGGAGCGCTGCTTGAGCAGCGTGGAGAACATGTCGAAATCTTCGACCCTCATGCTGCCCTCGATGCGAACTTGCGGATATAGGGGCCGATTTCCTTGAGCGGCAGCACGGCGGAGCAGATACCGGCGTTGGCGACCGCCCCCGGCATGCCCCAGACGACGCTGGAGGCTTCGTCCTGGGCGATCAGGGTGCCGCCGGCATTGACCACGTCCGTGCAGCCCTTCAGCCCGTCCTGCCCCATGCCGGTCAGGATGCAGGCGAGAATCTTGCGGCCGCCATAGGCGCGCACGATGGACCGCATCATAGGATCGACCGCCGGCCGGCAGAAATTCTCAGGCGGATCCTTCGTCAACTGGACCGTGTTGGTGCCGGCCCGTTGCGTCACCAGCATGTGGAAGTCGCCGGGCGCGATGTAGCAGCGGCCGGAGACGATCGGCTCGCCGTCCTTCGCCTCGCGCGCGTCGATCCCGCACTGGCGCGAGATGTGCTCCGCCAGGATGGTGGTGAAGGTGGCGGGCATGTGCTGGGTGATCAGGATGGGCTGGGTAACCCCGTCCTTCATATGGCTCAGCACTTCGAACAGCGCCTGCGGGCCGCCGGTCGAGCTGCCGATGGCGATGATGTCCGGCTTGACCGGCAGGCCGGCGGGCGCCGGCCGCAGGGTCACCGGCCCCTGCTCGCGCTTGAAGGCGGCCGGAACCGGGGCCGGGGTCAGCGGGCGGATTTCGCCGCGGCTGCGCGACCCGGCGCGCCGGGCCGCCGCGCCCAGGACCTTGACCTTGGAGACCAGCTCGCGCTTGAAATCCTCCGCTCCACCGATCTCGCGGGTCGAGGTCGGCTTCGGGATGTAGTCGGCCGCACCCGCGGACAGGCAGCGGATGGAAATGTCGGCCCCGCGCAGCGTCAGCGTCGAGGCCATGATGATCTTCACCTGCGGCGCCACCGCCAGCAGCTTCGGAATGGCGGTCAGGCCATCCATCACCGGCATCTCGATGTCGAGGACGATGACGTCGATCGAGTTGCGCTGCAGGGCGTTGACCGCCATCTGACCGTCGCCGACCGAGGTGACGACACGGATGTCCGGGTCGCCTTCCAGGGCGCGGGTCAACAGGCCGCGGATGACGGCAGAATCATCCACCACCATCACCCGCACGGGATCAGGATTGGCCGGTCGGGCCGCGGTGGAGGGGGTTCTGCCAAAACTGTCGGACATTAGGACAAACCGCCTTTCGACAGGAGAAACCACAAAGTCCGGTGCGGGCTCAGAGCAGCCCGACCTGCTGGAACTTCGTCTGGATGATGTCGCTGTCGAACGGCTTCATGATGTACTCGTTCGCCCCGGCCGACAGCGCCTCCTGGATGTGTGCCAGGTCGTTCTCCGTGGTGCAGAAAACGACCTTCGGAGCATCCCCGCCGCTCATCTTGCGCAGGCGGCGCAGGAACTCGATCCCCGTCATCACCGGCATGTTCCAGTCGAGGAGGATCGCGTCCGGCATCTGCCGGGCGCAGGCCTCCATCGCCTGCTTGCCGTCTTCCGCCTCGGTGCAGACGAAGTCCAGCTCTTCCAGGATCTTGCGCGCGACCTTGCGCACCACGCGGCTATCGTCGACGACAAGGCAGGATTTCATTTCGCGGAAGCCTCACGGGTTGCGCCAGGACCGTGCATCGGCCGATCAGGCCGCTTCGATGGTGGTGAAGTTCAGCAGACGCGGCACGTCCAGCACAACCATCAACTGGCCGTTCAGCCGGTAGATGCCGGTGGACACCTCGCGCCACCGCGGGTCGAGGGTCGCCGGGTTCCGTTCGAAATCCTCGTTGGTCAGGCTCAACACCTCGCCGACCGAGTCGACCATGAGGCTGTAGAGCTCGCCCCGCAGGTCCACCACGATCGACATGCCCGGCTTGTCCTTCGGCCGCGACGACAGGCCGAGACGCAGCCGGACGTCGATCGCGGTGACGATGCGGCCGCGCAGGTTCAGCGAGCCGGCGACCTCCGGCGGGGCCAGGGGAATGCGGGTGATCCGCTGATGGCCGAGCACGTCCTGGACCTGCAACACCGGGATGCCGAACATCTGGTCGGCGATCGTCATCGTCACATAGTCCTGGTTCCCGGTGGCGACGAGGTCGTCGCCCTTGGACTTCCGGGTGGTGGTCGGGAGCTTGGCGTTGCTCATGCGGCACCTTTCTGTTCGGTCAGCGTCTGCTGCAGAGCAAAGAGCAGCGCATCACGGTCGAACTTCGCGACATAGTCGTTGAAGCCGGCAAGGCGGCCCCGGTCGAGGTCGCGCGGGCTGGCGTGGCTGGACAGCGCGACCATCGGCACATGGCTCCAGCGGCTGCTCTGGCGGACGGTCTCGGCGAAGTCGAAGCCGCTCATGCCCGGCATCTCGATGTCGGACACGATCACGTCGAAATCCTCGCCCGCCTCGCACAGGGCCAGCGCATCGCTCGCATTCTCCACCGCCGTCACATCGTAGCCCGCCACCGACAGGAGCGGAGTAAGAAGGTTGCGGAAGAAGGGGCTGTCGTCAACCAGAAGAACACGCTGCAGCTTCTCTTCCTCGAACGCGTCGTTGGACGAGGAGCCGAACCAGTCCTTGTAGGCCTGGGTCAGGAAGAAGCCGGCGTCGATCACCTCGGTCGCCTTGCCGGCGATGATGGCGGATCCCATCAGGCCCGGACGCTCGGCGGCGAGCTGGACATTCAGCTTCTCCTCCACGATGTCGACGATCTCGTCGACGATCAGGCCCATGGAGCGGTCGCCGTCGGCGAAGACCAGAACCGGCTGGCGGCCTTCGTTGCCCATCGAGAAGTTCGGGTCGATCGGCACCAGCGGCATCAGCTTGCCGCGGTACTGGACGACCGGCATGCCGTTCGACAGCTCGACCGAGGCGAGGTCGATGTCCTCCAGGCGGGCGACCAGCGACAGCGGCACCGCCTTCGGCGCACCGTCGCCGGCGCGGAACAGCAGGAGCGCCATCTTGTCCTCCTGGCGCTGGGTCTGGACGGCGGTGGTCTCCTTGCCGGCGGCCTCGCCCATCGCCATCTCGCCGGTGGCCGACGCGATGCCGTTGGGGTCCAGGATCATGATGACCGAGCCGTCGCCGAGGATGGTGTTGCCCGAGAACATCTCGATATGGCGCAGGATCGGCGCCACCGGCTTCACCACGATTTCCTCGGTATCGAACACCCGGTCGACCATGATGCCGAAGGTGTAGGTGCCGACCTGGGTGACGACGATGAAGGTCTCGTCCTCGGTCTTCTTGACGTTCTCGTTGTCGTCGAGCCGCAGCAGCTCCTGCAGCGACACCAGCGGAAGCAGGCGGTTGCGCAGGCGCAGGACCGGGGTGCCCTTCAGCCGCTCGATCGTGTGCTCGCTGTCGGCGGCGGCGCGCACCAGCTCGACCACGCTGATCTGCGGGATGGCGAAGCGCTCGCCGGCGCATTCGACGATCAGGGCGGAGACGATGGCCAGCGTCAGCGGGATCTTGATGACGAAGGTCGAGCCCTTGCCCTGGGCCGACTTGATCTCGATCGTGCCGCCGATCTTCTCGATGTTGGTCTTCACCACGTCCATGCCGACGCCGCGGCCGGACACGTTGGTGACCTTCGCCGCGGTCGAGAAGCCGGGCTTCATGATGAACTGGATGATCTGCTGGTCGGTCATCGAGGCGAGCTCGAGTTCCGACGCCATCCCGTTCTGGATCGCCTTCTGCTTGATCTTGTCGATCGCGAGACCCTTACCGTCGTCCTGGATCTCGATGATGATGTGACCGCCCTCGTGATAGGCGTTCAGCGTGATGCGGCCGGTCTCCGCCTTGCCGGAGCGCAGACGCTCGGCCGGGGTCTCCAGCCCGTGGTCCGCGGAGTTGCGGACCATGTGGGTCAGCGGGTCCTTGATCAGCTCCAGCACCTGGCGGTCGAGCTCGGTGTCGGCGCCGAGCATCTGGAGGTCGATCTTCTTGTTCAGTTCGTGCGCAAGGTCGCGCACCAGGCGCGGCAGCTTGGCCCAGGCATTGCCGATGGGCTGCATGCGCGTCTTCATGACGCCTTCCTGCAGCTCCGACGTCACATGGTTCAGGCGCTGCAGCGGGGCGGCGAACTCGCTCTCCTTCTGCGACCGCAGGATCTGCAGGAGCTGGTTGCGGGTCAGCACCAGCTCGGAGACCATGGTCATCAGGTTTTCGAGCAGGTCCACGTTCACGCGGATCGTCTGCGCGGCGACGGCCGATTCCTTGGTCGCGGCCTCGCCGTCGCCGCCGGCGGCCCCACCGCCGGCCCCGGCCATGGGGGAGACCGGCGCCGGCATCTTGGCGGCGGCCGGAGCGGGTTCCGGCTCCGGAACGACCAGATCCTGGGAGGGGGCGGGCTCCTCGGCAGCGGCGGCGACCGGGGTCAGCGCGGTGCCGGCGGCCGGCGCGTCGTTCGGACCGGGGGTCGCGTTCCAGATCGCCTCGAGTTCGTCGAGGGTGGCCGGGCGCTCCTCGGCGGCCGGGACCGGCGGCGGAGGCGGCGGGGGCGGAGGCGGCGCGGCGGCCGGCGCATTCCCTCCCAGCTTGCCCTCGGCGCACAGGTTCAGCCGCTCGATCAGCGGCAGGTCATCGCCGGGCGGCTCGGCTTCCGTCGCTTCCAGGACGGCCAGCAGGCTCTTGATGGTGTCGAGCGCCTGGAGAATCAGCGACACCGCCTCCGGCGTAATGGTCAGTTCCCCATCACGGAACTTGCCCAGCACGTTCTCCGACGCGTGCGCCACCTTCTCAAGGCGCGGCAGGCCGAGGAAGCCGCAGGTGCCCTTGATGGTGTGGACGAGGCGGAAAATGTTGGAAAGCAGCTCCGGGTTGTTGGGATTCTGCTCCAGTCGGACCAACTCGACGTCGAGTACCGACAGGTTTTCGTTGGTTTCCGTCAGGAATTCGGAGAGCAGATCATCCATAGTGGCGTTCCCCAGGCCCGATGATATGGTCCGCGCTGCCCCGCCGCTCCGCGGGCGGTCGGCCCGCGAGAGGCGCAGATCGCACCCCTGGCGGCGCGTGCCAATCCAAGTAAGGCCGGAGCCTGTCAAACACTGATTAAGAGAACCTTACCTCTTCCGATAGCGGTGCGGCCGGCGAAGCCCGCCGGCCCGCCGGCGGAGGCTCCACGGGCGGTTGTCACAGAATGGACCGGATGGTGAAGGAACAGACGATGACGGACGAACAGATCGCGAAGGCCGTGCGCGACGCCGTGGCGGCACTCAACCAGGCGCTGGCGGAAGCCGCCCGCCACAATGTGGCGGTCACCCTGCGCACGACCGCGCACCAGACCGCCACCGGGGCCGAGCAGGTGGTCGTCGAGCCCCGGATTTTCAAACTGCTTTAACCCCGGCCGGCAGCCGCCGCCGGCCGGTCCTTACCAGGACATGGTGAAGACCAGCCGGTCCGGTCCGGCCGGAGCGACGGCGAGCGAGACTCCGCAATCCTCGGCGAGGCGGCCGGTGACATAGGCGTGGACCGAGCGGGGCGACAGGTCGGCCGCCGCGACCATCCCGGTCAGCGCCTCCGCCACCTCCGGGCGCAGGCTGCCGGGGCGTCCGTCGGCCGTGACGGTCAGGCTGGCGGACTCCTCGGTTCCCGTCCCGGCGACCGTTATGGTTCCGCCATGGGTCAGGGCCTCCTCGGCCAGCAGCACGACGTTCAGCAGCACCTTGACCGCTCCGCGGCGCTGGGCGATCCCCTCGCCCGGCACGCCGGCCGGCCAGTCGAGCGAAGTGCGCCCGCCGTCCAGCCAGCCGGCGGCGGCGGCGCGCGCCTCGCCGAAGCCCCTCTGGTCGCGCCCGCCGAGCCCGTAGGCGAGGCGGAACACCCGGAGGCGCCGGTCCGCCTGCGAGGAGGAGTGCTCGATCAGCTTGACCGCCTCCCCCAGGAAGCCGGCACCGCCGCCGCCGGACTCCTCGTCCTCCATCTCTTCGATCAGTTCCAGCCCGTTGCGGATCGCGCCCACCGGACTGACGAGATCGTGGCAGATCCGGGACGCAAGCAGTTCAAGCACGCGGATGTCGAGGGTCAAGGCACCAAACTCCGGCCGATAGTCCGGCACGGCAGGCCGTCCGCCCTCCGTGCCCGCCATCCATTCTATGGCGTAGGATACCAGGGTTGTTGTAACACCCGGCAGACGCGGATGCCGCCTTTTTTGCCGGGAGCGGTCCCGGAAAGGCCCCGGGGCGGGAGCCGGAATGGCGGACCATCGTGACGATGCGGAAGGAACCGACATGGACGATACGCTGGTGCCCGGCGCATGGGTGCGCCTCCCGACCCGACCGGACTGGGGGCTGGGGCAGGTCCAGTCCGCCATCCGAAACCGCGTGACGGTGAACTTCGAGCATGCGGGCAAGGTGCTGGTGGATACCGACGTCGTCTCCCTCACCATCGTCGACCCGGACGAGATCTGACCGGTTCGGCCCGGGCGGCTCGGCGGGCCGTTGAAGCCGACGGTCGCAATCTGCTTTTATGCAGGCCTGACGATGATCGCGGGGCACCGGAACCGGCAGCCCCGCCAACGACCGGGAGGGGTTCCACCATGAAGGCCATGTTCCTCGGGTTCGCCGCCGCCGCGCTGATCGCGGCCGGCGCCGCCGTCGTGCTGAACGGCCTGGATGCCAGCAGCGCCGCCCGCTTCTCCACCCCGGCCGTCCGCCTCTGACCGGCGGCCTGCGGCGCGACACAGCTTCGCAGGAGGCGCGAACACGTCTTCCCGCCATTCCACCTCGGGTATAGGATTGGGTCCGTCCGCACCACACCGCAGGGGAGGCGGCAGTGGTCTCGCGCCTGAAATGGGGAACCGGGCTGTTCGGTGTCCTGCTGATCGTCGGCTTGAACGCCATGATCGGCTACGACCTGATGCGCGAGCATCGCGCCCTGCTCGCGACGGCCAAGCACGAGACGGAAAACCTGACGCTCGTGCTCGAGCGGCATGCCACCGACAGCTTCGCCGGAGTTGCCAAGATCCTCTCCGGCATCGCGGAGGTGCTGGCCGTCCGCAGCGACAGCCAGGACCGCGGCGATCCGGAGGTCCTGGCCCTGCTGCGCCGTCAGCTCGCCCTGTCGCCGCTGACGCGGGCGCTTCTGGTGGTGTCGCCCGAGGGACGGCTGATCCACGACAGCGAAACGGACAGCCCGGTCGACCTCGACCTCTCCGACCGCGACTATGTCATGGCGCACCGCGACCGGCCGGCGCCGGGCGTCCATCTCGGCATTCCCGTCAAGGGACGGACGTCCGGCACCTGGTTCATCAGCATGAGCCTGCGCCTGACGGCACCGGACGGACGGTTCGCCGGCGTCGTGGTGGCGGTGGTCGAACCGGCCGCCTTCCGCAGCTTCTACGAGACGCTGGCGCTCGACCACGACGCGGTGGTCACGCTCTACCACGCCGACGGGCCGGTGGTGGCCCGCTTCCCCGATCATGAAACCTTCATCGGCCGCTCGGCCCGCCACCTCCCGCTTTTCACCGCCCTGCTGAAGGAGGCCAAGGCGGGGACGGAGAGCCTGGACGCGCCGGGCGACGGCCCCCGCCGGATATTCAGCTACCGGGCGTCGTCCGGCGTGCCGCTGGTCGTCACCGTTTCGTTGTCGCGCGACGCCGTGCTGGCCCCCTGGCGGCAGAAGACCGAGACCGCCCTGTTGGTCGGCGCGGGAGGCAGCGCCATGCTGGCCCTGCTGACCGCCCTGCTGCTGCGCGAGATCGGGCGGCGCGAGAACATGCTCGCCAGCCTGCAGGAGAGCGAACGGGCCCTGCGGGCAAGCCAGTCCCGCCTGATCCAGGACATCGCCGCCCGCCACCGCGCCGAAGCCGAACTGATCGCGGCCAAGCAGGCGTCGGATGCGGCGAATCAGGCGAAGACCCAGTTCCTCGCCAACATGAGCCACGAGCTGCGGACCCCGCTGAACGCGGTGATCGGCTTTGCGGAGGCGCTGGAGAGCGGCATCTTCGGTCCCATGACCGGCAAGCAGACGGAATATGTCGCCGACATCCGCCGCTCCGGCCAGCATCTGCTGTCCCTGATCAACGACATCCTCGACACGACCAAGATCGAGTCGGGGAAATACGTCCTCCACGAAGACCTGCTGGACCTCTCCGACATCGTCGCCCAATGCGTCCGGCAGGTGGAGCCGCTGGCCCACGAGAAGGGAATAGCCCTGCTGTCCAGCCTGCCGCGGGACCTGCCGCCGCTGTTCGCCGACGAGCGGGCCCTGCGGCAGATCCTGCTGAATCTTCTGTCGAACGCCGTGAAGTTCACGCCTCCCGGCGGGCGGACCGAAGTGGCTGCCGCGGTGACGCGGGCCGGGATGCGCCTGCGCGTCTCCGACACCGGCATCGGCATCGCCGAAAGCGACCTGGACCGGGTGATGGAGCCCTTCCATCAGGTGGACAACTCGCACACCCGCCGCTATCCCGGCACCGGGCTGGGGCTTCCTCTCGTCCGGGCGCTGGTCGATCTCATGGGCGGCGCCTTCACCCTGACCAGCCGGGTCGGCAAGGGAACCACCGCGACGATCCTGTTCCCGGCGGAGCGGTTGCGCAGCATCGAGTCCGTCCTGACCGCCGCCATGTCGGTCGGCTGAGGGGACGGCAGGGCAATGCCTGCGCCGGGATGCGTGGCCGTCAGGGCGCCGGCAAGGCGAACATGACGAGATACGTCCGCTGCAGCGGGCTGCCGTTGTCGTCGGAGATCAGGTAGACCAGCGTTTCGCCCGCCGGGTCCTGGCGAACCGCGATTCCTTCGAAGTTGTCGTTCATCATCGGCGGCTCCAGCCTGGCGAGCTCTTTGCCGTTGACCGTTCCGCCGGGCCGCAGGGCCGGGGCGGCGACACGGACGATGCGCGATCCCCAACCGCCGATCAGCGAGAAGCGGCGCTCCAGCACCAGCAGCCCGCCATCGGGAAGGGCGGCGGCACCGGCGGGACGGAACTGCGGCGCCGAGCGGTAGGTGAGTTGCTCCCAATCCTGTCGCCCGGGCGGAGAGGCGGCGTCGAAGCGCTTCTTCGATACCCAGAGCCGGTGTTCCTGCCGGGCCGCTTCCTCCCCCTCCTCGATCGCGAGGAGCCGCCCGTCGGCCAGGATGGTCACGGCTTCCAGCCCGCCGTTGCGCGGGGCGGTCTCGGCGGCGTCCAGCGGCATCTCGATGCGCAGCGGCTTGCCGGCCGGCCCGTCCGGCCCTTCTCCATAATGGAGGAAGCGGTGGTCCCGCTCGAACGACACCAGCCAGCCGCCGCCGGCTGCGTCCGGGATCCGCACCAGTTCCTCCGCGTCGGTCCGGCGTCCCTTCCGGCTGGTTCCCTCATCGATCGGCAGCGGTCGCGAGGACACGCTCCGCGCGTCGGCAAGCCGTCCAGCGCTGTCGTAGGCGAGACCGCCGGCAGCCACCGTCCCGGAATCGCCGATGGCGACGAACCGGCTGCCGTCCGGCGCCACCCACAGGCCGGACAGCCCGACGACGCCCTGCACGCCGGTCAGGTCCAGCGCGCCGCGGAACTGCAGGCTTCCCACCGTTTCCGCAGCCGGACGCTCGCGATCGAGCGGAACCCGGGACACGGATGGGGACGGGCGCATCTCCTGCACGCCGGCCGCACAGCCTCCCGCCGCCACCAGGAGGAGCAGGAGGTTGAAGAAAATGGATCGCTTCGCCATGCGCACCTTGTGCCACGGCGCCCGGCGTCGGGGAACGGGAATTCCGCGCCATCCCACCCCGGTAACCCGACCGGTCGCTGCGGCCCGGCGGATGCCGTCGGAAGGTGCCGGACCGCAGGTACCGGCACCGCCGGACCTTCCGCTTAGGCGAACGGGGGTAATCCGTCAGAAACCGTTTTGGAGCGCCTCCAAGCGCCTAGATTGGTCCTGTTCCTGAATGACCGCGCCTGCCAGCGAAAGCCGAGACCCGAGCGATGCCGATGCCTATGCGGCCCAGTGTGACCACACTTCCCCCGGACCGCCCCGCCACGGGCGCGGCCCCGGCCGCTCCCGAAGACCGGCTCGTCGCCCGGATCCAAGAGCTGGAAGCGGAGCTGCGCGAGTTGCAGCATCGGGCGAAGAACAGCCTGCAACTGGTTATCAGTCTTCTGAAATTGCAGGCCGGCCGGATCCGCGATCCCGATGCGCGGGCCGCCTACGAGCAGACGATGCTGCGCATCGAGGCGCTGGCGATCCTCTATCGCCAGCTCCACGAAACCGGCTCCGGCACCCATGTCGACCTCGGCCGCTATGTCGAGGCGCTGTGCGAGGCGGTCCAGCAGGGAACGCCCGGGGCCGCGGCGAATGTCCCGATCACCGTTACCTCGGAAGCGGTACAGGTCGGACTCTACGAGGCGATGCCGCTCGGCCTCATCATCGCGGAGCTGGTGACCAACAGCCTCCAGCATGCCTTTCCCGACAATGGCTGGATCCAGGTGACGGTGGCGAATCAGGCGAACGGCCGGGCGCGCCTGACCGTGGAGGACAATGGCCGCGCCCTGCCGGCCGGCTTCGACACCACGGCCGAGGACGGGTTGATGCTGGCCGAGGCGCTGGCGGCCCAGCTCGGCGACACGCTCTCCACCGACAGCGACGCTGCCGGAACGACCGCCAGCGTCAGCTTTCCGATCTGACCGCGCAGGCCCTGCCCGGTCAGCCCCGCCGCTCCGCAGGCTCCTCGTCATGGTCGTGATGATCGTGCGGGTGGTGGACCGGTTCGGCCGGCTTGACCGTGCCGGCGAACCAGTCGCGGATCGCCTGCAGCGGGTCGTGCTCCGACGTGACCACAGGCTCGATCCCGCGCCGCTTCATGTGGGCGACGAAGCCGCCGCCGGAGGACCCGGTGATGATCACCTGCACCTCGTCGATCGGATGAGGCCGGCCATCGCCGAAATGATGCAGCACCTCGTCCGGAGCCAGATCGAGTCGCTTCACCTCGATGGGCTCGGCCCCCGCTTCCGCCTCGAAGACGAGGAAGCGGCGGGTACGGCCGCCATGGGTGGCGATGCTGCGGAAATCCTGCGTGCCGACGGCGATCCTCATGAGGGCCCTCCCTGCTGGTTGCGGAGTCTGACTCTGGCACCCGCGCAGGAAGGGCCGCACTGAGCGATGTCAATCGCGTACCGCGACGGTCCGGGCCGGACCGCTCAGATCCAGCTGTCGTCCCCACCGCCGTCGCCACCATCGAAGCCGGGATCCGACCCCGGATCGTCCGACTGGTAGCCGGCATCCTGCACGCCCGCCCCCTGGTCGTAGCTGACGTCATGGGTCGGGGCGCCGCCCTGGGCGCCGCTGTCGCCATAGAAGTTGTTGATGATCGTCTCACCGCCCGCCGCCGCATGGCTGGCGCCGGCCGCGGCCTCCCCGAAGGGACCGGGCGAGTGACTGAGCATGGAGGAGATGGCGCTGGCGGCCAGCATGCCGCCGGCCACGCCGGCAGCGGTCTGCGCGGCGCCGGCCAGGAAGCCGCCGCCCCGGGCGGGCTGCCCGCCCATCATCTGGGGCGCATAGCCCGGCTGATAACCCGGCTGCCCGTAGGCCGGCTGCCCGAAGCCGGGAGGAGGCGCCCCCCAGGGCCCGCGCTGCGCCGGCTGAGGCTGCTGCGGAAGCTGCTGCGGCTCGGGCGCGCGGGCGCCGCCCCAGGGGCTGCGGCCGAGGCCGAGCGCACCGGACAGGAAGCTGCCGCCGGAGGGTTGGGGTGTCTGCTGGCTGCGGCTCTCCGCCTCCTTCAGCTTCCGCTCGAGCTCCTCGATCCGCTGCTGGGCGGCGGTCAGCGCCTGCTGCTGCACCAGCACGGTCTGCGCCATGTAGTAGGACGCCAGCGGCTGGGCCTGGACCAGTTGCCGGATCAGCGCTTCGGCCTCCTGGTCGCGGGGCTGGGACTCCACCTCACGCAGGTGGCGGAAGAGATCGGTGAGGAGGTTACGTTCCTCGGGCGTCATCTGAATCTCCTGAGCGCATCTGATCGGGCGCCCCATGAATGTGGCGTCGCTCCCCCCGGATAAACAAGACCCCGCTGCCGGTGTGCCGGTCCGGTGCAGCTTCCGGCGGTTTCGGCGCCTGCGCCGGGTAATAGGACCCCGCGGTTCGTCTGACAGACTTTCCGTTCGTTGCGTAAACAGGGTCGTGTCTATACTATTTTCCAATGCTCGTTCCGGACGGTCCTGCCCGGTCGGGACGAGCATCAGCCGAAAAGGCATCAGCCGAAAGGGCGTCAGCCGAAGGGGCGTTTTTGCCGAGTCTCCTGGCGGCGCCTCCGGAACAACAGGGAGGGAGGATCGCCATGACCATGGTCTTGTCCATGCCGGATCACTGCCTCGACCGCCGCACCGGCGACCTGACGCCGGACGAGATCGCCGTCATCGCCCTGCACGAGCACCTGACCCTGACCGAAGCCGACCAGCGCGGCCATGCCATGCTGCGCGAGCCCTGGGGACACGCGGCGCTGCGGCAGATGGTGTGGGACGTCCTGCTCGACGCCCGGCGGCGCGGCGACGAGACGGAGATGGAACGTCTCTCCCGCCTCTTCCGCCAGACCTGCCTGCGCTTCCCCAATCCCTACGACCGGCGTCACTCGCCAACCCGGGAACGGCATCCCTTCCCCTACGGCGGTTCCCTCTGACGCGGCTCCGCTTCCCGAAGCTCGGGACGGGTGGCGCTCCTGCCGTTCCGGCGAAGCGGAACGACATAGGGTGGTTATGGCCATTCCTCCCCCGCCCTATACCTTTGACGGGAGAGATTTCGTCCGGCAATTGTCGCACAGTGCTGGCGCGTCGGCGATGGGACCGGAAGCATGGGGAATGAAGCACCGGGCATGGTGGATTTGACCGACCTGGAACGGGATGCCCTGACGGAACTGGTGAACATGGGTGTCAGCCGCGCGGCGACCCATCTCAGCCGCATGGTGTCCGACCAGGTGTTGCTGTCGGTTCCATCCGTCGGGATCGTGACCCTGGAGGAGGCGACGAGCTTCCTGTCGACCAGGGAACGCACCGGCCTCGTCGCGGTGGAGCAGGATTTCCGCGGCTCCTTCGCCGGGCGCGCCCTCCTGATCTTTCCGGAGACCAACAGCCTGGAACTGGTCCGCGCCGTGCTCGGCGCCGACCTGACCCTGGCCGAGATCGTCGATCTGGAGCAGGACGCGCTGGCGGAGATCGGCAACATCATCCTGAACGGCTGTCTGGTCGTCATCGCCGACACGCTGAAGGACCGGCTGAGCATCTCGCTGCCCAGCGTCCTGCGCGGCGACAGCCCGGCGATCCTGAAGGACAAGGACGGAAACTCCAGCGCGCTCGTGCTATTCCTCTACATCGATTTCATGATCCGCAGCCGGAGCATCCGGGGATACATCGCCTTGCTGATGGGCGTCTCCTCCCTCGAATCTCTCAAGTCCCTGATCCATGGCTTCATCGCCAGCATCGAGTCCGGAACGCCGCATGGGTCCGATCCAGTTTGAGCCGCCGGGCTGGGCCGAGGGTGTGCTGAACGCGCTCGACGCCGGAATCGTCCTGCTCGACCGCCATGGGCAGGTGCAGTTCTGGAACGGGTGGATGGAGCGGGCCTCGGGCATGGCGGCGCGCACCGTCCTCGGCCACGACCTGTTCGACGTCCTGCCCAACCTGCGCGAATCGCGGCTGCACACGGCGGTGCGGGACGTGCTGGCGACCGGCGCGCCCAGCATCCTGTCCCATACCCTGAACCCGATGCTGTTCCCGCTGCGCTACCCGGACGGGCGGCGGATGGTGCACAACGCGCTGGTCGGACCCCTGCCGGGCGACGGGCCGTCGCGCTGCATGATCCAGATCACCGACGTCACCGCGGCTGTGAACCGCGAACGGGTGCTGCGCGAACAGCGCGATGCCCGCTATCGCGCCATCGTCGACACGGCCCCGGACGCCATCGTCACCACCGACACCCGCGGCACGATCCAGTGGATGAACGGCGCCGCCGCCCGCCATTTCGACTATCGCCCGGAGGAGCTGATCGGCGAGAACGTCCGCGTCCTGCTGGGCGAGGATTCGCCGGATTGGGTCGAGCTGTCGGAACTCGGCAGCCATGCCGGCGGCTCGGTGGAGGCGATGGAGCTGGGCGGACGGCGCCGCGACGGCACGCGCATCGACCTGGAACTGTCGATGGCCCGCTGGATGTCGGAGGGGCGGAGCTTCATCACCGGCATCCTGCGCGACGTGAGCGAACGGCGGCGCACCCGCGACGAGCTGCGCGCCAACGCCCTGGCCATGCGCCAGCTCGCCGAACAGACCAAGGCGACGCTCGACGCGCTGCCCGCCTTCATCGCGGTGCTCGACCGCACCGGCCGCATCGTCTCGGTCAACCGCGCCTGGGCCGAAGCGGGGCCCGAGGCCGGCTTCCTCGGCCAGGGCTCCATGGTCGGGGAAGACTATCTGGCGACCTGCGGCCGGGCGGCCGAACACAGCCTGCAGGCCCGGGCGGCGGCGGCGGAACTGCGGACGATGCTCGACGACGGTCCGGCGCCGCGCTCGATCGAATATGCCGGCCGGTCCGAGGCCGGGCAGCACTGGTACCGCTGTCTGGCGGCGCCGATGCCGAGCGGACCGTTCGGCGGCACCGTGCTGATGCACATCGACATCACCGAGATCAAGTCGATGGAGGCGGCGCTGCGCAAGCTGGTGGACCAGAAATCCACCCTGCTGCGCGAGGTCAACCACCGGGTGAAGAACAGCCTGCAGCTCGTGTCCAGCCTGCTGACCCTGCAGACGCTGAGCCTGCCGGACCCGGCCATGCGCCCGCACTTCCAGGAGGCGCGCAGCCGCATCGAGGCGATCGCCCGCGTCCACAACCGGCTCTATCAGGCCGACCAGTTCCAGTCGATCGAGTTCGGCACCTATCTGAACGAGCTGTGCAGCGACCTCGCCCGGGCCTCGGGCACCGAGGAAACCTGCTCGATCGCCATCCGGTCGGACGTGGTGGACCTGCCCATCGACATGGCGGCCCCGCTGGGGCTGATCGCCAACGAGCTGATCACCAACGCCATCAAGCATCGCGGTGGGCGGAAGGCGGAGATGTCGGTGGAGTTCCTGCGCCACGGCGACCAGGTGGAGCTGACCGTCGCCGACCAGGGGCCGGGTCTGCCGCCGGGATTCGACATGCGCAAGACCCGCAGCCTCGGCATGAGGCTGATCACCAGCCTCGCCGGTCAGGTCCGCGCCACCGTCGAGATCGTGCCGGTCGAGCGCGGCACCTGTTTCAGAATCATCGTGCCCTTGCCCGACACCGAGGGTCAGGGCGAGGCAGTCTCGGCAGCGGAGTCCCATCCATGAGGATCCTGCTGGTGGAGGACGAGATCCTCATCGCCATGGAACAGCGCTTCTACCTGGAGGCCATCGGCGACGACGTGTTCGGTCCGGCGGCCACCACCACCGAAGCCGTGGAGATGGCACTGGCGATCAAGCCCGACCTCGCACTGGTCGATATCCATCTGGCCCAGGGCAACAGCGGGCTCGACGTGGCGGACTCGCTCGGTGCGCTCGGCATTCCCAGCCTGTTCATCACCTCCTTCAGGGAGGAGGTGAAGCCCGGCCGCAGCTTCACCATCGGCTGCCTGCCCAAGCCCTTTACCGAGCGCTCCCTGCTGGGCGCCGTGGAGGTCGCGCGCGCGGTCCTCTCCGGACGCCCTCCAGGCCGGGTTCCGGAAACGATGGAACTGTTCGAGCCACCGCCGCTCAGCCGAGCAGGGGTGCCACCCAGCGTCTGAGGAAGTCCTCTTCCGGCCCGGCCGCCACCTGGGGGCGGACCGCCAGCAGGACCTGCAGCAGCGAGGTATGGAGCGCGGTGCAGCCCGACAGATCCACCCGCGCACCCGGCGTCGCCTCCAGCCACTCCAGCAGCGGCAGGGCCTCTTCCGCCGCGCAGGCGCCGTCGAACCGGGCCGTCGCGTCCTCGAACCGGATCGCCATCACAGAAGCTCCCTCGGATTGAGGACAAGGAGAAGGCGTCCGTCGCCCAGCACCGCCGTGCCGCTGTAGCCGCGCAGGCCGCGCAGCACCCCGGTCATCGGCCGCAGCACGACGTCCGCCCGCTCGCGGAAGCCGTCCACCACCAGGCCCGCCGTCGCCCCGCCGAGGTCGAGCAGCAGAACCGCCTCGGCCTGCCGGTCGCGGCCGTCCTCGGCGAAGCCGAGCAGACGGCGCAGACGCCACACCGGCACGACCTCGTCGCGCAGGACGATGCTCTCGGCATGTTTCACGCAACGGATGTCGCTGCCGGGGATGCGCGCCATGCCGCCGACCAGCGTGACCGGAATGCCGAACAGCTCGCCCGCCGTCTCCACCACCAGGACGCGGGTGATGCTCATGGTCAGCGGCAGGACCAGCCGGATCCGCGTGCCCTCGCCAGGGGTGGAGGCGATCTCCACCCGGCCGCCCGTCCGTTCGACGGTGGAGCGGACGACGTCCATGCCGACCCCGCGGCCGGAAAGTTCCGACACGGTCGCCGAAGTGCTGAAGCCGGGGGCGAAGACCAGCCGCAGCGCCTCGGCCTCGCTCATCGCCTCCGCGGTTGCCGCGTCGACGATGCCCTTGGCGACGGCCGACCGGCGGATGGTGGCGGCGTCGATCCCGGCGCCGTCGTCGGCCACCTCCACCACCACCCCGTCCCTCTCCTGCGTCGCCTGCACCCGGATGGTGCCGGTCTCCGGCTTGCCGGCGGCGCGGCGGCGGTCGGGCGTCTCGATCCCGTGGTCCAGGCTGTTGCGGACGAGATGGAGCAGCGGTTCGCCCAGCGCGTCCAGGATATCCTTGTCGGCTTCCGTCTCGCCCCCCGCGATAAGGAGATCCACCGGCTTGCCGAGCCGCCGGGCGGTGTCGCGCACCAGCCGCGGCAACGGCTCCAGCACACGGGACAGCGGCAGCATCCGCAGGCGCAGGACGGCGTGCTGCAGGTCCCCCACCAGCCCGTCGATGCGCGCCGCGACGTCGCGGATCGCCTGGGCGAGCGTCTCGTCCGCCGCCTGCCGGGCGAGCGGCGGCAGGGCGGCGCGGGCCACGGCGAGTTCGCCGACGACCCCCATCAGGCTGTCCATCCGCTCCGGCTCGACCCTCAGCGCACGGCGGGCGGACTGCACCGGGGCGGCGGGGGGCGGTGCAACGATCCGGTCGATCAGCGCGCCCAGGGCCTCGGGACCGTCCGGCACCGCCTCCGCGCGGCCGAGCGAGGACAGGATCGCCCTGACGGCACGGACGACGGCGGCCCGTCGGGCATCCTGCTCCGCCTCCGGTCCCGGCAGGGACAGGATGCGCGCCTGCTCGCGCAGCATCGCCTGGGCCAGCCCCTCCGGCGCGGTGGAGGCGACCGGCTTGGCCAACGGCTCCAGGGCGATCGCGGCGGCCTCGATCTGGTCGGGGGAGGTCCGGAAGACCGCGGCCACGGCCTCGACCGGCGCGGTGCTCAACGCATGGAAACGCAGCGCGCAGCGATAGGGATCGAACTCGGCGGAAGCCGGCCAGGGGCCGGTCGGCTCGATCAGCAGAAGCCGCAGATCGGGAATGCGGCGGCACAGCGCCAGGGGATCGTCGCCATTGAAGAAGCAGTCCGGATCCGGTCGGTAGGACAGCGCCGTGCCGGACCAGGCACCTTCCAGCCCGGCCCTGCGCCGGTCGGCCTCGCTCAGCCGCTCCACCCACCCCGGCGCGGCGGAGGAGGCCCCCGCCGGCCCCGCACCGCCCGACAGGCGCACGGCGAGGGCCTGCGCCGCGGCGGCGGCATCGTCGGGCAGCGCCCCCGTTTCCTCCAGCCCGTCGAGCCAGCGCGCGGCCTGATCGATCGCCTGGAACAGCAGGTCGGCGAGTTCCGCCGTCATCCGGCCGCGCCCGTCGCGCACCGCCATCAGCGCGTCTTCACCGGCATGGACCAGCCGCGTGAAGGGGGCGAGGTCGAACAGGCCGGTAGCGCCCTTCAGCGTGTGGAAGGCACGGAACAGGTCATGGACGGCGGCGGCGTCACCGGGATCGCGCTCCGCCCGCAGCAGAGCGGCGCCGGCGCTCTCCAGGAGCTCCCGCGCCTCGACCAGGAACTGGGCGAACAGGGCGCTCACCGGGGACGCTCCGTCAGCGGACGGCCGGTCAGCAGGCGGGCGGCGGCCGTGAGGTCTTCCGGCCGCACCGGCTTCACGAAGTACCAGTTGGCGCCGGCCAGCAGCGCCTGCTCGCGGTCGCTGTCCTTCGCCTCGGTGCTGACGACCACGGCTGGGACGTCGCGCAGGTCCGGCTCCCGGCGCACCGCGCGCAGCATGGAGAATCCGTCCATCTTCTGCATGTTGACGTCCACGATCAGCAGGTCGGGCGGTGCGGCCAGCGCGTGTTCCAGCCCGTCGAGTCCGTTGACCGCCTCGTCCACCGCGAATCCGTCGCCTTCCAGCACGGCCCGGCTGTAGGCCCGCACGGTCGCGGCATCGTCCACCACGAGGACCCGCGGTCTGGCGCCGGTATCGGTCATTTCGCCCTCGGCTTCTGATAGAGGATCGCGTCGGGGAACCGGCGCGGGATGTAGAGGGAGGACATGCGGCTCATGCTTTCCGAATGGCCGAGAGCGATGAAACCGCAGGGGGCGAGCGCGTCGAAGAACATTGCCGCCGCCTCGCGGCGCCCCAAATCGTCGAAGTAGATCAGAAGGTTGCGACAGAATATCACGTCGATGTCGCGGAACGGCCGCACATCCTCCGGCTCGACGATGTTGATCCGGGAGAAGTCGATGGACTCCCGCAGCTCCTGCATGATCTGCCAGCGGCCGGACCCGACCGGGCTGAAGTATTTCTCTCTCAGTTCGGCGGGCAGCATCTGAAGTGCGCGTTCTTCATAGACACCTTCCTGCGCCCGGGCCAGCACCTTGGAGTCGATGTCGGAAGCGTACAACTCGATCTCGTAGTCGTCCACCTTGCTCCAATATTCCAGCAGCATGATGGCGATCGAATAGGGCTCCTCCCCGGTCGAGCAGCCGGCCGACCAGATCCGCAGCCGCTCCCCCTTCGGCCTGCCCTGCACCACCTCGTCCAGCACATCGTGAACCAAACAGTCGAACTGGTACTTCTCGCGGAAGAAATAGGTCTCGTTCACCGTCATCAGGTTGACGAGGGTCTGCAACTCCTCGCCGGAGGCCTGGAAGCGCAACAGGTTCAGGTAGTCGGGGAAGCGCTCCACCCCCGCCGCCGCCATGCGGGCCGCCACCCGCCGGTCGACATAGTAGCGCTTGGCCTCGGTATAGGAGAGGCCGGTCCGGTCCCGCAGGAAGTCGCAGAACTCGGCGTAGTCCTGCGGGGTCAGGCCGGGAGGAGCATCCTCGGGAGAAATCGCCATGCGGCCCGTCACCTGTCCACGAACCGGCGCCGCGCCGAGGCGACGGAAAAGGTGACGAAGGGGTCGCCGGGGAAGCGGGCCTCCAGCCCTTCCAGCGCCGGAAGGACCTCCGGATGGCCGGTCTCCAGCAGAGCTTCCACAACCGCCAGGCACACGTTGATGTCCGGATCCCGCTGCAGGACGCCGGTCAGCCAATCGAACCGCTCCGCCACCGGAAGGCGCCCGACGAGAAGGGCGGCGAAGATGCGCAGGTCCGGGTCGGAGGAGTCGAGCAGCGGCCGGACCGCCGGAGCCGCCACCTCCCCGGGCATCTGCTGCAGGCTTTCGGCGACGGCGTTGCGCAGGCCTGCATCCTCGCTGTCGAGCAGCGGCACCAGGGCCGCGGCGGCCTCCGCCGTTCCCAGCCGGGCGAGAGCCGTCAGGACGACCTCCCGCACGCTCGGGTCGTCCTCCTGCGGCAACCGGCCGGCCAGCGCCCCGGCGCCGTCGGCCCGCCCGGCCAGCGCCAGGGCGGCACGGCGGCGGACGGCCGGATCGGCATCGGCGAGCCCGGCGACGGGATCGACGCCGGCCCCGGTGTCCTGACGGGCCGACGCATCCTTCTTCGGTTTCACGAGTGCCATCGCCGTCTTCCCTTTCCGTTCACGCCGTGCCGTCGGTGCCGATCCAGCGCAGAAGCTGCCCGGCGACCTTCTCGGAGGGCAGCACCAGATCGGCGCCGTCCCGGCGGATCAATTCCTGCGGCATGCCGAAGACGACCGCGCTCTCCTCGGATTCGGCGATGGTGCGGCCGCCCAGGCGGTGCAGCGTCGCCATCGTCTCCGCCCCGTCATAGCCCATGCCGGTCAGCAGGACCCCGACCAGACGCCCGGCCGGCAGGAGACGCAAGGCGCTCTCCACCAGCACGTCGACGTTGGGGTGCCAGGGCTTGCCCTCGACCGGCGGAATCGGCGTGGCGATCAGCCGCCCGCCGCGCCGCGCCACCTGCAGATCCGCCCCGCCACGCGCGATGTAGACCGTGCCGGGCTCGATGGGCATCGCCCGCTCCGCCTCCACCACCCGCAGCGCGCAGATGTCGTCGAGCCGCCGCGCCAGCGTGCCGGTAAAGGAGGCCGGCATGTGCTGGGCGACCAGGACGGGCCAGGCGAATCCGGCGGGCAGGGCCGGCAGGATCTCCTCCAGCGTGCCGGGGCCGCCGGTGGACACGCCGACCAGCACCAGACCCTCGACGGTTCCCAGGGAATTCTGACGCGGGGGCGCAGGGGCCGCGACCTCATCGGCCGGAGTCACGAAATCCTCGCCGGCGATGCGGGCGCGGGCGAGCCGCAGACGCTCGCGCAGCCCGCGGGTGCGGCGCGGACGCGAGGTGGCCGCCGCCCGCACCGTCTCGACCAGAGCGTCGGCGATGGCGGTCAGCCCGCCGGTTCCGGGCTTCTGCACCGCCTCGACGGCACCGAGCCGCAGCGCCTCCAGCGTTTCCTCCGCCCCCTCGCCGGTGAGGGCGGAGACCATGACGACCGGCTTGGGGTGCTCCACCATGATGCGGCCGAGACAGGTCAGACCGTCCATGCCCGGCATCGTCACGTCGAGGGTCACCACGTCCGGGTCGAACACCGGCAGGCTGGCGAGCGCCTGGGCACCGGTGGCCGCGGTTTCCACGGTGAAGCCGGCCTCCGTCAGGATCCCGGCGATCCGCCGGCGCATCAGGGCGGAATCATCGACCACCAGAACCTTGGTCATTCCCATCCGCCGTCGTCACTTGGCCGGAAGGAGGGCGGCGAGGCGCTCCATGTCCAGCAGCTCGGCCGGGTCCATCAGCAGGATCATCCGCCGCCCGCCGCCGGCCTCCTCCAGCGTCGCGACACGGCGGATCAGGCGATGCTGTGCCTGCGACACCGCCGGGGCCGGCCCGATGGCCCGGTCGGGGATGCGCTGCAGTCCGGCAAGGCCATCCACCAGCAGCCCGGCCCGCGCTTCGCCGGAGGCGACCACCACCACCCGGCCGCGGTCGCCCTGCCCGACCGCCTGCGGCAGATGGAGCAGCCGGCGCTGGTCGATCAGCGGCACGACGGCCCCGCGCAGCGTCACCACCCCGGCGACGAATTCCGGAGCGTTCGGCAGCGGCGTCGGCGCATCCGGCCGGCGCAGCACCTCCTGCACCGCCGCGACCGGCAGGCCGTACTCCGCCCCGGCCAGCCGGAAGACCAGCACGCTCTCGCTCCGCTCCGTTGCGCCCGCCGGCGCCGGCTGGCTCATCGCCGTCTCCTCCTGCCCACCCGCCAGAGCAACGCCGTGCCGGAACAGCCGTTCCGCCGACAGCAGGGAAACGAGACGACGCCCGCCGTCCGCCCTGACGATGCCGTCGAGATCCTCGAACTCCGCCTCCCGTGCCAGCAGCGGCGGCACCGGGTCGATGCGCGCCCGCTCGATGCGCAGAAGCTCCCGCACATCGTCGACCAGAAGGCCGACCGGCTCCTCGCGGCCGGTCGCGGCGTCGCGGGTCCGGGCGACGACCACCCGCCGTCCGCCCCCGTTCACCTTGCCGCCATCGGCCCCGTCGCCATCCCTCCCGTCGTCCAGGGCGAACAGCGCCCGCAGGGCGACCAGCGGCAGCAGCCCGTCCCGCAGCGTCATCACTCCCAGCAGATGCGCCCCGGCCCTCGGCAGGCGCGTAACACCGGCCGGAGCCGGCACGACCTCCGCCACCCGGTCGACCGGCAGGGCGAACTCCTGTCCGCCGACCTGGAAGACCAGCAGCCCCACCTCGTCCACCGCCGCCCTGACTGCCGCCCCGGCCGCCGGACCGGCCGCGACCACCGGCACGGCGTCGCCGCCGTCGCTGCGGGCGAGGTCGCGGAACTGGCGGTCGATGACGGTCCCGGCATCGAGCAGCATCAGCGGCGGCGCCCGCAGCATCCCCGACAGAAGCTCAGGGTCCAGCCCGCTCTCCACCCCCGGGTCCACCGGATCGACGGTATCGGCGGGGACGGCGACCAGCCCGGCCATCCGGTCGACCAGAAGCCCGACCGCCTGCCCGCCATGGCGGACGATCACGACCCGGGCAGCGGTTCCGCGGCCCGCCGTGGCCGCTTCCGCCTCCAGCCCCATCGCCCGCGCAAGGTCGAGCACCGGGATCGCCAGTCCCTGGCGCTGGGCGAGCCCCTCGAGGGCCGGCGGCCCCAGCGGGATGCGGACCAGCGCCGGCGGTCGCACCACCTCCAGCACGTCCGGCAACGGCAGGGCGAAGCCGAAGCCGCCGGCGGTGAAGGTCACCAGCCGCAGCTCGCCGTCCGTCTCTTCGGCCTGGTCAGCCATGGTCGGGCCTCCTGCGGCGCTGTTCAGCTTCCACCCAGCAGCTCGTCGGCCATGGCGGCGATCTCCTCGATCGCGGAGGCCAGCTCCTCCGCGCCCTTGGCCTGCTCGCGCGCGGCCTTGGCGGCCTCGCCGGCGGCAAGGTTGGCGGCGGACGCGGACGAGGCGACCTGATCGACGCCCTTCTGGACCTCCTGCACGGCGCCGCCGATCTCGGTGGCGGCATCGGCGATCTGACGGCTGCCCTCCGCGACGGCCTGCAGGTCCTGGACGGCGGTGGCGAGCGTCACGGCGAGGCTGCGGTGGCGGGCCGCCTCCTGCCCGGCGGCGGCGGCGATCTCCTCCATGTCGCGGCGGACGCGCACCACCTGGTCCTGCAGGGTCCGGACGATGTCCTTGACCTTCTCCGCGCTCTCGCCGCTGTCGCGGGCCAGGTTGCGGATGTCGTTGCTGACCACGGTGAAGCCGCGGCCGTAGTCGCCGGCCCGCGCCGCCTCGATCGATCCGCTGACCGCCAGCATGCCGGTCTGGATCGACACGACGGTGATGGCGTCCACCACCTTGTCGATCCGCCGCCCGACACGGTCGAGGGAATCGAGCTGCGCCACCGTCGCGCGGGCGGCCTCGACCGAGCCGAGCACGCCGACGGAAAGCTGGCCGACATTCTCGTGCGTCTCGCCCAGCAAGGCGGTCATCGCGGCGCAGCGGGACGACGCCTCGTCCGCACGGGTCCGGCTGAGGTGGGCGCCCGCCTCGATCTCGGCGACGGCGGAGGTGAGCTGCTGGGTAGCCGCGCTCTGGGAGCGGGCACCGGCGGCGATCTGGTTGATCGCGATCATGATCTGCGCGGCGGCGCGGTTGATCTCCTCGATGGTCGCCGACAGCTCCTCCGCGGCGGAGGCCAGCTCCTCCGCCGTCGCCCGGACATTGGCGGTCGCCTCCAGCTCGTCGGCCACGTTGGACATCTGGGCGGCGGCCTGCTCGCTCTCGGCCAGCGCCTCGGCCTGCTGGCCGACGGTCTTCAACGCCTCCTCGCTGGCGGCCGACTGCTCCTCGGCGGCGGCGGCGATGGCCTCGGCCCCCCTCAGCGCCTCGCGGGCGGCGAGGTCGGCCTCGGCCGCCGCACGGATCGTCTCCTGAGCGCCACGCACGATGGCGGCCATGTCGACGCGCACCGACTCCAGGCGCTGGGCCACCTCGCGCCCGCGGGCGACCTCCGCCTGGGCCGATTGGGCCGATCCGACGATGCCCGCGGCGATCCGGCCGACCGCCTCCTGGATCTCGGCGACCATGGCCTGGATTTCACCGGCACTGCGCTCCGACCGTTCGGCCAGCGCCTGCACCTCGTCGGCGACGACGGCGAAGCCCTTGCCGACATCGCCGGCACGGGCCGCCTCGATGGCGGCGTTCAGGGCCAGCAGGTTGGTCTGGTCGGCGATGGCCGCCACCCCCTGGACGGTCGCCCCGATCTCCGCCGCATGGCGTTCCAGGTCGCGCACCAGGGCCACCGCGGCGTCCTGGCGCTCGGCCGCCTGGACGATGCCGTCGACGGAGGCGAGAATCTGTGCCGTCACGTCCTTCACGATGATCTGCAGCGCCTCGACCCGGGCGACCGACCGCTCGGCATTGTCCCTGGCGCCGCCGATGAGGGCGGCGGCGCGGCCGATCATCCGCTGCGACTGCTGGGTGGCGCCGGCGGCCTCCTCGGCGCCGGAAGCGATCTGCTCCATCGCCTTGCGCAGTTCCTCGGCGGCGGCAGCGGCCTCGGCAACGCCGCTCGCCAGCTCGCTGGAGGCGGCGGCGACCCCCTGGGCCGCCTTGCGCCGGCGGTCGCTGGCACGGGCCCGGCGCTGCTGCGCGGCGGAGGCGGTGCCGCCGCCCCGGGCTCCCCCGATGGCCTTGCCGTTGTTCGCCGGAGCGTCGAGGTCCGGCCCCTCCGCCCCGGCCGCCGCCTTTTCCACCGCAAGTGCCGAGGCGATCTGCTTCTTCTTGATCAGTGCCATGCCCTGTCGCGCTCCCCTGTATGCGCCCGCACCTTCGTTCCCAGGTCCG
>NZ_CP029357.1:300000-492500 GCF_003130795.1 Azospirillum thermophilum
GGCCGAGCAGACGCCGCTGGTCGCGGCGCAGGCGGTGCGCCTGCTGCACGAGGCCGGCGTCCCGGCCGACGTCCTGCAGCTTCTGCCCGGCGCCGGCGAGGTGGGCGCCGCCCTGGTCGGCCATGCCGCGACGCGGGCGGTGATGTTCACCGGCTCCACCGAGGTGGCGCGGCTGATCCAGCGCCAGCTCGCCGGCCGGCTGTCGCCGGAGGGCGCGCCGATCCCGCTGATCGCCGAGACCGGCGGCCAGAACGCCATGATCGTCGACTCCTCGGCCCTGGCCGAGCAGGTGGTGGCCGACGTCGTCGCCTCGGCCTTCGACAGCGCCGGGCAGCGCTGCTCGGCCCTGCGCATCCTTTGCCTGCAGGAGGATGTCGCCGACCGCACGCTGACCATGCTGAAGGGCGCGCTGCGCGAGCTGCGCATCGGCAACCCCGACCGGCTGGCGACCGACGTCGGCCCGGTCATCACGGCGGAGGCGCGCGACGGCATCCAGGCCCACATCGACGCGATGCGCGCCAGGGGCCGCCGGGTGGAGTCGCTGCCCCTGCCCGCCGAGACCGCCCACGGCACCTTCGTCGCCCCGACGATCATCGAGATCGACGGCATCGGCGAACTGCAGCGCGAGGTGTTCGGCCCGGTCCTGCACGTCCTGCGCTATCGCCGCGACGAGCTGGACCGGCTGATCGACGCGATCAACGCCACCGGCTACGGCCTGACCTTCGGCCTGCACACCCGCATCGACGCCACCGTCGAGCGGGTGACGGAGCGGGTGACCGCCGGCAACCTGTACGTCAACCGCAACATCATCGGCGCGGTGGTCGGCGTGCAGCCCTTCGGCGGCCACGGCCTGTCCGGCACCGGCCCGAAGGCCGGCGGCCCGCTCTACCTGCTGCGCCTGCTGTCGCGCCGCCCGCCGCCCGACCTGCCGGTCAAGCCGGCGCCGGAGGCCGCGACGGCCCCGGCGCGGGCGTGGGCCGAGTGGCTGCGCGGCACCGGCCGCACCGCCGAGGCGGCGGCGGCCGAGGCGCTGGCCCGCCAGTCGCTTCTGGGCGGCGTGCTGGAGCTGCCCGGCCCGGTCGGCGAGACCAACCTCTATGCCCTGTACCCGCGCGGCCGCATCCTGCTGCTGCCGGCCAGCGAAGCCGGGCTGCTGCACCAGCTCTCCGCCGTCTTCGCCACCGGCAACGAGGCGCTGGTCGATGCGCCGGAGGCGGTGGCCGGGCTGCTGCGCGACCTGCCCGCCGGGCTTGCCGCCCGCGTCCGCACCGGCGGGGACTGGTCGGCGGCCGGCCCGCTGGCCGGGGTGCTGGTGGAGGGCGGCGGCGACCGTCTGGCCGAGGTGACCGCCAGGGTCGCCGCCCTGCCCGGCGCCATCCTGACCGTCCAGGGCGCGGCCGGCGCCGGCGACGATCCCGCCGCCTGCCGGCTGGAGCTGCTGCTGGACGAGCGCACCGTCAGCATCAACACCACCGCGGCCGGCGGCAACGCGAGTCTGGTGGCGGTGGTCTGACCGGTCGCCGGGCGGCCCCGGGCGCATCGTGCAGAGCGTTTCCGCCGCACAATGCGTCCGGGGCCGCCTTTTCCGTTTCCCGCCAGAGGGTTGCCGGTGGTCGTTCGCCTACGTTCGTTGTGCGTTGGCTGCACAACAGGCGGGGAGTTGGCGCGGCTGTGGCGGTGATGCGGGAAGAGTAGCCGGCGGCGGACGGGCGGACAAGGGGTGCCGGGAAAAGCCAGGGCTCCGAATCCAGGTTAACGGATTTTGGCGGCAAGGATGGCGTCGAGGTAATCGGTGTCCCATCCCGCCAGCTTTCGTCGGAGCTTGATGCTTGTCGCTTTGGGTTTGGCCGGTTTTTTGGTGGCGCGCCGCAGTCCCGAGCGCGGCCGGGCGGGTTCCTCGGCCTTGCGGACGAGATTGATGGCGAAATGGCGGACGACGGCCATGTTCTGAGCGCCATGTCCCTTGCGCAAGCGGGACTGGTCGTCGGTGAAGACGACGTCGAGAACCCAATGCAGCCGGTTCTCGATGCCCCAATGCCCCCGAATGGCCTCAGCCGCTGCCTGGGCGCTCAGCGTGGCGGAAGAAACGTAGTAGCGGGTGTCGAAGCGGCAGCGGTCCTTCAACTCGGCTTTGCTGCCAACCCGAATGATCGAGGCGACGGCGGGCAGACGCACCTCGCCGGGGAAGCGGCGCTCGCCGGTCAGCCAATCGACCTCGCGGGCGACCGTGACCGTGCGCTGCTCGATCCGGCCATGGCCCTTGTCGATGTCGGTGGCGTGCTCGAGGGCCACGTCCGGGGCCTCGGCGAAGTAAGTTTCGATCTCATCGCGCAGGGTCGGCTGGTTGGCCTTGACCGCCAGCAGGTAGTCGGCCCCGGCGTCGCGGATGGCTTGGGCGATGGTGGCGTTGCAGGCGATGGCGTCGATGGTCACGATCGCTCCCGTGAGGCCGCCGTCGGCCGCCAGGCGCTCCAGAAGAACGGGAATGGCCGCGAGTTCGCCAGCCTTGTCTTCGACGGCTTCCTGCCCGAGCACCAGACGGCTGGTGGTGGCGAAGGCCGACACCAAGTGGAGAGGGGCTTGAGCGCGGCTGCGGTCATGGCTGCGCCGCGAGGTCTTGCCGTCGATGGCGACAAGCTCGGGGCGGTCGGGCCAAGCCTCGCGCACCCAGGCTGTGAAGCAGTCCTGGAACAGGCACGGGTTGATCCGGTTCATGAACACGGTCAGCCAGCGTCCGCTCGGCACCCCGTGATGGTAGGGCTGAAACCGCCGCAGAAAATCGAGCCGGGCTTCGCCCCACGCTGCGATCGCCTCATAATCCTCACAATCGGCGATCGTCCCACAGACCGCCAGAAGCAGAATCTCCGGCAAGGGATAGGCCACCCGCCACGGATCGCGCGGATCGTCGATCAGCGAAAAATGATCCAGCAGCGCCTTCAGACGCGATTTCTGACCAAATTCGGCTGCGATGGAACTCATGGCACGGCACCCCCGATCCGGTTCGGCCCCACCGAATCAGAAACCGTGCCGTTCGTAAACCAGCGTTAACCCGACTTCGGAGCCCTGCGGGAAAAGCCGGCCGCGAGGGGAAAAAGCCGATGTCGCATCCCGCGGGGCGTGTGCTATGCTGCGCCCGCCGCCGCTGCCGTGCGAGCGGTGCGGTACCCGCGAAAACCCCGGACCCGCTCGCAGCGGACGGGCCGTTGATTTTCCAGGGGTCTTGGACATCGTTGAGAACGAAACGGAACCGGAAAACCTGACCGGACGGTCAGGATCGCGGACCGCTCGAATCCGCAGCCGATTCGGGCGGCTTTTCAACAGGGTACGGGGTACCCTGTCTTCCCAGGCAGCAATGCCTGGGCCTCATTGAAGCAGGTAGGCTTGATACGCGAGGAAATCCCACTGTTCGTCTTCCCAGGCAGCAATGCCTGGGCCTCATTGAAACGAGTAGCTCCAGACCTTGACCTCGGCGCCGTTGCGGACGCCTCCCGACAGGGGGGCGTCCGCTCGATTTCCGCCGTCGCGGCGGGGACGGGGGACCCGTCCTCGCCGCCCGTCCTCGCCGCCCGTCCTCGCCGATGGACGGGCCGGTGCCCAGCCCTCCACCCTCGATCCCCCCTCAGCCCTCGACCAGGGCCAGCACGCGCAGGGGGCTGCCGGAGCCGTTGCGGATCTTCAGCGGGGCCGCCAGGATCAGCGCGCCGGTCGGCGGCAGCCGGTCGAGGTTGGTCAGGCATTGCAGGCCATAGCGGCCGGCGCCGTGCAGCAGAGTGTGGGCCGGATAGGCGGGGTCGAGCAGATGGGCCTGGCCGGCGTCGGTGCCGATGGTCTCCACCCCGAAGCCGATCACCTGACGGTCGAGCAGACAGCGCACCGCCTCGGCCGAGGGGCCGGGGGTGTGGGCGCCGTCCTCGCGGCGGTTGGTGTAGGCGTCGCCCTCGCGCTTCGACCAGTCGGTGCGCAGCAGGACCCAGGCGCCCGCCGGGATGCGGCCGTGCGCGGCCTCCCACGCCTCGATGTCGGCGGGAGTCAGCAGGAAGTCGGGATCGGCCGCCGCCCGGGCGGAACAGTCGATCACCACCGCCGGGGCGACGAAATCGCGCGGCGGGATGCTGTCCACGCTGTTGTCCGGCAGGTCGCGGCCGGTCACCCAATGGACCGGGGCGTCGAAATGGGTGCCGGTGTGCTCGCCCACCGTGAAGTTGTTCCAGTACCAGGCGACGCCGCGGCTGTCATAGCGCGAGATCTCCTGCATCGAGAAGCCGGCGCACTGGCCGAACTCCGGCGGCAGGGCGATGGTCGGGGTGTCGGGGGACAGCGGCTGGGTCAGGTCGATCACGCGGATCGCGCCGGACGACAGGGCCTGGGCGAGGGATTGAAGGGTACCGGACATGGATGAAGCCTCCGCTGTGGGGGAACGGCCGTTGGCGGCCTGTTGTGGTTGAGGGCGGTCAGCGCAGCGACTGCGCCAGCAGATAGCCCGAGCCGCCGCCGAGGCCGGGGCCGGGATGGGTGGAGGCGCCGATGTGGTAGAGCTTCGGCACCGGGGTGCGGTGGTTGACCGAGTCCTTGAAGGGCCGCCACAGGAAGAACTGGTCGATGCCGCAGAACCCGCCATAGGGATCGCCGCCGACGAGGTTCATGTTCAGCGCCTCCAGGTCGGCCGGGGAATAGCAGCGGCGGCCGAGCACGCTGTCGCGGAACCCCTCGATATGGCCGGCCAGGATCGCCTCCACCCGGTCAGCGTAGCGCTCGCGCAGTTCCGCCGTCCATCGCCCGTCCGGAGGGGGCGCGATCTCGCCCGCCGCGTCGCCCTTCACATGGCGCGGCGCCTCGGGAAGCTGCAGCCACAGGATGGCCTTGCCCTCCGGGCAGCGCGAGGGGTCGAGTGCGGTGGGCTGGCCGACGCAGATGGTCGGGGTGGCCGGCAGCATGCCGCGCACCGCCTCGTTCGCCGCCTTCGACACGCCGTCGAGGCCGGGGGTGAGATGCAGCAGAGCCACCTTGTCGAGCCCCGGCGCCCTCCAGGCCGGCGGGCGGGACAGCGCATAGTGGATCTGCATGTTGCCGTTGCCGTAGCGGTAGGCGGCGGCCTTCTCCCGCTGCTCCGGCGGGACCGGCGTGTCGGCCAGCAGGCGGCCGTAGAGCTGCGTCGGGGTGACGGAGCAGATGACGCCCTGCCCCGCCTCCAGCCGTTCCCCGTTCGCCAGCAGGACGCCGCCGGCCGCCCCCCTGGCGTCGCGCAGGATGGCCGAGACGTCGGCGCCGGTGCGGATCTCGCCGCCCTGGTCGGCGATGAGGGCGGAGAAGGCGTCGAGCAGCGTCTGCGCGCCGCCCCTGACGATGGGGGCGCCGGCCGCCTCCAGCGCGAAGGCGATGACCTTGCCCATCTGGCCGGAACAGGCCGATTCCGGGCCGAGGCCGGTGTGCAGCACCCAGGGCGCCCACAGCGCGCGCAGCTCGTCGGAGCGGTAGCCGCCCTCCAGCCAGGCCCGCGCGGTGCCGAGGCTGTCGCCGAGGAAGCCGGCAAGGCCGCGCAGGCCGCGCCGCCACATCTCCTTGGCCATCAGCCGGGCGGTGGCGCCGGACCAGAGCTGCCCGCCCAGCAGGGCGAAGAGCAGACCGGCCTCGCGCTCGATCGCCTCGACGTCGGCTTGGTGGCGCCGGCCGTCCCCGGCGGCGAGCGCCTCGAAGGCGGAGACGTTGGCGGCGCGGTCGGTGCGCAGGACGGCATGGCGGCCGTCCGGCAGGAGGACCCCGGTCGGCGTGTCGGTCCCGGCGAAGGAAAGCCCCCGCCGTTCCAGATCCGCCGCCAGCGCCGCATAGGCGGGGGAGGTGACGAACAGCACGAAGGTGGTCGCCATCACGTCGTGGACGAAGCCGGGGACGGTGACCTGATCGGTCAGGATGCAGCCGCCGATGCGGTCGTTGCGTTCCAGGATGAGGACGCGGCGGCCCTTGCGCCCGAGAAGAGCCGCCGCGACCAGCGCGTTGATGCCGCTGCCGACGATGATGTAGTCCGGCCTTGCCATGCCTGTCCCCGCTCAGCGGTTGGAGAAGGTGGGGTCGATAAAAGGCGGGTGAAGGGCCGCGCGGCCCGCGCTCACAGACGCGCGACGAGCTTCACCCAGAGTTTGTCACCTTGCGGCCGGTTTTCGCTGACGAACTCGTGCTGCCACTTGCCGATGAGCGAGATGCCGCCGAAGTCGTATTGCAGCGCGGGACCGAGGGCGAAGGCCTGCCCGCGGTTGCCGATGTCGGTGCCGCCGCGCCGGTCGCCGGTCGTCTGCCTGAACCAGTAGCCGCCGAGCCCGGCCGTCCAGTCCCCCCAGTGCTGGCCGGTGAAAAAGTCGGTGTGGAAGGCCTGGCCGGACCGGTAGTCGGTGTCGGTGTTGCGGGTGTTGAAGGCGTACATCAGCTTGGCCGACGCCTCGAACCCGCTGTCGGACAGGTAGGTGCCGGCCACCACCGGCTCGAACCCCCAATGGTTGGCGCCGATGTTCAGCGGCTTGGTTTTGTCGTAGCGGCCGGTCGGCAGATAGATGTCGAGCGCCGTCACCAGATGGAAGTTCGGCCAGTGCCAGGAGAGGATGAAGGGATCGACCGTGATGTCGCCCAGCCCGAACTGGCGCACCGAGAAGGGGCCGAGGTCGTAGTCGAGATTGACCACCGGCACCAGGATGTGGGCGCCCCAGTTGCCGCCGAGGATTTGATACTCGCTGACATAGAGCAGGCGGGCCACCTCCGCCGTGGCGTTCAGGCGGAAGTTGACGGGGAGCTTGTCGCCGTCGCCGTCGTTGACGCGGTGGGCGGTGTAGTGGGTGAGGTAGTTGAGGAAATAGGTGCCGGGCGGCGGCACCGCGCCGGCCATGATGCCCTCCGCCCCGTCGGGATATTGCGCGACCGCCTCGGTCGCCCGCGCGGGCGCCGCGGCGGCGAGAGCGGCCGTCACGGCCAGGAGGGAGCACAGCCGCCCGAGGCGGTCGGTGAAGGTCGTCATCGTCTCCGGAACTCCCGTTCGGTACTTTTTGGTTCTTGTGGTTCTTGTGGTCCCCTCCCCCCGGGAGAGGGGCCGGGGTCACGCCGCGGACAGCAGCGGGGCGATGCGGGCGTAGGCGCCGGCGGCGAAGACCAGCGGCTCGGTATCGTCCCAGCGGTAGCGCTGGACGCGGCCGAGGATGATCTCGTGGTCGCCGCCGGGATAGGTCGCCGACACGCTGCATTCGAACACCGCGGTGCAGCCGGCGATCACCGGGGCGCCGCCATGGCCGGGGGTCCACTCCACCCCGGCGAACTTGTCGTCGGACGGGCGGGCGAACTGCTGGGAGAGATGCTCCTGCCCGGCCGCCAGGATGTTGATGGCGAAGGCGTCCGCCCCGACGAAGGCGTCGAAGCTCGGCGCCCGGCGCGCCACGCTCCACAGCACCATCGCCGGATCGAGCGAGACGGAGGAGAAGGAGTTGGCGGTCATGCCGACGCAGCGGCCGTCCGGCGTCCGGGTGGTCATCACCGCGACGCCGGTCGGGAAGCGGCCGAGCGCGCGGCGGAAGTCCTTGGGATCGAGACTGGTCATGGCGGGGTCGTCTCCGTCAGGCCGCGGCGGCCTCTTGGGCCAGGAAGCGGTCGGCCGCCTGCGGGTCGGCGAACCAGGGGAAGAAGCTGGTGGGATCGTTGAAGCCGTTGGCGATGGCCCGCCCGACGGCCGGCGAGCCCTGGGCCGCCTGGAGAAGCCGCACCACATGCTCCGGCGGCGGCAGCAGCAGGCCGTTGGTCCAGCCGACCACCCAGCGGGCATAGTCCCAGTAGCGGTCGAAGGTCCGCTGCATCCAGGCCTCGTCATAGGGCCGGTCGCCGTGGGCCAGGATCTCCTGCAGAAAGATGTTGGCGCATTTGGCGGCGTTGTTGGAGCCCTGGCCGGTGATCGGGTCGTTGAGCACCAGTGCGTCCGCCATCCCCATCACCGCCGCACCGGAGGGCAGATGCGCCACCGGCTTGCGGATGGTCGGCGCGAAGCGGCCGGACAGCGTGCCGAGCCCGTCGGTCAGCTCGATGTGGCGGCAGCGCTCGGCCTCCCAGGGGACGAAGCTGTCGAGGATCCATTTGCTGCGGGCGAGATGCTCGGCCGGCGTCTTCACGTCGCCCCAGCAGTCCATCGGGCCGCCGGGAATGCCCTCGAACACCATGATCTCGCAGGGGCCGCTGTGGGTCAGGGCGGGGAAGACGAAATACTCGCCCACACCGGGGATCAGGTTGAAGCTGACGCGGGAGAAGGGCCGGTGGGGCTCCATCCCGTGGACATAGGTGAGGCCCAGCGCGCGCATCGGCTTGTCGAAGGCGGACTTTTCGGCGTCGCGCTCGAACAGGCGGCCGATCTCCCCCTTGCCGGAGGCGACGATGACGAGGTCGCTTGCCGCGCGGTAGCGGTCGAGGTCGGCAAGCTCCGCGTCATGGATGACGAGCGCGCCGCCGAGATCCTCGAAGGCCTGCATGAAGCGGGGCATCTTCACCCGCTGGTCGACCGACCGGGCCGGGCGGTCGAGCCGGTAGGCCCAGTCGAGCGCCTTGCCGCCCGCCGGGTCGGGCAGGATGAAGCCGATGCCCTCGATGTCCGGGCAGTCGTCGTGCCAGAAATCGACGTCGAGGCGGCGTTCGACCTCCAGCGCCATGTCGAACATGCACTGGCTGGAGGTGATGCGGCCGCTGGCGATCTCCTCGCCGGTGCGGTTGGAGACGATGGTGACGCGGTAGCCCGCCTTGAGCAGCCCGATGCCGAGCAGAAGGCCGGACTGGCCGGCCCCGATGATGGTGATGTGGCGCATGTGAAGTCCCTGCCTGTTCCTCAATTGGGCCTGTTCGTCAGTTGGGCCTGTTCGTCAGTTCGCCAGCCGGGCGATCGGCTGGTCGGCCTGTTCCGGCCCCATGGCGCTGTAGCCGCCGTCCACCGGCAGGTCGGCGCCGGTGACGAAGGAGGCGGCGTCGGAGCAGAGGAAGAGCACGGCCTGCGCCACCTCCTCCGGCCGGCCGAGGCGGCCCAGCGCATGGAAGGGGGCGGCCACGCGGTCGGCCTTGCCGCGGTCGCCGCCGCTTAGCTGCTCGATCACCGAGGACCAGGTCCAGCCGGGGGAGACGGCGTTGACGCGGATGTTGTCGCGGGCGAGGTCCACCGCGGCGTTGCGGGTGAGCTGGAGGATGGCCGCCTTCGACACCGGGTAAAGCCAGCGGCCGGACTGGGCGATCTTGCCGCTGATGCTGCCGAAATTGACGACCGCCCCGCCGCCGCGCGCCACCATGTGCGGGCGCACCGCCTGCAGCATCATGGCGGCGCCGACCAGGTTGACCTCCAGCGCCTGGAGCCACTGGGCGCGGGTCGAGGCCGGCCCGTCGTCGACATAGCTGCAGGCGACGTTGACCAGGATGTCGATGCCGCCGGCCGCCCCCTCCGCCGCCGCCCCCCCCTCCGCCGCCGCCGCGACGGTGGCGGCGATGCCGGCGTCGTCGGTCAGGTCGGTGTGCCGGAAGCGCACCGCCGGGGCGAGCTCCACCGCGATCCGCTCGCCCTTGGCGTGGTCGATGTCGGCGATGGTGACGGCGGCCCCGGCCTCCGCCAGGGCGCGGACCACATGCTCCCCGATCAGGGTCGCGCCGCCGGCGACGATGGCCACCTTGTTGCGAAGCGCCTGCATTCCCCCTCCTCCTGCTGCTGCCGGTCTGGATGGGGCGAGCGTGGCAGCGCGGCGGGAAAGCGACTATCTGCTGATTGCAGGCTTATCCAACCATTGCAGGAAAGTCCCGCCGCGGGCTATTTCGCCTATGGAATTTTTAAGCTTATAATGTCAGGGCCGCCCATTGGCTGGCCGAGATCGCCGGGGAGTTCGCCGCATGACCGTCGAGGACCGGAAGCTGCCGCTGTCCGCCCACCGGCTGTTCGCCACCCGCGACCTGGACGAGGCGCGCGACCGCATCGCGCAGGCCTACAAGCCGCACCGGCTGAACTTCGCGGCGCCCGGCCAGCCGCTCGACACCGAGTTCCGCCGGGTGTCGGTGGGCAGCGCCTCGCTGAACCTGCTGCGCTACGGCGCCGACGTGGTGATCGAGCCGGGGGCGCTGGAGTCCTTCTACCTGATCCAGATTCCGCTGGCCGGGCGCTGCGAGATCGACCATGGCGGCCGGACGGTCGGCAGCGACGCCGCGGTCGCCAGCATCGTCTCCCCTACCCGGCCGGTGACGATGCGCTGGGGGGCCGACTGCGACCAGCTGATGCTGCAGATCGAGCGCAAGGCGCTGGAGCGCTTCATGGAGGACGCCTATCAGGTGACGGTGCGCGACCCGCTGGTCTTCGACCCGGCACTGCCGCTGGAGACCGGCTGCGGGGCGAGCCTGAAGAACCTGCTGCTGTTCATCGGCACGGAGTTCGACCGCGGCAGCCCGGTCGCCACCACCCCGGCCGTGGCGAACCAGCTGACCGCCGCGGCGGTGTCGCTGCTGCTGGCCGGGCAGCCCAACAGCTATTCGACGGCGCTGGCGCCCGGCCGGTCCGCCGCCGCCCCCACCCACCTGAAGCGGGCGCTGGACTATATGGAGGCCAACCTCGACCAGCCGGTGACGCTGGCGCAGATCGTCCAGGCCTCCGGCGTCAGCATGCGGGCGCTGTTCGACAGCTTCCACCGCTTCCGCAACTGCACGCCGATGGCCTATCTGAAGGCGCGGCGGCTGGAGAAGGCGCGCGCCCAGCTCGCCGCCGGCGGGGCGCCCTCGGTGACCGAGGCGGCGCTGGCCTGGGGCTTCAGCCATTTCGGGAATTTCGCCGCCGACTACAAGCGCGCCTTCGGCGAATCCCCGTCGGAAACGCTGCGGCGGGCGAGAGGGCGCTGAGACTTCGACCGACCGGCGGTCGCCGTGGAAAATCTGTGCCCCTTGAGCAAGATCAATTGCACCCCACCCTATATGGCCTAACACTTTCGGCTATGGACCCGTCACCCTCAGTAGCCCGGCCTATCGTCGGCGCCGCTGCGGCGTTTTGATATCGCCTTCGGGAGAATAGCCGTGATTAGCAACTGGTTCGGCAATCTGAAACTTGCGTACAAGATCGCCATTCCGATGACGATGTTGTTCCTGGCTATCGGGGCTATTCTTTTCCATGGGGAAAAGAGCCTGACGGAATTGAACAATGCAACCAACAATCTTGGAGCAACAACCGTAAAACGCCAGCAGCTCGCCTTCGAGACCTGGGCCTGGCTGAACGGGGCCGCCGTCGCCGAGAAGAACACGATCCTGGAGACCGACGAGGCCAAGCGGCGCGAGAGCATCGAGATCTTCCGCAGCCGCATGGCGAACGCGGTGAAGGCGTCGCAGGAGATCGTGCATTACGCCCCCAACGCCGACCGCCGCAAGGTGCTGGAGGAGCTGGCCGCCGCCGTCGCCGCCTACGAGCAGACGGCCGGCCGGGCGATGGCGCTGGCCTTCGACGGCAAGACCATGGAGGCGCAGCGCCTGTCCGACGGCGAGGGCCGCGCGGTGCGCGCCAAGGCCTCGGAACTGGTCGAGAACGTCGTGGCCTTCAACAAGGCGGCGGTGAGCAAGGCGATCGCCGACACCGACCTGCTGGCGGCCGAGGCCAAGCGGTCGATGCTGACGGTGGCCGCGGTCGGGCTGGTCCTGTCCATCGGGCTGATGGTGTGGATCCTGAGCCGCATGGTCCTTCGCCCGCTGAGCGGCATGACCGCCGCCATGCAGACCATCGCCGCCGGCAATCTGGACCTGGCGGTCGAGGGGACGCAGCGGCGCGACGAGGTGGGAGCGCTCGCCCGCTCGCTGCAGGTGTTCAAGGACACCGGGCTCGCCATGCGCCGGATGCAGGCGGAGCAGGAGCAGGAGAAGGCGGCGGCCGAGGCGCGCCGCAAGGCGGAGCTGCACGAGCTGGCCACCGGCTTCGAGCGGGCGGTACAGGGTATCGTCGAGACCGTCGCCAACGCGGCGTCGGAGATGCAGCGGGCGGCGGCCTCGATGTCCTCCACCGCCAACCAGACCAGCGCCCAGGCGACCGCCGTCGCGGCGGCGTCCGAACAGGCCACCGCCAATGTGCAGACGGTGGCGGCGGCGACCGAGGAGCTGGCGGCCTCCATCCACGAGATCGGCCGTCAGGTGACGACCTCCACCGCCATCGCCGGCAACGCCGTGCAGGAGGCGCACCGCACCAACGGCACCATGAAGGAGCTGGTCGAGGCGGCGCACGAGATCGGCGAGGTGGTGGCGCTGATCAACGACATCGCCAGCCAGACCAACCTGCTGGCGCTGAACGCCACCATCGAGGCGGCGCGGGCGGGAGAGGCCGGCAAGGGCTTCGCCGTGGTGGCGAGCGAGGTCAAGGCTCTCGCCACCCAGACCGCGCGGGCGACCGAGGACATCCAGACCAAGGTCAAGGAGATCCAGGGGGCGACCAGCGGCGCCCAGACCGCCATCGAGGGCATCGGCCACACCATCGCCGAGATGAACGACATCGCCACCGCCATCGCCGCGGCGATCGAGCAGCAGAACGCCGCGACCCGCGAGATCTCCGGCAACGTCACCCAGGCCGCCCAGGGCACCGAGGACGTCTCCACCAACATCGTCGGCGTCACCCGCGCCGCGACCGAGACCGGCAGCGCCGCCACGCAGGTGCTGGGCACCTCGGAAGCGCTGGCCCGCGAGGCCGAACAGCTCCGCGGCGAGGTCACGCGCTTCATCGCCACCGTGCGAGCGGCTTGAACAGCTTGCGAGCGGCTTGAGCAGCTTGCGAGCGGCTTGAACAGCTTGCGGGCGGCGTAAACACCGTGCTCGCGGTGTAATCCGCTACGGGAGACGGCCCGCCGGAGGGATCCCGGCGGGCCGTCTCATTGCCGCGCCGCGATGCGGGGCGACGCGGTCAGGGCCGGCCAGGCGGCCATCGCCGAGCGGGCGACCTCCGTCAGCGTCTCGCGCGTCGCGCCGTCGCGGGCCTGCAGCGACATCCCCTGCTGGACCGTCAGGTAGAAGGTGGCGATGGCGCCGCAGTCGATGCCCTGCGGCAGTTCCCCCTCCGCCACCGCGCGTTCCAGCCGGCGGATCAGCGCGTCGTGGTTGCCGCGGCGGCGCTCGCACAGATCGCGGCCGACCGCCTCCCCGGCGTCGCCGCCCACCACGGCGCCGAGCACGACGAGACAGCCGGTCGGCTTGCCCGGCCGGGTGAAGCTCTCCGCCGTCCGCATCAGGATCGCCTCCACCGTGGCCCGGGCGGTGGGGAGCGTCTCGACATCCTTCCAGACCCGCTGCCCCTCCGTCCCGCGATAGAGATCGACCGCCTCGCGGAAGAGCTGCTCCTTGCTGCCGAAGGCGGCATAGAGGCTGGGGGAGTTGATGCCCATCGCCGCCGTCAGGTCGGCCATCGACGCCCCGGCGAAGCCCTTCGCCCAGAACACCTCCATCGCCCGCTGCAGGGCGGCGGTGCGGTCGAACTTGCGCGGGCGGCCCCGGTCGGCCATGGCGGCTCCTTTCTGTATCGATCGATAAATAATTCACTTGACCGCTCGCCGCAAGCGCGCCAGCATTTCTGTATCGATCAACACAGAATTGGAGCAGGACGATGACGGCACAGACCGGCAAGCGGCTGGAGGGCAAGGTGGCGCTGGTGACCGGCGGCAGCCGCGGCATCGGGGCGGCGATCGCCCGGCGCCTGGCCGAGGACGGGGCGGACGTGGCGCTGACCTATGTCTCGGCCGCCGGCCCGGCGCAGGCGGTGGCGGACGGCATCCGGCAGACGGGCCGCCGCGCCCTGGCCATCGCCGCCGACAATGGCGATCCGGACGCGGTGCGCGACGCTGTGGAGCGGGTAGCGGCGGACCTCGGGCGGCTGGACATCCTGGTCAACAACGCCGGCATCTTCATCGCCAAGCCGGTGACCGAGGCGACGCTGGAGGAGTTCCAGCGGACGATGGACGTCAATGTCCGGGCGGTCTTCGTCGCCGCGCAGGCGGCGGCCCGCCGTATGGGGGACGGCGGGCGGATCGTCACGCTGGGAAGCTGCCTCGCCGGGGTGGCGCAGCGGCCGGGCGTGGCGCTCTATGCCATGAGCAAGGCGGCGCTGGTCGGGCTGACCAAGGGCATGGCGCGCGACCTGGGACCGCGCGGCATCACCGTCAACATCGTCCATCCCGGCCCGACCGACACCGACATGAATCCGGCAGACGGCGAGCGGGCCGACCGGCTGCGCAGCCAGATGGCGATCCCCCGCTATGGCGAGCCGGAGGACATCGCCAGCCTCGTCACCTATCTGGCGGGTCCGGAGGCGCGCTTCGTCACCGGCGCGGCGCTGAGCGCCGACGGAGGCATCACCGCCTGACGTCGCCGCCATATCAGAGAATAGGAATCATTCTCAAAAATGCTTGCCCTGCCCCACCCCTATTTCGTATGACGCGCCGCCAGTGCGAGTAAGTCGCATTTTCGTGCTTGAGAGGAAAGAGCGGTCGATGAGGGGGATCATGCTGGGGATTGGCCGGCGGCCGGGGATGGGGGCCGCGACGCGCGCGGCTCTGCTGCGCACGACCGCGGCGGCGGTGACGGTGGCGGCGCTCGGCGGCGCCGGGGCGGCGCTGGCCCAGGAGAAGGCCCAGGCGGCGGAACCGGCGACGGTGCTGGGTCCGGTGACGGTGACCGGCGCGGCGCAGCAGGCGGCACCGGTGCAGGGCTATGCCGCCAGGCGCAGCACGGCGGCGACCAAGACCGACACGCCGCTGCAGGACGTGCCGCAGTCGGTGACGGTGGTGCCGGAGGCGCTGATCAAGGACCAGGCGATGCAGAGCATGGCCGACGTCGTGCGCTACATCCCCGGCATCACCGCCGGCCAGGGCGAGGGCAACCGCGACCAGCTCACCATCCGCGGCAACAACACGACGGCCGATTTCTTCCTGGACGGGGTACGTGACGACGTCATGTACTACCGCGACCTCTACAACATCGACCGGGTCGAGGCGCTGAAGGGCTCCAACGCCATGGTCTTCGGCCGCGGCGGCGGCGGCGGCGTGATCAACCGCGTGCAGAAGGAGGCCGACGGCCAGACGGTGCGCGAGTTCAGCCTGCGCGCCGGGTCGTTCGACACGCGCCGCGTGACCGGCGACGTCGGACAGGCGCTGACCTCCGACCTCGCCGTGCGGCTGAACGGCATGTACGAGAATTCGGACAGCTACCGCAACGACGTCAATGTCGAGCGGATCGGCATCAACCCGACCGTCACCTTCACGCCCAGCGACAAGACCAAGCTGAAGCTGAGCTACGAGTATTTCAAGGACGACCGCACCGCCGACCGCGGCATCCCCTCCTTCCGCGGGCGGCCGGTGGCCAGCGACGAGTCGACCTTCTTCGGCAATCCCGACACCAGCTATTCCAAGGTCGAGGCGCATGCGGTCGACGCGATGCTGGAGCATGAGCTCTCCAGCGGCGTCACGATCCGCGACCGCTTCCGCTACGCCAGCTACGACAAGGTCTACCAGAACGTCTTCCCCGGCACGGTGAACGCCACCGGCACCGCCGTCAGCCTCGCCGCCTACAACCACGCCATCCAGCGCGACAACCTGATCAACCAGACCGACGCGATCGTCAAGCTGACCACCGGGCCGGTGAAGCACACGCTGGTGACCGGAGTCGAGCTCGGCCGGCAGAAGACCGACCAGTTCCGCAACACCGGCTTCTTCGGCAACGCCACCTCGGTGACGGTGCCGCTGTCCAACCCGACCTACCGCGGCCCGGTGGGCTGGCGGCAGAGCGCCACCGACGCCGACTCCTCCGCCACGGTCAACACGGCGGCCGGCTATGTGCAGGACCAGATCGAGCTGAACGACCAGTGGCAGATCATCGGCGGCCTTCGGTTCGAGCGGTTCGACATCGGCTTCAGGAACAAGCGCAACGGCCAGAGCCTGAGCCGCGAGGACACCATGTGGTCGCCGCGCCTGGGCGTGGTGTTCAAGCCGGTCCAGCCGCTGTCGCTCTATGCCAGCTACAGCGTGTCGTACCTGCCGGGCTCGGGCGACCAGTTCACCTCGCTGACCGCCACCTCGGCCAACCTGGAGCCGGAGAAGTTCCGGAACTGGGAGGTCGGCGCCAAGTGGGAGGTGCTGCCCAACCTGACGATGACCGGCGCGCTGTTCCAGCTCGACCGCACCAACACGACGGCGCCCGATCCGAACAATCCGGGCCTGGTGGTGCAGACCGGCAGCCAGCGCAGCCGCGGCTTCGAGCTGGGCGTCAGCGGCAACATCACCGACAAGTGGCAGATCGCCGGCGGCTATGCGCTGCAGAATGCCGAGATCACCAGCACGACCAGCAGCGCGGCCAGCGGCGCCACCGTGCCGCTGGTGCCGCGCCACAGTTTCTCGCTGTGGAACAAGTACCGGTTCACCGAGACCTGGGGCGCCGGCATCGGCATGATCCACCAGACCAAGGTCTATGCCGGCGCCGACAACACGGTGACCCTGCCGGGCTTCACCCGCTTCGACGCGGCGGTCTACGCCACCGTGACGGAGACTGTCCGGGCGCAGCTGAACGTGCAGAACCTGTTCGACCGCAGGTATTACAGCACCGCCCACAGCAACAACAACATCACCCCCGGAGCGCCGCGCACCGTGCTGGTGACGCTGACCAGCAGCTTCTGAAGGCCGGCGCCCGCCGCGGCACGGCTGCCCGCACCCCCGCCCGGACCGTCCGGGCGGGGGTTTTCCTTTGCCGGCCAAGCTTCTATCATCCGCGGATCCGACACAGCAGGGGTCACCCGCCGATGCCCGTCATGCTCCTCGATCCCGCCGGCTACCGGCGCATGCCCTGGAAGAACGGCGGCGGCACCACGACGGAACTCGCCCTGGCCGACCTGCCGGGGGAGCCCGGACGCTTCCTCTGGCGGGTCAGCATCGCCGACGTGGCGCAGGCCGGCCCCTTCTCCGCCTTCGCCGGATACGAGCGGCTGATCGCCGTGGTGGAGGGGGCCGGCATGGTGCTGACGGTGGACGGGACGCCGGTGACGGTGCGGCTCGGCGCCCCCGCCTTCCGCTTCTCCGGCGACGCGGCGGTGGAGTGCCGGCTGACCGGCGGACCGATCCGCGACTTCAACCTGATCCATGACCGCGAGCGGGCCGAGGGACGGCTGGAGCTGCCGGCGGACGGCGCCGCGGCCGGCATCGCGGCGGACGCCGTGGCACTGGTGCATGCGCTGGAGGGGGCGGCGCTGGTGCGGACGGCCGGGGAAACGGTCCGCGTGCCGCCGGGCTGGACGGCACGCGTCGAGGGGACCGCCGCCGAGGCCGGACCCGAGGCGGGCGGCCGGGCGGTGGTGGCGGTGGTGCGGGGCCGGTAGGGCGGTCTTCCGCCGCTCCGGCCCGCGGCCCCGCGGCCCTGGGTCACCGCACCGCGCTGAGCTTCTCGTTGAGGGCGCGTTCGGCTTCGAAGGCGCCGGCGGGCAGCTTGTGGGCGATGCCCTTGTGGCAGTCGATGCAGGTGTCCCCCTTCGCCTGGGCGGCGAGGTGGCGGTCGCGGGCGCGGCCGCCCTGCTGGGGGATGTCCATGGCGGCGAAGTTGTGGCAGTTGCGGCATTCGCGGCTGTCGGTCGTCTTCATCGCCGTCCACACGTTGGTGGCGAGCCGCAGCCGCTGCGCCTCGAAGTCCTCGCGCGTCTTGATGCTGCCGATCAGGTGGTGATAGAGCTCGGTCGAGGCCTGGATCTTGCGGATCACCTTGTGCGTCCAGTCCTTCGGCACGTGGCAGTCGGGGCAGGTCGCGCGCACGCCGGACGGGTTGGCGTCGTGGACGGTGCCGGTGTACTCGACGAACACGTTGTCGCCCATCTCGTGGCAGGAGACGCAGAAGGCCTGGTTGTTGGTGGCCTCCATCGCCCAGTTGAAGCCGCCCCAGAAGAGCACGCCGCCGACGCCGCCGACGATCAGCAGCAGGCCCAGCGAGACGGTGGAGGCCGGGCGGGTGAGGACCCGCCACAGGCGACGCAGCAGCCCCGGCCGCGGTTCAGGGTGTTGTGTGGTCATGGGACTGGTCCTTATCCGGGAGCGGGGGCGTCAGCGGGCCTGGGTCGCGGGCGTGAAGAGATTGTCCACCAGCGGCTTGGCGTCGGTCTGCGGCACATGGCACTGGGTGCAGAACCAGCGGGTGCCGGCCACCTGGTCCAGCCGCTTGCCGCTGCGGTCGATGAAGTGGGTCTCGCTGACCTGCGGGGCGCCCATCTTCTTGGCGTTCGACCAGTCGTGGCAGCGCAGGCACTGGTTGACCTTGAGGTCCACCTCGTACTTCTCGATCCGGTGGGGGATCAGCGGCGGCTGCTGGCGGTAGTTGCGCTCGTGCACGCCGCCCTCGCGGTAGACCGGCACGTCGGAGGCTTCGCTGTTGTCCTGCACCGGCTGGTCGCCGCGCAGGGTCTTGATCTCGCCGGTAAGGGCGCTGCCGGCGGCGAACAGGGCCAGCAGGGCGGCGGCGGCGGCAATCTTCAGGCGTTTGGTCACGGCGTTTCTCCTTGGCCAGGCCGCGCGAACGGACGGACGAGCCCCAGCGCGAAGACGGTGTGCGGGCAGACATCGACGCAGCGGCCGCAGGCCGTGCAGTCGGGCGAGGTGACGAGGGGGGCGCCGGGTCCCTTCAGGGCCGGCGTGAGGACCTGCGGCTCCGGGCAGACGGCGTAGCAGTCCATGCACTGGTCGCAGCGCTCGCGCGCCGGCGCCTTGACCGCGACGCTTCCCCGCCGGCCGACCAGCCCGTAGAAGGCGCCGACCGGGCAGAGATGGCCGCACCAGCCGCGCTGGGCGACGGCGAGGTCGAAGACGAAGACCGCGGCGACGGCGGCCAGCACGGCCCCCCCGGCGAACAGCCCGCCGAAGACGATGCCGCGGTGCAGGATGGTGACGGGATTGACAGCCTCCCACGCGATGGTGCCGGTGACGGCCGAGGCGACGAGGACGCCGGCCAGCACCGCCAGCCGGGTCTTCCGGCCGAGCGACATGCCCTCGCGCAGGCCCAGCCGGCGGCGCAGCGCCGCGGCGGCGTCGGTGACGAGGTTCAGCGGGCAGACCCAGGAGCAGTAGAGCCGGCCGCGCAGCAGCAGATAGGCCGACAGCACGATGACGGCGCCGACCACCGCCGTGGTCTCCGGCCAGTGGCCGGCGAGCAGCGACTGCAGCAGGACGAACGGGTCGGTCAGCGGCAGCACGTCGAGCGTGCGGCTTTCCGCCAGCGTCCCCTTGGCGATCCACACCCCGAACAGCGGCCCGCTGAGGAACAGCGAGAGGAAGAAGAGCTGCGACAGGCGGCGGGCGATCAGCCAGCGGTGGGCGGCGAACCAGCCGCGCGACGCGGCGGCGGCCCTGCCGGGGATCCGCCGTTCGGCGGCCTTGCCTGGACCCCGCCTCGCGGCGGTGGGCTGCATGCTCATGGCAGACCTCCCTTGCCGAGCGGGGATTTGAGGGAGGGCGGCTCGTAGCCGCGGTCCGGCAGGTCGATGGTGCCCTCGATCAGGGCGCCGCCATGCTTCGCCTTCTCCTCCCAGCCCAGCCGGTAATGGCCGCCGATCCGGCCGACGGCGAGCGCGGTGGGCAGGACCTTGATGGCGGCCTCCTCCAGCACGCAGGACTTCTCGCACTTGCCGCAGCCGGTGCAGGCGTCGGTATGGACGACGGGGATCAGGTAGGCGTGCTTGCCGGTCCGCTCGTTGTGGCGCATCTCCAGCGTGATCGCCTTGTCGATCAGCGGGCAGACGCGGTAGCAGACGTCGCAGCGCAGCCCCAGCACGTTCAGGCAGCTTTCATGGCCGACCAGGACGGCGGTGCCCATGCGCGCCTTGTCGATGTCGGTCAGCGAGCGGTCGAGCGCGCCGGTCGGACAGGCGGGGACGCAGGGGATGTCGGGGCACATCTCGCAGGGGATGTCGCGCGCCTCGAAGTAGGGCGTGCCCATGGCCGCCGGCCCGCCGGGCTCGGCGAGCTTCAGCGTGTCGTAGGGGCAGGCGCGCGCGCACAGGCCGCAGCGGACGCAGGCGCCGAGGAAGTCCGCCTCGGGCAGGGCGCCGGGCGGCCGCAGGGCCGGCGCGGCGAGCGAGCGCGACGGGCCGGCGAGCTCGCCCAGCACCAGCGCGGTGCAGCCGGCCCCGGCCGCGAGCTTCGCGGCGTCGGCCAGGAACTGGCGCCTGTCCTTGTTGGGGGGTGGAGGCATCGGAAACTCCCGGGAACGGTCCCGTGGGATCTTGCGCCCTCCCGCCGGCCGGAAGCGGCCGGGCGGAAGGAGCGGCGGTGGCGGCCGTCAGGCCTTCACCACCCGGACGGCGCATTTCTTGAAGTCCGTCTCCTTGGAGATCGGGCAGGTGGCGTCGAGCGTCAGCTTGTTGACGAGCTGGGTCTCGTCGAACCAGGGGATGAAGACGACGCCCTCGGGCGGCTTGTTGCGGCCCTGGGTCTCGACCCGGGTCAGCACCTCGCCCCGGCGGGTCTGCAGCTTCACCGGCATGCCCCGGCGCAGGCCGCGCTTCTTCGCGTCCTCGGGATGCATGAAGACCACGGCGTTGGGGAAGGCGCGGTGCAGCTCGGGCACGCGGCGGGTCATCGAGCCGCTGTGCCAGTGCTCCAGCACGCGGCCGGTGACGAGCCACAGGTCGTAGTCCTTGTCCGGCTCCTCCGCCGCGGGCTGGTAGGGCAGCGCGAAGACCACGGCGCGGCCGTCCTTGTGGCCGTAGAACTTCACCCCCTCCCCCGCCTTCACGTAGGGGTCGTAGCCCTCGCGGAAGCGCCAGAGGGTCTCCTTCTCGTCCACCACCGGCCAGCGCAGGCCGCGGGCCTTGTGGTACAGCTCGAAGGGGGCGAGGTCGTGGCCGTGGCCGCGGCCGAAGGCGGCATATTCCTCGAACAGCCCCTTCTGCACGTAGAAGCCGAAGTGCCGCGATTCGTCGTTGTCGAAGCCGGCCTGGATCTCCGTCACCGGGAAGCGGTCGACCTGCCCGTTGGCGAACAGCACGTCGAACAGGGTCTTGCCCTTGAGTTCCGGCGCCTTGGCGATCAGGTCGGCCGGCCAGACCTCCTCCACCGTGAAGCGCTTGGAGAACTCCATCATCTGCCAGAGGTCGGAGCGCGCCTCGCCCGGCGCCTTCACCTGCTGGCGCCAGAACTGGGTGCGCCGCTCGGCGTTGCCGTAGGCGCCTTCCTTCTCCATCCACATGGCGGTGGGCAGGATCAGGTCGGCGGACAGCGCGGTGACCGTCGGATAGGGGTCGGAGACGATGATGAAGTTGTCCGGGTTGCGGTAGCCGGGATAGCCCTCCTCGTTGATGTTGGGCGCGGCCTGCATGTTGTTGGTGCACATCACCCAGTAGGCGTTCAGCTTGCCGTCCTTCAGCATGCGGTGCTGCTGGACGGCGTGGAAGCCCACCTTGTCGGGGATGGTGCCCTCCGGCACTTTCCAGATCTGCTCGGTCGCCTTGCGGTGGGCCGGGTTGTTCACCACCATGTCGGCGGGCAGCCGGTGCGAGAAGGTGCCGACCTCGCGCGCCGTGCCGCAGGCGGACGGCTGGCCGGTCAGCGAGAAGGGGCCGCAGCCGGGCTGGCTGATCTTGCCGGTCAGCAGATGCACGTTGTAGACGAGGTTGTTCACCCACGTCCCGCGCGTGTGCTGGTTGAAGCCCATGGTCCAGTAGGAGACGACCTTGACCTTGGGATCGGCATAGAGCTCGGCCAGCGCCAGCAGCTTGTCGGCCGGCACGCCGGAGAGCCCGGCCACCTTCTCCAGCGTGTAGTCGGCGACGAAGGCCTTGAACTCCTCGAAGGAGATGGGATCGGCCTTGTTGGGGTCGGCGGCGTCCTTGGCGTCCTTCTCCAGCGGGTGGGTCGGGCGCAGGCCGTAGCCGATGTCGGTGACGCCCTTCTTGAAGTTCACCGCCTTGGCGACGAACTCCTGGTTCACCCGGCCGGTCTGGATGATGTGGTTGGCGATGTAGTTGAGGATCGCCAGATCGGTCTGCGGCCGGAAGGTCAGGCCGAGGTCGGCCAGCTCGTAGCTGCGATGCTCGAAGGTCGACAGCACGGCGACCTTGCAGCCGTCATGGGTCAGGCGGCGGTCGGTGATGCGCGACCACAGGATGGGGTGCATCTCCGCCATGTTGGAGCCCCACAGCACGAAGGCGTCGGCATGCTCCGCGTCGTCGTAGCAGCCCATCGGCTCGTCGATGCCGAAGGTGCGCATGAAGCCGGCGACGGCGGAGGCCATGCAGTGCCGCGCGTTGGGGTCGAGGTTGTTGGAGCGCAGCCCGGCCTTCATCAGCTTGGCCGCCGCATAGCCTTCCCAGATCGTCCACTGGCCGGAGCCGAACATGCCGACCGCCGTGGGGCCGCTCTTCTTCAGGGCCTCCTTCCACTTGGCGGCCATGACGTCGAAGGCCTCGTCCCAGGAGACCGGCTCGAACTCGCCGTTCTTGTCGTACTTGCCGTTCTTCCTGCGCAGCAGCGGCCTGGTCAGCCGGTCCTCGCCATACATGATCTTGGAGAGGAAGTAGCCCTTGATGCAGTTCAGGCCGCGGTTGACCGGCGCGTCCGGATCGCCCTGGGTGGCGACGACGCGGCCGGACTTGACGCCGACCAGGACGCCGCAGCCGGTGCCGCAGAAGCGGCACACCCCCTTGTCCCAGCGGATGTCGTCCGCGGGCCGGCCGGCGGCCTCCGCGACGTCGGGGGAGAGCGGCAGGCCGGCGACGGCGGCCGTGGCGGCGACCGCATTGGCCTTCACGAACGTGCGGCGGGTGAGCTTCATGAGGGCATCTCCTCGGACAGGTCGTCCGTCACGCAGTGGTGGTAGATGAGCGCGGTCGAAGCGACGCCGCTCGTCTGTGGCAGGCCGGCGAGGGTCAGGGCGGCGGGGATGCCGTCCGTATCCTCCACGGTGATGACCAGCCGCCCGTCGTCGGACCGCTGGTGGACCTCGACGCCCGGCAGGGCGGACAGGGCGGCCGCAGCCTCCGCCGCGCGGCCGGGGCGGGCATGGACGAGGACGCCGCAGATGTTGTGGCCCTGCGCGGCCGGGGCGGGCTTGCGCTCCGCCTCCTCTCGCATGAAGCGGGTCAGGCGCATGCTGCGGTCTCCTCCGGCACGGGGGTGAGGGCGATGGCGCCGACCGGGCATGGCGCGACGCAGGCGCCGCAGCCATCGCAGGCGGCGGCATCGAGAGTCGGCACCGACCGGCCGCGGCCGAGCAGGCGGAAGCGGATGGCGCGCGGCTCGCAATGGTCGCCGCAGATCCGGCATTCCACCCCCCGGGCGGACAGGCAGGTCCCGGCGAAGGCGGCGATCTTCGGCGCGTCCGCCGCATCCGGCGGTTCGCTCTCCACCCTGGCGAAGAGGCGTCCGCGGAGCAGGGAAGCACGGCTGACGGAGGACGGGAGGGGTCGGGCCATCGGGTGGGCCCCCAGTGATTTCACATGGCTCTTTGGTACTCCAACGTCCCCCTACTTCCGATGTGGTCAAATGACGCAGACTGGTCCTTTGGGACTGATACCCGGGTATCGGGCAGGAGGTCGGCAGGTTGCAATCCTTGCGGCCAAGCTGTCGGAAAAAGGAGCAGGGCCATCGGCGAAATGCTCGACAGCTTGGCAGGCCAGCAATTCACGAGGGAAAGCATGGCGGTGTTTGCGGATGCGAAGATCCTTGTCCGCGATGCCTGCGGAGCACTTGCGCGATGCCGCGCCGGCCGTTGTGCGCTGCAGCAGGGCCGCGGGGAAGCGGGCGGAATCGGGCGGAATCGGGCGGCGTCGCCGGCAGGGGCGGAGCCGGCCTCCGGCGGGCGAAGCAGCTCGAATACCTCTGGCCGCGCAGCCTGACGGGCCGCCGTGCCGACTTCCGGACGGTGACGCGCGATGCGCCGGAGGCGCACGGGCTGGCGGAGGATCCCGCGCTGCCGGAGTGAACAGGCCGGACGGCGGGTCCGGCCGCCGGATCACCGCGCCCTGGTCGGGTCGCCGTACTGGATCGCCTGCCCTTCCGCCGGGGCGTGGATGCCGAAGCGGCCGGCCATCTGGCGCAGCGCGTCGCGGTCCTTCTGGATGGCGACGAGGCTGGTGATGGCGAAGGTGGCGAGCTGGCGGTCGGGCGTGCCCGACGCCTCGGTCTGGTAGAGGTCGACGAGGCGGTCGTGGATGCGGAGCTGGGCTTCGACATAGCCCTTGCCGAAGGACTCGCCGCCGGCGCCGGACAGGGTCTTCGCCGCCTCCGCCGCCAGACCGGAGGCGGCGTTGGCCGGGTTGGTGACGGCGCCGGCCGCGCCCAGCGCGTCGGTCCGCTCCGGCGCGAGCTGGTCGGCCGGCGGCAGCTTGCGGTCGCCGGTCAGTGCCTTCAGGTCGTCCTGCAGCTTGCGGTGGGTGTCGGCGATGCGGGCGGCCAGCGTGCGCATGGCGTCGTCCGGCGCCTTCTCCGCGGCGAGCCGGCCGAGGTCGATCTGGCCGCGGCTGGCCTCCGCCGCCTGGCGGAGGAACAGGGCATCCTCCACCGGCAGGGCCTGTCCGGGCTGGGGCGGCACACGCGGGTTGGGATCGGGCCGCAGGTTCGCCTGGGCCAGGGCCGCGGGCGCGACGGCCAGGGGAACGAGGGGGCCGGCGCACAGGCCGGCGGCGAGCAGCACGGGAAGGACGGTCCTGCGCATGGTGGCGTCTTGCCTCCTCTTGGGTCAGGGGCCGGCGGTGAGCTGCCGGTAGATCGCGGGCAGGGCGGCCGGCAGGCGCGAGACGTGCGGGAAGATCGCATAGGCGCCGGGGCCGAAGATGGCGGGGAGATAGTCGCGGCCGCGCTCGTCCACCGTCACGCCGAACAGCTTCAGCCCGGCCCGCCGCGCCTCCTGCACCGCGGCGCGGGTGTCCTCGATGGCGTAGCGGCCCTCGTAATGGTCGGTGTCGTTGGGCTTGCCGTCGGTGAGGACCAGCAGCAGGCGGGTGCCGTGCGGCCGGTCCTTCAGCCGCGCCGTGGCGTGGCGCAGCGCCGCCCCCATGCGGGTGTAGCTGCCCGGCTTCAGCGCCTGGATGCGGCGCAGCGTGCGGGCGTCGAGCCGGTCGCCGAAATCCTTCACGGTGCGCAGGCTCACCCAATGGCGGCGGCGCGAGGTGAAGGTGAGGATGGCATGCTCGTCGCCGCAGGCGGTCAGGCCGTGGGTCAGGGCGAGCAGCGCCTCCTTCTCCACCTCCAGCACGCGCCGCTCCTCGATGTAGCTGTCGGTGGAGAGCGAGACGTCGACCAGCACGCAGACCGACAGGTCGCGGGCGACGGTGCGCACGGCGCTGTAGACGCGGTCGGATCCCACCCCGCCGGCCCGGCGGTCGGCGACCGAGCGGACGAGCGCGGAGAGGTCGAGCTCCTCGCCGTCCGGCTGGGCGGGCATCACCATGCGGCGCGGGCGCATCGCCTCGAACTGGCGGCGGACGAGGCGGATGCGGCGCAGCGCCGCCTCGTCGGGGATCCAGTCCTCGCCCTCCAGCGCGGCGGGCTCGGCGACGACGCGGCAGTGGTCGGGCAGATAGCACCGGCGCTTCCAGTCCCATTCGGGATAGGTCAGCTCGGCCCGCAGGGGCTCCGTCTCCTGCCCGGCGGGGGCGATGTCGAGTTCCAGGCGCAGCCTGGCCGCCGCCTTGCGGTCGTGGCGGCCGAGCGTGATCTCCTCCAGATCCTCGACGGCGCGGCGCGCCTGATCCTCGTCCTCATCCTCGGTCTTGCGGTTGAGGTTCACCATCTCGGCGATGCTCAGCAGCTTCTCGAAGCGGTTCAGCATCAGCGGGTCGTCGCGGCGCGTCTGGTCGTTGTCCCGGCGGGACGCCTTGCGGCGCCGCTCGTCGGCAGGGGCGGCGATGCCGGTCTCGTCCCCCTCCTCCTCCGGCGCCGGTCCCGGCGTCGGCTCGACCAGATCGCCCCACAGCGGGACCGGCAGGACGGGCTGGTGACCGACCGGCGCCCGGAAGCGGTCGAGCGGTGCCGCGGGATCGCTCACCGCGGCCCACAGGGCGGGATCGACAGGATCTGCGCCGCCGAGCAGGCGGCGGACCACCGCCTCGACCGCCGCCTCCTGCGCCGGCAGCCGGCGGGTCGGCCGGACCGCCAGCAGGGCGGCGGCCAGCCGGTCGTGCAGGGGGCGCAGGGCCGGCCAGCAGGCGAGCGTCCGCGCGGTGGCGAGGCGGGCGGCGCGCAGGCGGACGATGTCGGCTTGCAACGGATCGGCGGGCAATGGATCGGCGGGCAGCGGATCGGCGGGCAGCGGATTGGCCGGCAGCGGGCCGGGCGCTTCGGCGTGGGCGAAGAAGGCCGCCAGCCACTCGTAGAGCGCCTGGTTGTCGGCGTGGTCGGGGAACAGGGCGATGCGGTCGGGAAGCTGCAGGACGCTGCCGTCGAAGCGGGCGCGCTCCAGCGCCTCCGTCCCCAGCCCCAGGCGCTGGCGCCAGGACAGCCGGTGCGCCGAGCCTTCCGCCGCCCCGGCGGCGAGGCGGACGGCGCCGGGGCCGCCCAGCATGCGGAAGAGGATGCCGAGCCGGCCGCGCATCTCCTCCAGCCGCGCCGCGGCGGCGGGGTGATCGGGATAGGAGGCCGCCTGCCCCACCAGACGGTGCCAGAGCTGGCCGACGAACTCCTCCGGTTCCCAGAACGAGGCCATGGCTCTCCCCTCCCCGCGTCAGGACAGGGTCAGCTCGACGGCGCGCAGCAGCGCCCGCTTGACCTCCGGATCGTCGGTCAGCGGCTCGATCATCGCGGCCGTCACCGCATCCTCGCGCGCCATGCCGTCGCGGATCAGGGTGGCGCAATAGACCAGCAGGCGGGTGGAGACCCCCTCCTCCAGATCCTGGCCCTTGAGGGCGCGCAGCGCATTGCCCAGCCGGACCAGCGGGGCGACGCGGTCGCGCTCCAGGCCGCTTTCGCGGGCGACGATGGCGGTCTCCGCCTCCGGCTCCGGGAAGTCGAACTCGATGGCGAGGAAGCGCTGGCGGGTCGATGGCTTCAGGGACTTCAGGATGTTCTGGTAGCCGGGATTGTAGGAGACGACGAGCATGAAGCCGTCGGGCGCCTCCAGCAGTTCGCCGGTGCGTTCCAGCGGCAGCAGGCGGCGGTCGTCGGTCAGCGGATGCAGCACGACGGTCACGTCCTTGCGCGCCTCCACCACCTCGTCGAGGTAGCAGACGGCGCCCTCGCGCACCGCCCGGGTCAGCGGCCCGTCCACCCAGACCGTGTCGCCGCCCTTCAGCAGGTAGCGGCCGGTCAGGTCGGCGGCGGTCAGGTCGTCGTGGCAGGAGACGGTGTAGAGCGGGCGTCCCAGCCTCGCCGCCATGTGGCTGACGAAGCGCGTCTTGCCGCAGCCGGTCGGCCCCTTCAGCAGAAGGGGCAGCCGGTTGCGGAAGGCGTGCTCGAACAGCGCCACCTCCCGCCCGACCGGGGCGTAATAGGGAAGCTCCGCCGCGTCCATCGCCACCGCCCTATTCCGCCGGCACGACGCCGGGACGGGTGCGGGCCGGAAGCTGCTCGCGCGCCGGTCCGAAGATGGCGTAGACGAACATCAGCACGGAGACCACCACGAAGACCCCGGAGCCCAGCCGCATCCAGTAGAACAGGGCGAGCTGTTCCTGCACCTCCATGTAGGTCAGGCCCATGACGCGCTGCAGATGGACCTGCACGACGCCGCCGAAGGTCAGCGTGAAGGTCATGAAGGCCATGGCGGAGCACATGATCCAGAAGCTCCACATGTTCAGGAGCTGGTTGTAGGGCGCCCGCCCGCGCAGATGCGGCATGGCGTAGGTGATGATCGACAGGTTGATCATCACGTAGGCGCCGAAGAAGGCGAGGTGCCCGTGCGCCGCGGTGATCTGGGTGCCGTGGCTGTAGTAGTTGACGAAGGACAGCGTGTGCAGGAAGCCCCAGACGCCGGCCCCGAAGAAGGCGAAGACCGGGGTGGCGAGCGTCCAGAGCAGCGCCGCCCGGTTCGGGTGGTCGCGCCGGCCCTTCCAGGCCATGGAGAAGGCGAAGATCACCATGGCGAAGAAGGGCGCGACCTCCAGCGTGGAGAACAGCGAGCCGATCCACTGCCAGTAGCCCGGCGCCCCGATCCAGTAGTAATGGTGGCCGGTGCCGAGCAGGCCGGAGAACAGCGCCAGCCCGACGATGGCGTACAGCCACTTCTCCACCAGCTCGCGGTCGACGCCGGTCATCTTGATGACGAGGAATCCCAGGATCGAGGCCATCACCAGTTCCCACACGCCCTCGACCCACAGGTGCACGACGTACCACCAGTAGAGCTTGTCCACCGCCAGATTGTCGGGGTTGTAGAAGGCGAACAGGAAGAAGATCGCCACGCCCCACAGGCCGAGCAGCAGGATGTTGGTGATCGCCGTCCTGCGGCCGCGCAGCACGGTCAGCGAGATGTTGTAGAGGAAGATCAGCGCCGCGACGACGATGCCGATCTTGACCCACAGGGGCTGTTCCAGGAACTCCCGCCCGCCATGGATGCCGAGCGTGTAGCCGGCCACCGCCCCCAGCGCGCCGACCATCAGGATGACGAGCTGGACATAGGCGAGCATCGGGCTCTCGATGTCGCGCTCCGCCTCTTCCGGGATCAGGTAATAGGCGGCGCCGAAGAAGCCCAGCAGGAGCCAGACGATCAGCGCGTTGGTGTGGATCATGCGCAGGATGTTGAAGGGCAGCACCTCCGCCAGGAAGTTCGGCAGGACATAGACCGTGCCGGCGAGCGCGCCGACCAGCACCTGCACGACGAACAGCGCCATGGCGCAGACGAAGTACCAGTAGGCGATCCGTTGCGTGGCGAATTTCATGTCGGCGCCTCCCCTCTCAACCCGCGACGTTGGGCGGCCAGCCCTGCGTCCTGATGGTGCTGGTCCAGGCCAGGAAATCGACGAGGTCGTTCAGCTCCTGGTCGGTCAGGTTGAACTGCGGCATCTGGCGGCGCCCCTCGACGCCGCTCGGCTGCGACTGCATCCAGGCGATCAGGGCGGCGCGGGCCGATTCCGGATCCTTGTCGCCGCCGTAGCGCACCCAGACATTGCCGAGCTCCGGCGCGAAATAGGCGCCTTCGCCGAGCAGCGTGTGGCAGTTGATGCAGGAGTTCCTCTCCCAGACATGCTTGCCGCGGGCGACGCTGTCGGACAGCCTGGATTCGTCGGTGCTGGTCGTCCGCATGTAATAGTGGCTGTGGATCGTCAGGGCGACGAACAGGACCAGAAAGAAGGCGGAGCCCCCGTAGAAGATGTTCCGCGCGGCTGATTTGGTGAAGCGCTCGGCCATCCCTCCCCCGATGTCGTTGCGCGGCCGGAACCTGCGGTTCCCGTTGACACAACACGTAAAGGTGGCAGTCGGGCTCGTGGGCCAAAGGGATTAGCCGAACGGTACCTTGGCAGCAGCGGCTATCACCTTCGCGCAGGACCGCCGGGCGGCGGGCGGTACCGTCCGTCCAAGAGAGCCTGCGCATCGGCGGCCCGGGCTGCTAAGCTCCGCGCCACCCAGGCGGCGCGCAAGACCGCCGCAGACCTGCCGGAAGGACCGTCCGACCATGACCGACGCCCCCACCCTGCTGATCACCCGTCCGGCCGACGATGCGGAGCCGATGCGCTCCCTGCTGCGGCAGCGCGGCTATGGCGTGATGGTGGAGCCGATGCTGACGGTGCGCTGGCGGACCGACCGGCACCCCGATCCGGCGGAGGTTCAGGCCCTGCTGTTCACCAGCGCCAACGGCGTGCGCGCCTTCGCCCGCTGCAGCGACGAGCGGGCGCTGCCGGTGCTGGCGGTGGGGGCCGCGAGTGCGGCGGCGGCGCGCGAGGCGGGATTCGCCGCGGTGGAGAGCGCCGACGGCGACGTGGCGGATCTGGCGGCGCTGATCCGCCGGCGCTGCGATCCGGCGGCCGGCGCCCTGCTGCATGCCGCGGCGAGCGCGGTGGCGGGGGACCTCGGCGGCATGCTGGCGGCGGACGGCTTCACCGTGCGCAAGGAGGTGCTGTACGAGACGGTGCCGGCCGCCGCCCTGTCCGGCGAGACGGCGGTGGCGCTGCGGCAGGGGCGGATCGCCGGCGTCACGCTGATGTCGCCGCGCACCGCGAGGTCCTTCGTGGCGCTGCTCGACGCGGCCGGACTGCTGGAGGCCTGCCGGTCGGCCGACATGATCGGGCTGAGCCGCGCGGTGGACGAGGCCGCCGCCGCGACCGCCGACGGGCGGCCGGTGCCCTGGCGGGAGCGCCGGGTCGCCGAGCGCCCGGACCTCGACAGCCTGCTGGACCTGCTGCCGCCGCTTGCCGGCGCGCCGCGCCCGTAGGAGGCCGGCCGGCTACCGGCGGGCGTCGTCCGCCCCGTCGCGGAGATTGCTCTGCGACCGCGGGATGACGGTGCGGGACAGCTCGGTGCCGGCCATCCAGCCGGGATGCTGCCTGGATTCGCAGGATGCCGACCGCAGGCGGACGGCGAGGTCGCCGGTCAGCGGGCGGTCCCAGTCGAAGACGACGCAGCGCTCGCCGGAGGCGTCCCGCATCTCGCCGGCGGGCTCGGCGGTGAAGTTGCCGTTCCGGCTGCCGGTGGCGAGGGAGACCCCGTCATCGGACGGCGGTCCGCCCACCGACGAGCATCCCGACAGAGCCAACGCGACCGCCCCCGCGCAGCACGCGACCACCAGCCTCATCCCGTTTCCCCTTCACGGCCTCTTCGTGGGTCCCGGCGCGCAGGGTCGGAAGCGAGTGCGGCGTTTTTGCGGCGGAAAGGTGCAGGCTTCCGGTCGGCGCCGGCCCGTGGCATGCCGGCCGCGGAGCAGCCGCGGCTCCGCCACCGGATGGGCGAGCCCGGCCGGCAAAAACGGCGGGTCCCCCCGAACCATCTTCGCCCGCGGCCATTGATAAGCGGACGTGTCCACTTCGCAGACCGAAGGCCCCATGGATTTCGCCATTCCAGCCTGGCTGGTGACCGCCGGGACCCCCGTCCTGGCGATCGCCATCGCCCTCCTGATCGAAGAGATCGTGTCGCGCGTGCTGCGGCGGATCTTCCGCGAGGCCAACGCCCCGGTGCTGAGCCGCGTCGTGCGCAGCGGCCGCAACCCGGTGCGGCTGGCCATCGCGGCGGCCGTGGCGCTCGCCTCCATGGCCGCCCTGCCGCTGCGGCCGGAGGTGGCGGAGCCGCTGGCGCGCGCCGTCGGCATCCTGTTCATCTGCGCCCTCGGCTGGGCGATCGCCGCCAAGGTGGGGGCGATCTTCGACAGCTACCTGAACCAGAGCGGCCGCAACGAGTCGAGCCTCGACTGGCGCCGCCGCCGGACCAAGCTGACGGTGTTCCGCCGGCTGACGCTGCTGGCGATCCTCTGCCTCACCGTGGGCTTCGCCCTGATGGCCCTGCCGGTGGTGCGCAGCATCGGCGTCAGCCTGTTCGCCTCGGCCGGCGTCGCCGGCATCGTCATGGGCATCGCCGCCCGCCCGACCATCGCCAACCTGATCGCCGGCATCCAGATCGCCCTGACCCAGCCGATCCGCATCGGCGACGCCGTCATCGTCGAGAACGAGTGGGGCAACATCGAGGAGATCACCTCGACCTATGTCGTGGTCCGCCTGTGGGACGAGCGGCGGCTGGTGGTGCCGCTCGGCTATTTCCTGGAGAAGCCCTTCCAGAACTGGACGCGCGAGACGCCCAACATCATGGGCAGCGTGATGCTCTATGTCGATTATTCGGTCCCGGTGGCCGATCTGCGCGCCAGGCTGGGCGAGATCCTGCGCAACACGCCGCTGTGGGACGGCCGGGCGTGGAGCCTGCAGGTCACCGACCTGAAGGAGCGGACCATGGAACTGCGCGCGGTGATCAGCGCGCGGGACGCCGGCACCGCCTGGGACCTGCGCTGCCATGTCCGCGAGGAGATGGTCAAGCACCTGACCGAACGCTATCCCGGCTCGCTGCCGCGCGAACGGCTGGACCTCGTCCATGTGCCGGACCGCCGCCGTCCCCCCCCGGAGCCCGGGCGCGAGGCGGCCAACCGCGAGCCGGACGCGCAGCGGCGGACGGCGTGAGGCGTCCGCGCGGACCCGGACGGAGGCCGGCCGGTCAGTCGGCGGCGCAATAGGTGCGCGGGTCGACCACCTCCGTCACCGTCACCTCGGTGCCGGCGGGCACGACATATTCCTGGGCGCCGACCGGGCTCGCCGCCGCCGGATCCCAGTTGTAGGTGTAGCCGAGCCGGGTCCAGGGATAGCCGGTCTCCCTGATCGTCGGCGCCAGGACGTAGGAGGAGGTCATCTGGTTGGCGAACCAGGCGGTGTAGGCCGGCGGCCCCTTGAGGCTGTTGCCGCAGGAGGCGGCGGTCGGATCGGGGTCGGCGCAGGGGCGGAAGATGCCGATCCCCGCCGGGCCGGTGGCCTGCGCCCGCGCGATGGTGAAACGCACGAAGCGCTGCTTCTCGTCGTCGGGAACGGCCGGCTTCAGGCCGAGGAGCTGGTGCAGCCGCTCCACCACCTGATGGCGGGGATAGGCGCGGCAGATCCGCTTCACCTCCGGCTCGACGGTGATCCAGGTGTCGCGCTGCAGGGTGATCGTCCGGCCGACCGCCTCCTGCCCCCAGGCGGGATAGCTGGTCAGCGTGGCGGCCTGCACCGGATAGGCGAGCGGCGTCAGCGGACGGACGTTCCCAGCCTCGAACACCGCGGTCGAGAAGATCGAGCGGTCATAGACGGTGCCCTGCGGCGCGCAGCCCGCCAGCACGATGACGGCGACCGCCGCCGACAGACCCCACCCCCGCATGCGCCCTTCCTCCCCCGCCCGCACCGAGAAACACGCGCGATGGTAGCATCACATAACCGGGATTTCGCAAGTGCCGTGACGGGCGCCCCGCCGGGGGCGCGAACGGAAACCGGCCCCGGGGAGGGATCCCCGGGGCCGGTCCGCTTGCGGTCGGTGCGGCCGGCGGTCAGGCCGGCTGCGGCAGGCCGTGGATGTAGCCGACGCCGCCGGCGCGCCGGTTGCGGTAGGCCTCGTCGATCAGCGGGGCGACCTCCGCCTTCACCTTGTCGTGCAGGCCCTTCTCCCAGTCGCCGGGGTGCTGGAAGTTGCTCATGATGTAGGCGAAGCCGTTGACGTCGTCGACCGCCTGCAGGCCGGTCGATTCGGCGCCGGCCGGGCAGGACAGCAGGCGCGCCAGCTTGCCGGTGTCGACGTTGTAGGCCCACAGGAAGTTGTTGACGTGGTTGCCGCTGTCCTCGCCGATGAACAGGGTGCGCATCCGCTCGGAGAACTTCAGGTTGTCCGGGTTGGCGATCAGGTCGGCGTCGGCGGTGTTGCCGAGCGCGTCCGGCGTCGGCAGGTCGCGGCCGACCAGCGCCGGGACGGTGCTGAGGTGGACGGGCACCCACTCGCTGTCGATGGCGGTGCCGGCCGAGTCGGACTGGCCGCCCTTCATCGGAAGCTGGTAGACGGCGCCGGCGTTGATGGCGTTGACCTTGATGCCGCTCTTGCCGTCGCTCATCGACTTGTAGATGTAGGACATCGCCGCGTAGGCGACCTTGTCCTTGGCGTTGACGGTGACGCCTTCCAGCTTGGTGAGGGCGAGCGTCGCGCCGACGGTGGGGGCGTAGCGGTGGGTTTCGAGGAAGGCGGCGGCCTTCTCCATGCCCGGCTTGAACTTCACCCACTGCTGCTTGCCGTTGAAGGGAACGGCGGTGAAGGTGGGGTCCTGCGGGTCGCTGGTCTTGACCTCCAGGATGTCGGAGTGCTTCAGCGTGTCGGCCAGACGCTCGATCTCGGCGCTGGTGGCGTGGCCGAGCTTGACCCAGACCAGCTTGAAGGCACCGCCCTTGTCGAGGGCGACGCCCGGCTCCTGCTCCAGCTTCGCCGCATAGAGCGTGCCGGCGGACAGGTCGGCCGGCTTGTCGGCGATGAACATGAACAGGCCGCCGTTGGTGGCGTCGTCGCCCATCAGCACCGTGCGCTGGTCCGGCATCACCTGCACCAGCTCGTGCGAGATGCGGCCGAGGCAGTAGTGCTTCCTGATCGTGCCGGTGCCGTCGGGGTTCACCACCACCTCCGGCATGTGGCCGTAGTGGTAGGGGTTGGCCTTGGCCGGGTCGCCGAACAGGTTCTGGCTGTAGGCGCGGAACTGCTCGTCGGAGGCGGCGACGACCGCGTCCGGCTCATACTCCTCGCTCGACAGGTGGGTGTTCCACGGCGACAGGCTGGCGCCGCAGGTGATCCACAGGCCGTGCGCCTTGCTGGTGTCGACGGTGTGGTACTGGACGAGGCGCAGGGCGCCGGTCTCCTTGTCCTGGTCGAGCGTCAGGACGGCGATCGGCGACGGCAGCTTGCCGTACATGTTCTTGTCCTTGGCGTCGCGCGAGGCGTACTCGAACTGCACGACGGCGAAGAGCGGGTTGCCCTTCACGCCCGGGACGGTCGACGGCATGGGGTTGAGCAGGTTGCAGCCGTCCGGGCAGTCGGAGAAGAACTGCACCGGCTGCCCGGCCGAGTCGTCCATGATCGGCTTGCCGTGGATGTCGTAGTAGCCGCCGGCCAGCGTCGTGCCGCCCTTGCCGTCCGGCACCTGGTCGCCGGTGTTGAACAGGGGCTGGTAGCCGAGCTTGAAGGTCTGCTTCTTGCCGTCGGCAAAGGTGACGACCATGCTCGACTCGACCTGCGTGGAGGCCTGGGCCCGCGCGGTCGCCGGGGCGGCCATGCCGATGAACTCGGCGGCGGTCGGGGCAGCCTTGGCAGCGGCGCCGGTCGGCGCGAGCAGGGTGACGGCGGAACCCCCGGCCATTCCGGCGACCGGGAGCAGCGGCATTCCGGCGAGAATGCGGAGCACCGAACGCCGGGACGTCTCGGGCAACTGGGACATGGACACTCTCCTGCAATCTTCAGGAGGCGCGGCAGTTTGCCGCCCTCCTCGCTCAGGAGGGGACCATAGCGTCGCCCTGTTACAGTTTGACGGCAGCCGGAGGAGGTAGCCGCATGTTTTTCGGGAACCTTTCCTCCGGCGGCCTCCGCCGGCGCCCGCCGGCGGGTGCTACTTCATCGAGGGGAAGGAGAACTGCGCCCCTTCGCGCACGCCGCCCGAGGGCCAGCGCTGGGTGACGGTCTTGCGGCGGGTGTAGAAGCGCACGCCGTCCGGACCGTAGGCCGAAAGGTCGCCGAACAGCGAGCGTTTCCAGCCGCCGAAGCTGTGGTAGGCGACCGGCACCGGCAGCGGCACGTTGATGCCGACCATGCCGACCCGGATGGCGTCGGTGAAGTAGCGGGCGGCCTCGCCGTCGCGGGTGAACAGGCAGGTGCCGTTGCCGTACTCGTGGGCGTCGATCAGGTCCATGCCCTCCTGCATCGTCTTCACGCGGACGACGCAGAGGACGGGGCCGAAGATCTCCTCCCGGTAGATGGTCATCTGCGGCGTCACCCGGTCGAACAGGCAGCCGCCGAGGAAGAAGCCGGTCTCGTGGCCCGGCACCACGAGGCCGCGGCCGTCCACCACCAGCTCCGCCCCCTCGGCGACGCCCTGGTCGACATAGCCCTTCACCTTCTCGTAATGGACGCGGCTGACCAGCGGGCCCATGTCGCAGCCCGCCGCGGTGCCCGCCCCGACCGCCAGCCCGCGGAGCTGGGCGGAGAGCTTTGCGACCAGCCGGTCGGCCAGCTCGTCGCCCACGGCGACCACGACGGAGATCGCCATGCAGCGCTCGCCGCAGGAGCCGTAGGCCGCCCCCATGATGGCGCTGACCGCGTTGTCGAGGTCGGCGTCCGGCATGACGATGGCGTGGTTCTTGGCGCCGCCCAGCGCCTGCACCCGCTTACCGTGGGCGCTGGCGGTGGAATAGACATGCTCGGCGATCGGGGTGGAGCCGACGAAGCTGACGGCCTGCACCCGCGGATCGGTCAGCAGCGTGTCGACCGCCACCTTGTCGCCATGCACCACGTTCAGCACGCCCGGCGGCAGCCCGGCCTCCAGCGCGAGCCGGGCCACCAGGAGCGCGGCGCTGGGATCGCGCTCCGACGGCTTGAGGACGAAGGTATTCCCGCAGGCGATGGCGATGGGATACATCCACAGCGGGACCATCGCCGGGAAGTTGAAGGGCGTGATGCCGGCGACGACGCCGAGCGGCTGGAACTCCGACCAGCTGTCGATGCCCGGCCCGACATTCTTGGAATGCTCGCCCTTCAGCAGGTCGGCGACGCCGCAGGCATATTCGACATTCTCCATGCCGCGGGTCAGCTCGCCCCGGGCGTCATCGAGGGTCTTGCCGTGCTCGCGCGTGATCAGCTCGCAGATGCGGGCGGCGTTGTCCTCCAGAAGCTGGCGGAAGCGGAACATCACGCGTGCCCGCCTGGCCGGCGGGGTGGCCCGCCAGGCCGGGAAGGCGGCCTGCGCCGCGGCGATGGCCTGTTCGACGGTCGCCCGGTCGGCGAGAGGAACACTCCCGACGGTCTCGCCGGTGGCCGGGTTCACGATGTCGGCGGTCCGGCTGCCGGCCGGCACGTCGGTGGCGGCGCCGATGAGGTGGGGAACGATGGTCATGGTGTCTCCTGCTCTCCCGCGGCGCGTCAGGCGACCGACCGGATGGCGTCGGCGACGACGGTCATCAGCGTGTCGAGCTCTTCCGGAGTGGTGTGGAAGTGCGGGCCGAACTGCAGGGTGTCGCCGCCGTAGCGGACGTAGTAGCCGGCGTCCCAGCACTTCATCGCGATCTCGTAGGGGCGGCGGGCCGGCTCGCCCGGCAACGGCGCGATGGTGACCGCACCGGCGAGGCCGCAGTTGCGGATGTCGACGACGTGCTTCAGCCCCTTCAGGCCGTGCAGCACGGTCTCGAAATGCGGGGCGAGCGCCGCCGCCTTCTCCGCCAGACGGTCCGTCTCGAAGATCTCCATGGCGGCGAGGCCGGCGGCGCAGGCCACGGGATGGGCCGAATAGGTGTAGCCGTGCGGGAACTCCACCAGATAGTCGGGCCCGCCATTGTCCATGAAGGTCTGGTAGATCTCGTGGCTGGCGATCACCGCCCCCATCGGCACGGCGCCGTTGGTCAGGCCCTTGGCGATGTTCATCATGTCGGGCACCACGCCGAAGGCCTGGGCGCCGAAGGCCGCCCCCATGCGGCCGAACCCGGTGATGACCTCGTCGAAGATCAGCAGGATCGAGTGCTTGTCGCAGATCTCGCGCAGGCGCTGCAGATAGCCCTTGGGCGGCGGCAGCACGCCGGCCGAGCCCGCCATCGGCTCCACGATCACCGCGGCGATGTTGGAGGCGTCGTGAAGCATCACAAGCTCCTCCAGCGCATCGGCGAGGAAGGCGCCCTCCTCCGGCATGCCCTTGGTGAAGAGGTTCTGCGGCAGCAGCGTGTGCGGCAGGTGGTCGGCATCGACGCCGCTGCCGAACAGCTTGCGGTTGCCGCCGATGCCGCCCAGGCTGGTGCCGCCGAAATTGACGCCGTGATAGCCCTTGGCCCGGCCGATCAGCTTTGTCTTGGTCGGCTGGCCCTTCATGCGCCAGTAGGCGCGCGCCATCTTCAGCGAGGTGTCGGCGGCCTCGGAGCCCGAATTGACGAAGAAGACATGGTCGAGCCCGGCCGGCGCCAGCGAGGCGACCTTGTGCGCCAGCTTGAAGGCGGCGGGGTGGCCGTACTGGAAGGCCGGGCTGTAGTCGAGCTCGGCGATCTGGCGGGCGACGGCCTCGGCGATCTCGCGGCGGCTGTGGCCGGCGCCGCAGCACCACAGGCCCGACAGGCTGTCGTAGATCCTGCGGCCCCGGGCGTCCCAGTACCAGGTGCCCTCGGCCTTCACGATCATGCGCGGGTTGGACTTGAACTCCCGGTTCGCCGTGAAGGGCATCCAGTGGGCGTCCAGCTCCTCCCGGGTCAGGCCGGCGGCACGGTCGGGGCCGGGGGTGCGCATGTCGTCCAGGGGGGTCATCCGCCAATCTCCTGCTGGTTTCTGGGCTGCATGACCGGCAGTGTGCGTCGGGTTTCGGTTGCGCTTAAATCCAAACCATTCAAACTTCACGTAAGAGATCACTTACCTGATGCCACCCGCAGGATGAGCAAGCCCACCCGTTCCCCGGCCACCCGCCCCCCGGCCACCCGCCCCCCGGCCACCCGCGTGCTGCCCGCCGTCACCGACGTGGACATCCGGCTCCTGCGCGTCTTCCGGACGGTGGTGGAGAGCGGCGGCTTCTCGGCGGCGGAGGTCGAGCTGAACATCAGCCGCGCGGCGATCAGCCTGCACATGGCCGACCTGGAGCGGCGGCTGGGGCTGCGGCTGTGCCGGCGCGGGCGGGCCGGCTTCCTGCTGACCGACGAGGGGCGGCTCGCCTACGAGGCGACCCTGCGGCTGCTGGCCGGGCTGGAGAGCTTCCGCAGCGAGATCAATGCCGCCCATGGCCGGCTGCGCGGTGAACTCAACATCGGCATCACCGACAACCTCGTCACCCTGCCGCAGATGCGCGTGACCAACGCGCTGGGCAACCTGAAGCGCCAGGGGCCGGAGGTGCGGGTCAACATCCGCATGATCCCGCCCAACGAGATCGAGCGCGGCGTGCTGGACGGGCGGCTGCATGTCGGGGTGGTCCCGGCGCGCCGCGCGCTGCCCGGCCTCGACCGCTTCTCCCTGTATCAGGAGGAGTCGCGGCTCTATTGCGGGCGCGGCCACCCGCTGTTCGAGGCGGAGGCCGCGGCGGTCACGCCCGCGGTGCTGGCGGCGGCGGACGCGGTGGCGCCGACCGAGGCGCAGCAGGTTCCCGACGCCATCGGCTTCCAGCGGGCGCTGACCGCCACCGCGACCGCCACCGACCGCGAGGGCGTCGCCTTCCTGATCCTGACCGGCTGCTATCTGGGGTTCCTGCCCACCCATTACGCACGGCAGTGGGTGGAGCGCGGCGCCATGCGCGCCCTGCTGCCGGACAGCCATCGCTACAGCCTGGACTTCCACGCCGTGACCAAGAAAGGGGCGCAGCCCAATCTGGTGCTGGAACGGTTCCTCGCCCTGCTGAAACAGACGGAGACGGCGGCTGCCTGAATCCGCGGCACTGACGGGCGGCTGACCAATTTTCAGGCGCCCGGACAGGGGCGGGGACGGACCATTCCCTGTCCGCCGCGTCAGGTCCTGTCCCGCAGGACAGGTTTTTTGCCCGGTGAATCAAAGTACTGACGACGGACAACGAGTTCTTCCGCTTGTCTGGCGTAGTTCTTGCTGACCCCCTCGCGAGACCCGTCATCGCGAGGACCCACCCGTGACAGTCCCGAAGCCTGCCTCGCTCGCCCCTCTCGCTCCCGTCATCGCCCCCGACCGTCCCGCTGCCGGCCGTTCCGTCCCCGAACCGGCCCGGCCCATCGTGGACGTCCGCCATCTGACGCTGACCTACCAGACCGCCGACAAGCCGGTCTACGCGCTGAGCGACGTCAGCCTGACCATCGGCAAGGGCGACTTCATCTCGCTGATCGGGCCGTCCGGCTGCGGCAAGACCACGCTGATGCGCGTGGTGGCCGACCTGGAGCAGCCGACCTCCGGGGAGGTCACGGTCAACGGGATGACGCCGGAACAGGCGCGGCTGAAGCGCGCCTACGGCTATGTCTTCCAGGCGCCGGCGCTCTATCCCTGGCGGACGGTGGAGCGCAACGTGATGCTGCCGCTGGAGATCATGGGGCTGCCCAGGGCGGAGCGGAAGGCCCGCGCCGCCGAGCAGCTTCGCAACGTCGGGCTGGCCGGCTTCGAGAAGAAGTTCCCCTGGCAACTGTCGGGCGGCATGCAGCAGCGCGTCTCCATCGCCCGCGCGCTGGCCTTCGAGCCCGAACTGCTGCTGATGGACGAGCCGTTCGGCGCGCTCGACGAGATCACCCGCGACCATCTGAACCTGCAGCTCACCCAGCTCTGGCGGCGGACGCGCAAGACCTGCATCTTCGTCACCCACTCCATCGCCGAGGCGGTCTTCCTCTCCACCCGCATCGTGGTGATGAGCCCGCGGCCGGGCCGCATCCTCGACGTCATCGACTGCGACCTGCCCGCCGAGCGGACGCTGGACATCCGCGAGACGCCGGAGTTCGCCGCGCTGGCGCACCGGGTGCGCGACGGCCTGAAGGAGGGGCATTCCTATGACGACTGACCCCGCGGACACCCTGGCCGGCCGCTACGGGCCGGTCGCCGCCATGGCGCTGGCCGTCCTCGTCCTGTGGTACGGCGGCGCGCTGTGGCTGAACGGGCCGCAGGCGGCCGAGGCGCTGACCCGCTCCGGGACCGGCTGGGGGACGGCCGACCTGATCCGGCAGGCCTTCGCCATGAAGCGGCCGGTTCTGCCGACGCCGGACCAGGTGGCGGTGGATCTCTGGAACTCGCTGACCGGCCATCCGGTCACCAGCATCCGCAACCTGCTCTACCACACCGCGGTCACCGCCGGGTCGGCGCTGACCGGCTTCGCCATGGGCGTGGTGCTGGGGGTGGCGCTGGCGGCGGGCATCGTCCAGGTGCGCACGCTGGAATCGAGCCTGCTGCCCTGGATCATCGCCTCGCAGACCATCCCGATCCTGGCGATCGCGCCGATGATCGTGGTGATCCTCGGCAACATGGGCTTCACCGGGCTGCTGCCCAAGGCGGTGATCAGCATGTATCTCTGCTTCTTTCCCATCACGGTCGGCATGGTGAAGGGGCTGCGCTCCGCCGACCCGCTGGCGCTCGACCTGATGCGGACCTACAGCGCCACCACCCGCCAGACCTTCCGTCTGCTGCGGCTGCCGGCCGCCCTGCCCTTCCTGTTCGCCAGCCTCAAGATCGCCGTGGCGGCCAGCGTGGTCGGCGCCATCGTCGGCGAGCTGCCGACCGGCGGGCAGGCCGGACTGGGAGCCCGGCTGCTCAGCGGCTCCTACTACGGGCAGACGGTGCAGATCTGGAGCGCGCTGGTCATGTCGGCGGTGCTCAGCGTGGCGCTGGTCGCCGCGGTCGGCGCCGCCGAGCGGCTCTTCGTCCGCGCCGGACGGGGAGGCGCGCGATGAGCCGGACGACGCCCATGTCCCCGGCCCCGCTGGTGATGCTGGTGGCGCCGCTGCTGCCGATCGCCTGGCAGGGAGGCGCGCCGGTCTACCTGCCGCAGAGCCCGGCGGCGCTCGCCTGCTTCGCCGTCAGCCTCGGCGCCCTGCTGCTGCGGGGCACGGTGCGCGGTAGCTTGGCGGAGGCGGTGCTGCTGCTGGCCGGCGTCGTTGCCGCCTTCGCCGCCCCCGTCCTGCTGATCGGCCAGGGTCTGGCCCTGGCGCAGGCGCCGGGCGTCTGGGTCCATCTGGCGGGCGGCGTGCTGCTGCTGTGGCGGGTGCTGGCGCTGGTCGCGCCTCTCGACGGGGCGGGGCGCCTCGCCGGGCCGGCGCTGTTCGGCCTCGCGCTGGTGGCGCTGTGGGAGATCCTGACGCGCGGCTTCGAGGTGCCGGCCGTTCTGCTGCCGCCGCCGAGCGCCATCCTCGCGGCGCTTGCCGCCAACGCCGCCGACCTGTGGGACGATTTCCGGCAGACGGTGCTGAAATCGGTGCTGCGCGGCTATCTGATCGGCTGCGGCGCCGGCTTCGCGGTGGCGATCCTGGCCGACCGGGTGCCCGCCCTGGCGCGCGGCCTGCTGCCGCTCGGCAACCTGGCGAGCGCCATCCCGGTGGTCGGCATCGCGCCGATCATGGTGATGTGGTTCGGCTTCGACTGGCAGTCCAAGGCGGCGGTGATCGTCGTCATGACCTTCTTCCCGATGCTGATCAACACGCTGGCCGGACTGTCGAGCGCGGAGCGGATCCAGCTCGACCTCATGCGGTCCTATGGCGCGGGCTACTGGCGCACGCTGGTGCTGCTGCGGCTGCCGTCGGCCCTGCCCTTCCTGTTCAACGGGCTGAAGATCAACTCCACCCTCGCCCTGATCGGCGCCATCGTCGCCGAGTTCTTCGGCACGCCGGTGGTCGGCATGGGATTCCGCATCTCCACCCAGGTCGCCCGCATGAACCTGGACGTGGTGTGGGCGAGCATCGCCGTCGCCGCCCTGACCGGCTCGCTGCTCTACGGCGCGCTGGCGCTGGCCGAGCGGCGGGCGACCTCCTGGCATCCCTCCTTCCGCAAACGATAACGCCACTCAACGAGAGGACTGACACGCGATGAAGACCAAGACGATCGCCTCCCTGGTCGCCGCCGCCGTTGCCGGCTGGTGCGCCACCGCCGCCGCCGCGGACAAGGTCACCCTGCAGTTGAAGTGGGTCACCCAGGCCCAGTTCGCCGGCTATTACGTCGCCGCCGAGAAGGGCTTCTACAAGGAGGCCGGGCTGGACGTCACCATCAAGGCGGGCGGGCCGGACATCAACCCGACGCAGGTCATCGCCGCCGGCGGAGCGGACGTGATCGTCGACTGGATGCCCTCGGCGCTGGCGACCCGCGAGAAGGGCGTGCCGCTGGTCAACATCGCGCAGATCTTCCAGACCTCGGGCATGATGCTGACCTGCCGGAAGGATGCCAACATCGCCTCGCCCAAGGACTTCAAGGGCAACACGCTGGGCGTCTGGTTCGCCGGCAACGAGTATCCCTTCCTGTCCTGGATGAGCAGGCTCGGCTATTCCACCTCCGGCGCCAATCCCGACGTGAAGGTGCTGAAGCAGGGCTTCAACGTCGACCCGCTGCTGCAGAAGCAGGCGGCCTGCATCTCCACCATGACCTACAACGAGTACTGGCAGATCATCGAGGCCGGCGTGAAGCCGGAGGAGCTGGTGGTCTTCAAGTACCAGGACCAGGGCGTCGCCACGCTGGAGGACGGGCTCTACACGACGGAGAAGCAGCTCGCCGACCCGAAGACGGTCGAGAAGCTCGCCCGCTTCGTGAAGGCGTCGGCCAAGGGTTGGGAATACGCCGCGAAGAACCAGGCGGAGGCGGTGGACATCGTGCTGGCCGCCGACGCCAGCGGCGCCCAGACCAAGGAGCACCAGACCACCATGATGCAGGAGGTCGCCAAGCTGCTGGAGGGCTCGAAGAAGGGCACCGGCTACCTCGACCCGGCCGATTTCGACCGCACCGTGGAGGTCCTGCTGTCCGGCGCCTCGGCCCCGGTGATCAGCAGGAAGCCGGAGGGCGCCTACAGCCACGCCGTGTTCGACGCCGCGGCGAAGCTGTAACGCCCGCTGCGGAACGGAAGGCCCGCGCGGTGGCGGCCGCGCGGGCCTTTCCCATGTCCGCCGACGTCTCCCGTCCAGTGGCCCGTCCAGCGGCGCGGGCACCGGAGCAGCGGGTCGCGGCACGGCCGGAATTTCCTCCAAATTTTCGAAAGACTGTGAGTCGTTTTTGAAAGTCAGTTTCAAAAACATTTGCCAAACTGATTGAATTCATGCGTCAAGACGGCGCACTCCTGCTCTTTTCTGTTTCCCTCCCCTCCATTCAGGATCTCTAATTGACTCGGCTGGGGACCGGATGATCTCCCAGGGAATATTCCCTCTCCTCTGCCGAACGATCATTATCAAGCTGGACAACGACCATGACTCATGCTGAGACAGGACGCTCGCAGGGGGCTGTTGCGGCTCCCGCGAGCGGCTTCTTGAACCTGAGCATCGCGGCCAAGCTGGGGCTGGGGTTCGGAAGCCTTATGGCATTGCTGCTCATTCTCGGCCTGATCGCCTGGCGGGGGGCGGCGCAGACCAGCGAACAGATCCAGCTTTCGGCCGCGCAGGGGGAAATCCTGGAGTCGACGATCCGCGCCGACGGCATCCTGCTCCAGGCCCGGCTCGCCGTGGTGCGCTACTTCTATCTCGGTGGCGAATCCACGGCCGCGGCCGCGAAGACGCAGCTCGCCAAGTTCCAGGAGACCCTGTCCGGCCTGCGCACCCGGATGAGGCTGGAGGAGAACCGCCGGACGATCGACGACATCCTGTCCATCAAGGAGCATTACGCAGCGGCCTTCGACGACGGCGTCCGCTTGCGCTCGCAGCGCCAGCAACTGATCTCGGAGGTCGCCTACGATCTCGGCTCCAGGATCCGCGACGTGCTGGGCGACATCCGGAAGGCGGAGGCGGATGCCGGACGGGCGGACGCCGCGCTGTCCGTGGTCAGGCTGGAGGAGAAGGTTTGGACGGCCCGCATCCTGGCCGCCCGGCTGATCGAAGGCGACACGACCTACGACCTCGCCACGCTGCGCAAGCAGATGGACGCCGCGGCACAGGCCATCGCCGATCTCGCCCCCGTCCTGACGGTTCCCGAACAGAAGGAGCGGCTGGCGCAGGCGGGCACTCTGCTGCGCAGCTACACGGCCGGCATCGAGAAGCTGGTGCAGGCGATGGCGGATCTCGACAGGCTGACGGCGGAGCGCCTGACCCCGCTCAGCGTCGCCATCATGGAGAAGTCGGCCCTGCTCCAGCAGCGGGTCGATGCCATCCAGACCGCCGGCAGGGACACCGCCGTCGCCAGCGCGATGTTCGCCGAATCCGCCGCGGAGTGGCTGACCCCGCTTGCCGCGGTCATCGGCGCCCTGTGTGCATGGCTGATCGCCCGCAGCATCTCGCGGCCGATGGAGGCCATGACGCTGGCGATGGGCCGTCTGGCCGAGCGCGACACGGAGGTCCTGGTGCCCTCCGTCGGCGCGCGGAACGAGATCGGCCGGATGGCGGGCGCGGTCCAGATCTTCAAGGAGAACCTGATCCGCACCATCGCATTGGAGAAGGAGGCCAGCGAGTCCGCCGCCCGGATCGAGCGGGAGCGCAAGGCGACCATGGCGCAACTGGCGGACCAGTTCGAGTCGACCGTCCTGCATGTGGTGGAGGCGGTGTCCTCGGCGGCGGGCCAGCTTCAGTCCAACGCGCAGGGCATGTCCTCCATCGCGGAGGAAACGGCCAAGCAGTCCCTGCTGGTGGCATCGGTGACGGAACAGGCGAGCAGCAACCTGCAGACGGTGGCCTCCGCCGCCGAGGAGATGAACAGCTCCATCGGCGAGATCAGCCGGCAGGTGACCGACGCGTCGCGCGTCTCCAAGGACGCCGTGGTCGAAGCCGAGCAGACCAACGCGACGGTGGAAGGGCTGGCGGTCGCCGCGCAGCGGATCGGCGACGTGGTCGGCCTGATCCAGGACATCGCCAGCCAGACCAACCTGCTGGCGCTGAACGCCACCATCGAGGCGGCCCGCGCCGGCGAAGCGGGCAAGGGCTTCGCCGTCGTCGCCAGCGAGGTGAAGCAGCTGGCGACCCAGACGGCGCGGGCGACCGACGACATCTCGGCACAGATCGCGGAAATCCAGACCCAGACCGCGAGCGCCGTGACCGCCATCCGCAGCATCGGGCGGACCATCACCCAGGTGAACGAGATCTCCAGCACCATCGCCGCGGCGGTGGAGGAACAGAGCGCCGCGACGGCGGAGATCGGGCGCAACGTCCAGAACGTGGCGGAAGGGGCGCAGAACGTCACCGCCGCCATCGCCGGGGTCAGCAAGGGGGCAGGCGACGCGGGGACGGCGTCCGAGCAGGTGCTGGGCGCCGCAGGCCAACTGTCGAACGAGGCCGAGCGGCTGCGCAACGAGGTGAGCAGCTTCATCGCCCATATCCGCGCCGCCTGAGCCGGCACCGCCCGAGAGCCCTCACCCCCTCCTTGCGGAGCGGGTGAGGGCCGTCCGGTCTCACCCTGCGGTGAGGCCGCGGAGCTGGCGGTTGGCGACGGCGAGCATGGCGAGGTCGACGGCCGGCTGGGTGCGCAGCTCCGACAGGAGCTGCTCCACCCGCTCGACCACCGGGCGGCGCTGGGCGATCCAGCCCTCCACCGGGTCCTCGCCCCCCGCCTCCAGAACCCGCACCGTCAGGGCCGTCTGGTGCGCGAACAGGTCGTCGATGATCGCCCCCACCGCCTGCTTCTGCCAGTGGTTGTCCACCTTGGCGCTCGCCGCCCGGTCGCGCAGCCACTCCAGGCCGAAGCGCCGGCCCAGGCCGTAATAGACCGACCCCACCGCCTCGACCGCCCGGCCCGTCCGCCCGGCGATCCGCACCAGGTCCGGCGCCGCCGCCAGAACCGGAAGCGCCGCCAGACGCCGCGCCAGATCCTCCGGCACCCCCTGCCCGGTCGAGGACGCCACCCGCGCCGCCAGACGCCCCGCCTCCTCGGCGTCGAGGAAGCCGTCGAGACCCGCCAGCAGGGCCTCCACCCCCGGACGGTAGGCCGCCGTCTCCGCCGCGATGTCCAGCGGGTGCCCGGCATGCGCCAGGAACCAGTTCACCGCCCGCTCCATCAGATGCACCGTCTCCAGGACCAGCCCCGTCTGCAGCGCCGCCGGGACCAGCGTGTCCAGCGCGTCGATCCCCGCCCACAGCGCCCGCAGACCGTAGACGTCGCGCACGATGGTGTAGGCCCGCGCCACGTCCGCCGGACCCATGCCCGTCTTCTCCACCGTCTCCTTCACGAAGGTCGGCCCCAGCCGGTTGACCAGGCTGTTGGTCACCGAACTCGCCACGATCTCCCGCCGCAGCCGGTGCCGCGCGATCGCCTCGCCATGGCGCTGCTGCAGCGGCTGCGGGAAGTAGCGCAGCAGGTCCTCCGCCATGAAGGGATCGTCCGGCAGGTCCGAGGCCAGCAGCTCGTCGTACAGCGTGATCTTGGCATAGGCCAGCAGCACCGCCAGCTCCGGCCGCGTCAGGCCGCGGCGGTCGGCCATGCGCGCCGCCAGCTCCTCCTCGTCCGGCAGATACTCGATGGCCCGGTTGAGCCGCCCCGCCTTCTCCAGCGAACGGATGAAGCGCGCCTGCGCCTCCAGCAGGTCGGCCCCCTGCGCCTGCGCCACGCTGATCGCCTGGGTCTGGCGGTAGTTGTCGGCCAGCACCAGACCGGCCACCTCGTCGGTCATCTCCGCCAGCAGCCGGTCGCGCTGCTTGGTCGTCATGTCGCCGCGCCCGACCACGTCGCCCAGCAGGATCTTGATGTTCACCTCGTGGTCGGAGGTGTCGACGCCGGCCGAGTTGTCGATGGCGTCGGTGTTCAGCCGCACCCCGGCCTGCGCCGCCTCGATGCGGCCGCGCTGGGTGACGCCGAGGTTGGCGCCCTCGCCGACCACCCGGGCGCGGATGTCGCGCCCGTCGATGCGCAGCGCGTCGTTGGCCTTGTCGCCGGCCTCCGCCTGGCTCTCGCCGCTCGCCTTGACGTAGGTGCCGATGCCGCCGAACCACAGCAGGTCGACCGGGGCGGCGAGCAGCCGGCGCATCAGCTCGGCCGGCGCGATGCTGGTCGCCTCGATGGCGAAGCGGGCGCGCACCTCCGCCGTCAGCTCCACCGTCTTGGCCGTGCGCTCGACGATCATGCCGCCCCTGGACAGCAGCGCCCGGTCGTAGTCGGCCCAGGAGGAGCGCGGCAGGTCGAACAGCCGCTTGCGCTCGGCCCAGCTCGCCGCCGGGTCGGGATCGGGGTCGAGGAAGATGTGGCGGTGGTCGAAGGCGGCGAGCAGGCGGATGTGGCGCGACAGCAGCATGCCGTTGCCGAAGACGTCGCCCGACATGTCGCCGACGCCGACCACGGTGAAGCCGGTGGTCTGGATGTCGGTGCCGAGCTCGCGGAAATGGCGCTTCACGCTCTCCCAGGCGCCGCGGGCGGTGATGCCCATCCTCTTGTGGTCGTAGCCGGCCGAGCCGCCCGACGCGAAGGCGTCGCCGAGCCAGAAGCCGTAGTCGAGCGAGACCGAGTTGGCGATGTCGGAGAAGGTCGCGGTGCCCTTGTCGGCCGCCACCACCAGATAGGGGTCGTCGCCGTCGTGGCGCACCAGGTCGGGCGGCGGCAGCACGCGCCCCTCGGCGTCGAGCGTGTCGGTGAGGTCGAGCAGGCCGCGCATCAGCGTCTTGTAGCACTCGATGCCCTCGGCGAGCTGCGCCTCGCGGCCGGCCGCCGCGGGCGGCGGGCGCTTGACGACGAAGCCGCCCTTGGAGCCGACCGGCACGATGACGGTGTTCTTGACCATCTGGGCCTTCATCAGCCCGAGGATCTCGGTGCGGAAGTCCTCGCGGCGGTCGGACCAGCGGATGCCGCCGCGCGCCACCCTGCCGCCGCGCAGGTGCACGCCCTCCATGCGCGGGCTGTAGACGAAGACCTCGACCCAGGGGCGCGGCAGCGGCAGCTCCTCCACCGCGCGGCTGTCGAGCTTGAGCGAGAGGTAGGGCTTGGGCTGGCCGTCGGGGCCGCGCTGGAAGGCGTTGGTGCGCAGGGTGGCGCGCACCAGGTTGACGAAGCGCCGCAGGATGCGGTCCTCGTCGAGGTTGCCCACCGCGTCCAGCGCCGCGTCGATGGCGGCGAGCAGCGCCGCCTCGTCCCCGCCGGCCACATCCTCGCCGGCCACATCCCCCCTGTTTGGCGCGAAGCGGGCGTGGAAGAGGCGGACGATGAGGCGGGTGGTGCGGGGATGGGCGGCCAGGGTGGCCTCGACGGTGTCCTGGGCATAGGCGAAGCGGGCCTGGCGCAGGTACTTGGCGTAGGCGCGCAGCACGGTGACGGCGCGGGCATCGAGGCCGGCGCGCAGGATCAGGCGGTTGAAGCCGTCATCCTCCATGCGGCCGTCCCACACCGCGGCGAAGGCCTCCTGGAAGGTCTGCTTGACGCGGGCCGGGTCGATGGCGGCGTCGGCGGGGGCGGCGGGGGCGTCGCTGGTCCCGGCCGCGCCGACCGGGGCGCCGCTCTGGGTGCGGGCGGTGAAGTCGTGGATCCAGACGCCGTCGGCGGCCCCGGCGGGGGTGACCTCGTAGGGCTGCTCGGTGACGATCTTGAGGTCCATGTGCTCGAGCATGGGCAGCACGTCGGAGAGCGGCACCGGGCGACCGGGGTGGTAGATCTTGACGTGCAGCTCGTCGGGCTCGGCCTCGAGCGGGCGGAAGAGCGCGATGGCGAGGCGGCGGGAGGCCAGCGTCTGCTCGATGCGGTCGATGTCGTGCAGCGCGGTCTCGGCGGTGAAGGCGTCGCGGTAGCCGACCGGGAAGGCGTCGGCGTAGCGGCGCAGCAGGGCGGCGCCGGTCTCCTCGCCGTGCGCCTCGATCAGCGCGTCCTTGAGGCGGTCGCCCCAGCCGCGCGCCGCCTGGACCAGCCGCGCCTCCAGCTCCGCCACGTCGACCGCCGGCACATGCCCCGGCTCCGTCCGGATGATCACGTGCAGACGCGCCAGCGTGCTGTCCGAGAGCTGGGTGCTGCTCGACATGCAGGTGCCGGCGAAGGCGGTCTCCAGGATCGACTGCAGGCGCAGGCGCAGGCTGGTGTCGAAGCGGTCGCGCGGGACATAGACGAGGCAGGAGGCGAAGCGCTCGAACGGGTCCTGGCGGACGAACAGGGCGAGCCGCTGGCGCTCCTGCAGGTTGAGGATGCCGCGGGCGCTGTCGAACAGCTCGTCGGCCTCGACCTGGAACAGCTCGTCGCGCGGATAGGTCTCCAGGATGTTGAGCAGCGCCTTGCCGTTATGGCCGTGGGGGTCGAAGCCGGCGCGCCCCATCACCGCCGCCACCTTGCGGCGCAGGAACGGGATCTCGCGCGGGCTGCGGTTGTAGGCGGTGGCGGTGAACAGGCCGACGAACAGATCCTCCCCCACCACCCGGCCGTCGGCGCCGAAATGCTTCACCAGGATCACGTCCATATGGACCGGACGATGGACGGTGGAGCGGCGGTCGGCCTTGGCGACCATCAGCACGCGCGGGGCGCGGATGAAATCGCGCACGCTGGGCGGCAGGGAGTGGAAATGCTGCAGCCCTTCCAGCACGATCACCGAGGGATCGCGCAGGACGCCGAGCGCGCTCTCCTCGACCAGCGCCAGCATCGGCTCGTCGCCCGATTCGTCGAAGCGGTATTCGCGGTAGCCGAGGAAGGTGAAGTTGTCGCGGGTGAGCCAGCGGAGGAATTCGCCCCCCTCCTCCACCTCTTCGGCCGGCAGGCCGGCGATGCCGGCGGCCACCGCGGCGGTCGCCCGGTCGAGCCGCTCGCGCATCGGCTGCCAGTCCTGCACGGCGGCGCGGACGTCGGCCAGCACCGTTTCCAGCCCCTGGCGGATGCGCTCCAGATCCTCCGCTGCGGAGCGGACGTCGATCTCGACATGCATGAAGGATTCGGGCAGCGCACCGGCCGGGCCGACGGCGCCGTCGTGGAGGTCCGTCAGCTTGCCCTGGCCGTCGCGCGCCACGCGCAGGACGGGATGGATGACGAGATGGACGGTCAGCCCCTGGCGGTTCAGCTCCGCCATCACCGAGTCGACCAGGAAGGGCATGTCGTCGTTGACGATCTCGACGATCGTGCGGCCGGAGTGCCAGCCGTGCGTCTCCAGGCCCGGGTTGTAGACGCGCACGCGGGCCGTCCCGGGGGTGCGCTGCTGGCCCCACTGCCAGATCGCCACCGCCGCACCGTAGAGGTGGTCGGTCGGCACCCGCGCCAGATCGTCCGGCGGCACGTCCGCATAGAAGCGCCGGATGAAGCGCCCGGTCTTCTCACCACGGTCCCGGCCGAGCCGGCTGCGCACCAGTTCGGAGAGCTGGCCCGTCACGTCCTCGACAAGCCCACGCACGACACCCATTTGGCGGTCTCTTTCGATTTCAAGGAAAGAAAAAGGGGGAATCCGACCGGGTCAGGTCGGTGGAGCGTCCGGTGTCCGGATGGCGCAGAAACAGAAAAATCGAGAGGCCGATCGCGATGCAGCAATAGCTGGGGATGGGGAACGAGGTCTCGCCATTTTCTTTTCAGCGTCCTGCCCGAACAGGGAGCGGCGCGGCGGGAGCCGCGGCTGGTCCTCCCCCACGATTAGCATCGGGAGTGGTGCAGGTGAAATTGCTTCTCACCGAAAGCCTATAAGGCCGGGTTATGGGTTTGGGCGGCGCTCAGCCTCCGAGCCGCTCCTGGGCGGCCCTGGCGACCAGCCGTTCGACCTCCACCACCTCGGCGACGAAATGCTGCTCGATGACCGAGCGGGTGTGGTGGCGGGCGCGGATGACGTTGACGGTGAAACGCAGATCCTGCTGCAGCGCCTTGACCCGCACCCGCTCCGGATCGGCGGAGGCGGCGGTGTACTGGTCGAGGATCGCCGCTCCCGCCCCGTTCTGCACCAGGGCGAGCGCGATGCGGTTGGTCTTCACCTCGACCCGCGGGGCGAGCAGGACGTTCGCCCCCTGGCAGGCGCCGCGCAGGATGTTGCCGAGCGGGTCGTCGGTGTGCAGCCCGATCAGCGGCAGATCCTGGAAGCTGGCGAGCGAGACGCGCTCGGGCAGGCCGTCCGCCATCGCGCTGGGGAACAGGCCGACGAGGGAGCCTTCGGCGATCGGCTCGGCATCCAGCGCCGGGTGGGGCTGCGGGTTGAAGGTGAAGCCGATGTCGACGTTCTGCACCAGGACGGAGTTCAGCACGTCGCGGTAATTGTGCGTCTCCACCTGGATGTTGACGTCGGGGTGCTTCTGCAGGAAGCGGCAGATGGCGAGCGGGATGATCTCGATGCACAGCGCCGGGCTGGCGGTGATGCGCAGGTTGCCCGAGCGGCCACCGCGCAGGTTGGCGGCGAGCTTGCGCAGATTCTCGATGTCGGCGAAGGCGCGCTCCACCTCGGCGTAGAGCGCGCGGCCCTCCGCCGTCGGGTAGAGGCGGCCCTTGATCCGCTCGAACAGCTTGATGCCCAGCTCGTCCTCGGTGTGGAGGAGGACGTTGGTGACGGCGGGCTGGGTCACGTTCAGCAGGCGCGCCGCGCCGCTCACCGTCCCGGCCAGCATCACCGCCCGGAACACCTCGATCTGCCGCAGCCGCATCGCCCCGCACCCGTCGCCATCCCGCCGGAGCCCGCCCGGCGCTGCTGCTTAGCACCGCGGACGGGTCTCCACAACAATCAGGGTCCCCACGGGCACCCGGCCGCTCAGGCCGCTCAGGCCGCTTCGCCGACCGGGGACGGCTTGGCGGCGCGCAGGATCATGCCGAACAGGTCGCGCGGCTCGTCCGGGTCGGCCAGCAGGTCGAGGTCCTGGTGGAGACCGGTGCCGGCCAGCTTGTCGCGGACATAGCGCAGGGCCGAGAAGTCCTCGACGGCGAAGCCGACGGAATCGAACAGGGTGATCTGCCGGGCGTCACGGCGGCCGGCGGCCTGCCCGGTCATCACCTGCCACAGCTCGGTCACCGGATGGTCGGCGGCGAGCTGCTGGATCTCCCCCTCGATCCGGGTCTGCGGCGTGTATTCCACGAAGATGTCCGAGCGCAGCAGGATGTCGCGGTGCAGCTCCGTCTTGCCGGGGCAGTCGCCGCCGACCGCGTTGATGTGGACACCCGCCCCGACCATGTTGTCGGTCAGGATGGTGGCATACTGCTTGTCGGCGGTGACGGTGGTGATGATGTGGGCGCCCTCCACCGCCTCCTCGGTCGAGCGGCAGGCGGTGATGCGCAGGCCCTGGCCCTGCAGGTTGCGCACGCACTTCTCGGTGGCGACCGGATCGATGTCGTAGAGCCGGATGTCGCGGATGCCGAGCAGCGCCTTGAAGGCGAGCGCCTGGAACTCCGCCTGCGCGCCATTGCCGATGATCGCCATGCAGGAGGCGTCGCGCGGGGCGAGGTGCCTGGCCGCGACCGCCGAGGTGGCGGCGGTGCGCAGCGCGGTGAGGATGGTCATCTCCGTCAGCAGCACCGGATAGCCGGTGTCGACCTCCGCCAGCACGCCGAAGGCGGTGACGGTCTGCCGCCCCTCCTTCGTGTTCTTCGGGTGGCCGTTCACGTACTTGAAGCCGTAGACCCGGCCGTCGCTGGTCGGCATCAGCTCGATCACCCCCTCGGCGCTGTGGGAGGCGACGCGGGGGGTCTTGTCGAAGGCCTCCCAGCGGCGGAAATCCTCCTCGACATAGTCGGCCAGTTCCGCGAGGAAGCGCTCGACGCCCACCCGCAGGACCAGCTTCATCATGTGGTCGACGCTGACGAAGGGGACGAGATTGAGGTTGGGGATCATGATCAGAAGCTCCTCGTGGGATAGTCCAGGACGCGGCGCCCCATCAGGCTTGCCAGCAGGTCGACCATCAGGATGGCGGTCCGCCCGCGGTCGTCGAGGAAGGGGTTGAGTTCGACCAGGTCCACGCTGCTGACCAGGCCGGTGTCGTGCAGCATCTCCATGATGAGATGCGCCTCGCGGAAGGTGGCGCCGCCGGGCACCGTGGTGCCGACGCCGGGGGCGATGCCGGGATCGAGGAAATCCACGTCCAGGCTGACATGCAGCAGGCCGTTGGCGTCCGCCACCCGCTGCAGGAAGGCGCGCAGCAGCGGCGCGATGCCGAACTCGTCGATCTTGCGCATGTCGTGGATGGTGATGCCGGAGTTCTCCAGCGCCCGCTGCTCCGCCGGATCGACGCTGCGGATGCCCATCATGCAGACGTTGTGCGGATCGACATGGGCCGGGGCCGGCGGGAAATAGCCCTGGAACCCCGGCCGGCCGGTCGCATAGGCCATCGGCACGCCGTGCAGGTTGCCGCTCTCCGTCGAGTCGAGCGTGTGGAAGTCGGTATGGGCGTCGAGCCAGAGGACGAACAGCTCGCGCCCCATGTCGGAGGCCCGCCGGGCGAGGCCGGTCAGCGTGCCGGCGGCCAGGCTGTGGTCGCCGCCCATGAAGATCGGCATGGCGTCCGGCCCGGCGCTCGCCTCATAGGCGGCACCGGCGAGCGCCGCGGTCCAGCCGGCGACCTCCGGCAGGCATTTCAGCGCGGCGTTGCCATGGGACAGCGGCCGGAGCGGCACCGGCGACACGTTGCCGAGGTCGGTGACGCTGTGGCCGAGGTCCGCCAGCGCCCTGGCGATGCCGGCGGTGCGGAAGGCGCTCGGCCCCATCTCGCAGCCGAGCCGGCCGGCTCCGTCCTGCACCGGTGCACCGATCAGCCGGCACTGCTTCGGCTTCATCGTGCTGGATAGCATTTGTTGGGTCCCTCACCTGTTCCGCTTGCGATCAAACCACAGGCTTGCGGCGGAACGGACAGGGCAAATTGACAAAAGCGGCGCATCGCCTTAGCAGAACGGACAGATCACCATTCCAAAACGGAATTCGACAAGAGGGGAGACGCGGCGATGGCCACGACGATGGACCAGCTCGACGAGAAGCTGATCACCCTGCTGCGCCATGACGGGCGGCGCAGCATCTCCGATCTGGCGGTCGAGCTGGGGGTGTCGCGGGCGACGGTGCGCTCGCGAATGGAACGGCTGGAACGCTCCGGCGTCATCATCGGCTACACGGTGATCCTGCGCGCCGACACGGTGGAGGCCCCCGTGCGCGGCATCATGCTGATCGAGGTGGAGGGCCATTCCGCCGACCGGGCGGTGAAGGCGCTGAGCGGATTCCCGGAGGTTCTGGAGATCCACAGCACCAACGGCCGCTGGGACCTGATCGTGGAACTGTCGGCCGGCAGCCTGCCGGAACTGGATTCGGTGCTGCGCCGCATCCGGCTGATCCCCGGCATCACCAGCAGCGAGACCAACCTGCTCCTCGCCACCCCGCGCAGCACCCGGGCGAGGCTATAAGCTGCGGCTATGGGGAGCACCACCTGCCGATCTGCTCAGGCCAAGCTGCCGTTTTGGCAAGGGATTGCGCCTTTTCCATCAATTTTTGGCCTATCGGCCGCCAGACGCATCGCTGATGCTCCGTTCACCGAACAAAAGGACCGGACAACAACCGGCCGGACGACGCACAGAACAGGCCAGGCACACAGCGCGCCGAACAACGGGGCAGACGCCATGGATCATCACCGCATCGCCATTCCGGACAGCGTACCGCACATGCACCGCCATCCGCCGAGCAATCCCTCAGCCCCCGCCGCCGTCGTGGTTGAGGACGTCCACAAGAGGTTCGGCAAGCTCGAGGTCCTCAAGGGGGTGTCGCTGACGGCGCGCGAGGGCGACGTCATCACGCTGATCGGCTCGTCGGGGTCGGGCAAGAGCACGTTGCTGCGCTGCATCAACATGCTGGAGGTGCCGGACGACGGGCGCATCACCATCGCCGGCGAGACGATCGGGCTGAAGAAGACGCGGTCCGGCGCCACCGTACCGGCGGATGCCCGTCAGGTCGACCGCATCCGCACCAGCCTGGGCATGGTGTTCCAGAGCTTCAACCTGTGGACCCACATGACGGTGCTGCAGAACGTCATCGAGGCGCCGGTGCATGTTCTGGGCGTGCCGCGGGCGGAGGCGGTGGAGCGGGCGCGCATGCTGCTGGACAAGGTGGGCATCCTGGCCAAGGCCGACAGCTATCCGGTGCAGCTGTCGGGCGGGCAGCAGCAGCGCGCGGCGATCGCGCGGGCGCTGGCGATGCAGCCCAAGGTGATGCTGTTCGACGAGCCGACCTCGGCGCTTGATCCCGAGCTGGTCGGCGAGGTGCTGCGGGTGATCCGCCAGCTCGCCGACGAAGGCAACACGATGATTCTCGTCACCCACGAGATGGGCTTCGCGCGGGAGGTGTCGTCCAAGGTGGTCTTCCTCCACCAGGGCGTCATCGAGGAGGAGGGCGCGCCCGACAAGGTGCTGACCAACCCCGACTCCGACCGCGTCCGCCAGTTCCTCTCCCGCCACCTGTCGGGAGCGGCTTAACCACTCAGGGCATGCGAATGACCTTGACCGGGGGTGTGGAATCGTCACCCTCGGGGGCTTGCCCCGCCGGCTCTCCGCCGGCCTGAAACGGGCATCACCGATTACAGGAGTTTTGCCGTGAAGAAGATCGTTGCGGCCCTGGCGCTGGGTGCGCTGGTCGCCGGCGTCGCCGGAGCTGCGGACGCCAAGGACTGGAAGAAGGTCCGGATCGCCTCGGAAGGCGCCTACGCCCCGTGGAACTACACCGACCCGTCGGGCAAGCTGATCGGCTTCGAGATCGACCTGGCGCATGAGCTGTGCAAGCGCATGGAGGCCGAGTGCGTGATCGTCCCGCAGGACTGGGACGGCATGATCCCGGCGCTGCAGCAGGGCAAGTACGACGGCATCATGGCGACGATGTCGATCACCGACGAGCGCAAGAAGGTCATCGACTTCGCCGGCCCCTACGGCACCGAGCCCTCGATGTTCGGCATCCTGAAGTCCTCCAAGCTGGCCGACGTGAAGTTCGACGCCGAGCGCGTCGACCTCGCCACCGACAGCCCGGAGAATAAGGCGGCCATTGCCAAGCTGACCGAGGCGATGAAGGGCAAGACGGTGGGGGTGCAGACCTCCTCGATCCAGGCGAACTTCGTCGAGAAGTACCTGCCGAGCGTCGCCGTGCGCAGCTATGACAAGCTGGACAACGCCGGCATCGACCTCGCCGCCGGTCGCGTCGACGCCGTCTTCGGCGACCGCTCGGCGGTGGACGCCATCCTGAAATCGCAGGCCGACAAGGGCATGATGCTGTTCGGCCCGGCCTTCTCGCGCGGCGTGCTCGGCCAGGGCGTCGGCGTGGGCCTGCGCAAGGCGGACGCCGACCTGAAGGAGAAATTCAACAAGGCGATCGCCGAGGCGAACAAGGACGGCACCATCACCAAGCTGAGCAACAAGTATTTCGGTTACGACATCTCGATCAAGTAAGACGTCTCGATCAAGTAAGGTATCGGCGCCTCGCGGCAACGGGGCGCCCCCGAGGCTGGACGCGTCCTGCATCTCTCACGGATCGCCCGGATCGTTCTTCGGATGACGCGGAATTCCGGGCGGGACCGCGGAGCGGCCAGCCTCTTTCCACAGACACGACATATCCGGACCTGGACGGACCCTGCCGGGAGGCGGACGGCCCTCGGTCGCCGATGCCCTGGTCATTCCCTGACCTCCGCCCTGTCCTCCCTTGACCTCCGTGAAGACCCGGTCCCCTCCGCACCGAAACCATCAGGAGCCGCATGCTGGACCTTCTCTCCTTCGGGCCGAACGGCTGGGGCGGACAGCTCCTCGCCGGGACGGCGATGACCATGGCGGTGGCGCTGTCCTCCTTCCTGCTCGGCCTCCTGTTCGGGGCCGGCGGGGCGGCGGCGAAACTGAGTTACAGCCTGACCCTGCGCGGGGTTGCCGAGGTCTACACCACCGTCGTGCGCGGCGTGCCGGAGCTGCTGGTGATCTACCTGCTGTTCTTCGGCGGCTCGGGCATGGTGATGGCGGTGGCGCGGGTCTTCGGCTATGACGGCTACATCGAGCTGAACGCCTTCAGCATCGGCGTCGCCTCGGTCGGGCTGATCTCCGGCGCCTATTCCACCGAGGTGATCCGCGGCGCGGTGCAGGCGGTGCCCTTCGGCCAGATCGAGGCGGCACGGGCCTGCGGCATGAACCGCTGGCTGATCCTGCGCCGCGTGCTGGTGCCGCAGACCCTGCGCTACGCCCTGCCGGGGCTGGGCAACGTCTGGCAGCTCACGCTCAAGGATACGGCGCTGATCTCGGTGACGGCGCTGGCCGAGATCATGCGGGTGTCGCATGTCGCCGCCGGCTCGACCCGCCAGCCCTTCCTGTTCTACTCGACCGCGGCGGCGCTCTACCTGCTGCTGACCACGGTCTCCACCACCGCCTTCGAGCGGGCCGAGCGGTACGCCAACCGCGGCGTGCGGAGGGTCTGAGCGATGAACTGGGAACTGATGCTCGACAGCATCCCGCGGCTGCTGGCGGCGACGCCCGTGACGCTGCAACTCGTCTCCGCCGCGCTGCTCTGCGGGGCGGTGGTGGCCTTCGCGACGGCGCTGCTGCGGCTGTCGGGCAACCGGGTGGCGGCGGGGGTGACCGGTGCCTATGTCTTCGTCTTCCGCGGCACGCCGCTGCTGGTGCAGATCTTCCTGATCTACTACGGGCTCGGCCAGTTCGAGGCGGTGCGGGAGAGCGTGCTGTGGCCGTTCCTGCGCGAGCCGATGTGGTGCGCGATCCTGGCGCTGACGCTGAACACCGGCGCCTACACCAGCGAGATCCTGCGCGGCGCCATCCTGTCGGTGCCGCACGGCCAGATCGAGGCGGCGCGGGCCTGCGGCATGTCGCGGGTGCTGGTGTTCCGCCGCATCGTCCTGCCGGTGGCGGTCCGCCAGATGCTGCCGGCCTACGGCAACGAGGTCATCCTGATGGTCAAGGCGAGCTCGCTGGCCAGCACCATCACCATGCTGGAGATCACCGGGCTGGCCCGCAAGATCATCTCGCAGACCTTCGCCGTCTTCGAGATCTTCATCGTCGCCGGCGCGCTCTACCTGCTGATCAACTTCCTCGCCTCCCGCCTCGTCAAATATGCCGAGGTCCGCAGCACGCCCCATCTCAGGGTGCGGACGGCGTAGGGGCGGAGCCGTCGGCCGCGGCGGCGGATCCGGAGGCCGTCTGGCGGAAGTCGGCCAGGCGCTCCTCCGGGACCGGCGGGGCGAAGAGGTAGCCCTGCATCTGGTTGCAGCCGTTCTGCGCGAGGAAGTCGAGCTGCTCCCGCGTCTCCACCCCCTCCGCCGTGATGTCGAGCCCCATGGCGTGGCCGAGATTGATGATGGCGCGGAGCAGGGGGGCGGACTCGCTGCTCTTGCCGAGATGCTGGACGAAGGACTGGTCGATCTTGATCTTGTCCACCCGGAAGCGCCGCAGATAGTTCAGGCTGGAGTTGCCGGTGCCGAAATCGTCGAGCGCGATGCGGAACCCGGCCTCGCGCAGGCGGCGCAGGGCGGTATGGCTGGCGACATTCTCCTCCAGCAGCACCTTCTCGGTGATCTCCAGCTCGATGCGCCGCGGGTCGACGCCGTAATGCTGGACGATGACCATGATGCGCTCGTAGAGGTCGTCGGTGCAGAACTGGCCGGGCGACAGGTTCACCGAGACCGGCACGTCCGGCAGATCCTTCATCCGGCTGCAGGTGTAGTCGAGCACCCATTCGTCGAGCCGGACCGCGAGGCCGCATTCCTCGGCGACGGGCAGGAAGCGGCCGGGCGACATCATGCCGTGCTGCGGATGCTTCCAGCGCACCAGCGCCTCCAGCCCGGTCAGGGTGCCGCCGTCCTGCGACATCTGTGGCTGGAAATAGACGGTCAGCCCCTCCCTGGTGTCGAGCGCCTCGCGCAGCGCCATCTCCAGCATGGCACGCTCGCGCACCTGCTCGTTCATCTCGGCGGAGAAGAAGGAGTAGCGGTTGCGCCCCGCCATCTTCGCGCGGTAGAGCGCGATGTCCGCCCGGCGGAGCAGGTCCTCGCTGCCCAGCCAGTCCTGCGGACCGAAGGCGACGCCGATGCTGACGCCGACCAGCACCTGCATGCCGCCCCCCAGCGAGAAGGGACGGCGGCCGCTGTCGAGGATCGACTGGCAGAGCGTCTCCGCCGCCGCCGGATCGGCCGCGCCGAACTGGACCACGGCGAACTCGTCCCCCCAGAGGCGGGCGATCAGGTCGCCGGGACCGACCAGGGCGGCGAGCCGGTCGGCGAACTGGCGGATCAGCTCGTCCCCCGCCTGATGGCCCAGCGTGTCGTTGATCTGCTTGAAGCGGTCGAGATCGAGCAGCAGCAGGGCGAAGCGGTCGGCCGGCGCGACGGCGCCCGCCGGCCCGCCGGGCTGGATGCGCTCCAGCATGTCCATCAGCCGGGCCCGGTTGGGATGGCCGGTCAGCCCGTCGAAGAAGGCGAGGCGCGCCGCCTCCGCCTCGGTGGCGCGCAGGTCGTTGGCGGCAGTCCACAGGACGCGCAGCAGGACCAGCATGATCAGCAGCACGCCCGCCGTCTCGCCGAGATAGAGCGGCAGCAGCGTGCCGAGAACGGCGGCCCCCGGCGCCTCGGGCCGCCAGACCAGATGGTCGATCACCTGCCCGTGGCGGTTGGTCAGCGGCAGCACCGTCTCCCCCGCCCCGGGGGCCGGTGGCCCGGCGAAGCGGGCGCCGTCCAGCAGATGCTCGGTGCGCAACTCCTCCAGGAAGCTGCCGTCGAGGTACCGCACACCGACCAGCAGCGTCTCCCGCCCCGGCGCGGGCGCCGGGACGCCGTCGGACAGCGGGACGATGCGCATCACCGCCACGGCCGCCGGCCGGCCGGCGATCCTGCGGAAATCGGAGACATGGACACCGCGGCCGGTCGCCTTGCGCGCCCGTCCGTCGGGCAGCACCACGCCGCGCGCCCTCACCTCCCCCGTCAAGTCCGCCAGGGCGGCGGCGAGGTCGGCGGCCCCGGCCGGATCGCCCCCCCGGCCATCCGCCATGGCGTAGACCGGGCGGTCCTGCGCATCGAGCACGGCAACCCGGTCGTGACCATACATGCGGGCGAGCCAGACGCCGACGTTGCGGTCCAGCCAGACGGCATCGAACCGGTCGGGGGAGGAGAAGGCGACGGCGTCGTCCCAGACCGCCACGACCTCCAGCTCATGCGCCAGGGCGGCGACGCTGGCGGCGATGGCGCGTTCCGCCATCCGGATCTGGCGGGCGACCGATGCCGCATCGCTGTTGTGGGCCGCCCAGGAGATGCCGTAGGCCATCAGCCCCAGCACGACCAGAGTTGCGGACAGCGTCGGGAAGACAACCTTTGCAGAAAAGCGCCACTTCCCAGTATAAGGCCGCGTGCGGGACAGCATGATGCGCCTGACCCCCGGATTCAGCTACCGGTGTTGCCGGTCCTCCATTGTAACGCGATAACCGAAACGATTAAGACCTTCCAGCTGCTCCCCCGGGTCCAGGTTTACCCTGATTCGACCGCGGGAAAGGCTGCCTCCATCGCCTGGCGCATCGTGGTCAGGCCGAGAGCCGTGAGGCCGGGTTCGGGCACGGGCGGGGAGAAGAGATAGCCCTGCATCTGGTCGCAGCCGAGCAGCGCCAGGTAGCGGAGCTGGTCCTCCGTCTCCACCCCCTCCGCCGTCACGTCGAGCCCCATGGCCTGCCCCAGGGAGACGATCGCCCGGACGATGCACGACGCTTCCTGCGAGTGGTCGAGATGGCGGACGAAGGACTGGTCGATCTTGATCTTGTCCACCCGGAAGCGGCGGAGATAGCTGAGGCTGGAATAGCCGGTGCCGAAATCGTCGAGCGCGATGCGGAAGCCGGCCTCGCGCAGGCGGCGCAGGGCGCCGTGGCTGCTGGCATTGTCCTCCAGCAGCACCCGTTCGGTGATCTCCAGCTCGATCCGCGCGGGATCGACGCCATGGCGGCGGACGATGTCCGTCACCCGCTCGAACAGGTCGCCGGTGTAGAACTGGGCCGGCGAGAGGTTGACCGCGACGGGGACCTCGGGGAGCCGCTCCATCACCTGGCAGGTGTGCTCCAGCACCCAGTCGTCGATCCTCACCGACAGCCCGCATTCGTCGGCGACGGAGAGGAACTGCGACGGCGGCAGCAGCCCGAGCATCGGATGCTGCCAGCGGACCAGCGCCTCCAGCCCGGTCACGCAGCGGCCGTCGCAGGACATCTGCGGCTGGTAATGGACGACCAGCCCCTCCCCCGTCTCCAACGCCCGGCGCAGGTCGACCTCCAGCCGGTTGCGGTTGCGGACCTCGTCGTCCATGTCGTCGGCGAAGAAGCAGAAGCGGTTGCGCCCCTGGGCCTTCGCCCGGTAGAGCGCGATGTCGGCCTTGCGCATCAGGCCGATGCTGTCGAGCCCGGCCTCCGGCGCGGTGGCGATGCCGATGCTGACGCCGACCGACGCCTGCATGCCGCCGGCCAGCGAGAAGGGCCGGCACACGCTGTCGAGGATGCGGCGGCACAGCGCCTCGGTGTCGCTTTGGCCGGTGATGCCGTGCTGGACGATGGCGAACTCGTCGCCGCCGAGCCGGGCCACGAGGTCGCCGCGGCGCACCACGGTCGACAGGCGGTCGGCGAACTGCCGGATCAGCCCGTCGCCGGCCTGATGGCCGAGCGCGTCGTTGACCTGCTTGAACCGGTCGAGGTCGAGCAGGAGAAGCGCGAACCGCTCCTGCGGCCCGTCGGGCGCCCGCGCCGCCCCGGCGAGCGACTGGTCCAGCATGTCCATCAACTGCGCGCGGTTGGGGTGGCCGGTCAGCATGTCGTGGTAGGCAAGGTGCTGGGCCTGCGCCTCGCTGGCGCGCAGTTCGCCGGCCGACCGCCAGAGCACGCGCAGCAGGACCAGCATGATCAGGATGAAGCAGGCGGATTCCAGCAGATAGAGCGGGATCAGATGGCCCAGGATCTGGGCGCCCGGCGCCTCCGGCCGCCAGATCAGATAGTCGGCCAGCACGCCGCGGCGGCCATGCAGCGGCAGCAGCCGCTCGCCCGGCCCGGCATCCGACGCCCCGCCGAAGCGGGCGCCGTCCAGCAGATGCTCGGTCCGCAACTCCTCCTGGAAGCTGCCGTCGAGGAACCGCACGCCGAGCAGCAGCGCCTCCCGCCCCGGGAGCGCCGGCGGGAAGTCGCCGGCGTGCGGGACGATGCGCATGACGCCGACCACCGCCGGCCGGCCGGCCACCCGGCGCAGGTCCGCGACATGGATGCCGCGCCCGGTGGTCTTGGTGGCCCTGTGCGGCACCGCCTTGGGCCCGAGCGCCCGCAGGTCCGCCACCATGTCGGCGATGGAGTCGCGCACCTCGGCATAGCGGGTCGCGTCCACCTGGGCGCCGTCGGCCATTGCATAGACCGGCTCATCGCTCGCGTTCAGGACGAAAACCCGGTCATGGCCGAACATCTTGAAAAGCCATGTCCCGAGATTCTCGTCGATCCACTTGGAACTGAACTGGTCCTGCCCGGTATAGGCGACCGCTTCATTCCAGACCGCAACCACCTCAAGTTCGCGCGCCAAGGTGTCGATACTGGACCCGATGACGAGTTCCGCCATGCGGACTTGCCGGCCTATCGAAGCCTCGTCACTTTTCTTTGCCGCCCAGGAAATGCCGTAGGCCGTCAGGCCTAGTACCAGCAAAGTAGCAGCCATGATAGGCGCCACCACTTTCACTGAGAAACGCCATTCCCCCGCGCGCCTATACGCAGGAAGGTACTTCATCATGGGTCGCCAATGGGTGTGTTTCATCCCTATTTCTGTCCGAATTTTGCCCCAGAAAAGTTAACATATTCCTGTCTGCGGATTTGTTCGCAGCCTTAACGGACACTCCGGCCCGATCGTGCAAACATGCAACACATCCTGTGTCGGATATTTTTGCGCTCCACAAGACGGGCCGGCTGAGCTATCGTCCGCCGCAATCCGCGCCGTCGCGCTTGCCGGTGCGGGGACGACAAGAAAGCAGCCCGGCGGCAGATCGGCCGGGCGCGAACAGCCGTCCGGACGGCCCGTCACCAAGGACCTTCATCATGACCGCCCTCGCAGCCTCCCGGCGCAAGGCCGCCATCGCCTTCATCCTCGTCACCGCGGCGCTGGACATCGTCGCCATGGGAATCGTCATCCCGGTGCTGCCCGCGCTGATCGAGGAGTTCGCCGGCTCCAACGCCGCGGCCGGTGCGATCAACGGCGCGCTGATCGCGCTGTGGGCGCTGATGCAGTTCTTCTCGTCGCCGGTCATCGGCTCGCTGTCCGACCGGTTCGGCCGCCGGCCGGTCATCCTGCTGTCCACCATCGGGCTGGCCGCCGACTATGTGCTGATGGCGCTGGCGCCGAGCCTCGCCTGGCTGGTGGCGGGGCGGGCGATCGCCGGCATCACCTCCTCCAGCTTCACCACCGTCTTCGCCTATATGGCCGACGTCACCCCGCCGGAGAAGCGGGCGAAGGCCTACGGCCTGATCGGGGCGGCCTTCAGCGCCGGCTTCGTCGCCGGCCCGGTGCTGGGCGGGCTGCTGGGCGAGCTGTCGCCGCGGGCGCCCTTCTGGGCGGCGGCGGTGCTGAGCGGGCTCGCCTTCCTCTACGGGCTGGCCGTGCTGCCGGAGTCGCTGGCGCCGGAGAACCGCATGCGCTTCTCCTGGGCCAGGGCCAACCCGTTCGGCGCGCTGCGGCTGCTGCGCTCCCACCACGAGCTGTCGGGGCTGGCGGTGGTCAACTTCCTGCTGCACTTCTCGCACCACGTCTTCCCCGCGGTGTTCGTGCTCTATGCCGCACTGCGCTACGGCTGGGGGCCGCGCGAGGTCGGGCTGCTGCTGGCATTGGTCGGCGTGCTGGACATGCTGGTGCAGGGCCTGCTGGTCGGCCGGGTGGTGAAGCGGCTGGGCGACCGCGGCACGATGATCGTCGGGCTGTTCGGCGGCTCGATCGGCATCGCCTGCATGGGGCTGGCGCCGGATGCCTGGAGCTTCACGCTGTCCATGCTGCCGAACGCGCTGTGGGGCCTCGCCATGCCGACGCTGCAGTCGCTGATGACGCAGCGGGTATCGGAGTCCGAGCAGGGCCAGCTCCAGGGCGCCAACATGAGCGTGGCGAGCATCGCCGGCATCCTGTCGCCGCTGTTCTTCGGCATGGTCTATTCCGCCTCGGTCGGCGAGGCGCCGATCCTGCCGCATCCCGGAGCGGCCTTCCTGATCGCGGCGCTGGTGCTGCTGGCGGCGGCCGGGCTGGGCTGGGTGGTCGCCCGGCGGGCGAAGCGTGAGGAGGTCCGCTCGCAGCAGGCGGCGGAGGACGCCGCCGCGACGGAGGGCCGGACGGCGACGGCACCCTGATCCGCCCGCCTCCCGCGACGGCGGCCGGGGCGGAGTTCCCGGCGGACTCAGCCGAACCCGATCACCAGCCCTTCGTCGGGACGCAGCGCCACCGCCTCCCCCACCGCCTCGCCGGCGCGGTCGAGTCGGGTCGACAGGCGGATGCGCCCACCGGGCGGCTGGCCGGCGACGCTGCGCGGCTCGCCGCCGAAATTCAGCAGGACGCGGAGCCGGCGGCCGTCGTGGCTGCGCTCGTAGACCAGCACGTCCTGTTCCGCCGAAACGCCGTGACAGGCCCCGACAGACAGGGCCGGCTCCGCCCGGCGCAGCGCCAGCAGGGAGCGGTGCAGAGCCAGCATCGAGGCGGGATCGCCCTGCTGGGCCGCGACATTCACCTGCCCCCGGTCGGGACCGAAGGGCAGCCAGGGCGTGCCGGTGGTGAAGCCGCCGCCGGGGCCGCCATCCCAGGGGATCGGCGTGCGCACCGGGTCGCGGCCGAGGCCGAGGCCGGGCACGTTCTTCTCCCACGGGTCCTGGACGAGGTCCGGCGGGATCGGCACGTCGGTCATGCCGATCTCGTCCCCCTGGTAGAGGGTGGGGGTACCGCGCAGCGTCAGCAGCATCATCGCCGCCACCCGCGCCTGGGACGGGCCGAGGCGGCTCGCCACGCGGGAACGGTCGTGGTTGCCCAGCACCCAGTTGGGCCAGCCGCCGGCAGGCAGCGCCGCTTCGTAGCTGCGGATGAGGGCGGCCACCGCCTGCGCCGTCCAGGGGGTGGAGAGCAGGTGGAAGTTGAAGGGGAGCTGGAAGCCCGACAGGTCGGCGCCGTAATAGGCCATCAGCCGGTCGATGGGCAGATAGGCCTCGCCGATCAGGAGCCGGTCGCCGTCATAGCCGTCCACCACGCGCCGCATCGCGGCGATGGCGTCGTGCACCTCCGGCTGGTCCATGGTGTGCAGCCGGATGACGCGGCGGGTCGGCGACATGCCCTCCCGCCAGGCCTGGTTGGGCGGGTTGTCGCGCAGCCGCTCGTCCTCGATCAGGTGGTGGATGGCATCGACACGGAAGCCGTCCACCCCGCGGTCGAGCCAGAAGCGCAGCACGCCGAGCATCGCCTCCCGGACCTCCGGGTTGCGCCAGTTCAGGTCCGGCTGCTCCTTCAGGTAGGCGTGGTAGTAATACTGGCCGGTGCGGGCATCCCATTCCCAGGCGCTGCCGCCGAACTCCGACAGCCAGTTGGTCGGCGGGCCGCCGTCCGGAGCGGGATCGCGCCAGATGTACCAGTCGCGCCGGGGATCCTCGCGCGAGGAGCGGCTGGCGCGGAACCAGGGGTGCCGGTCGGAGCTGTGGTTCGGCACATAGTCGAGGATGACCTTCAGCCCGCGGGCGTGGGCGCCCGCCACCAGCCGGTCGAAGTCCGCCATGCCGCCGAACAGCGGATGGATCCCGGTGTAGTCCTCCACGTCGTAGCCGAAGTCCGCCATCGGCGACGGGTAGACGGGCGACAGCCAGACGGCATCGACGCCGAGTTCCACCAGATGGTCGAGCCGCGCCAGGACCCCCGGCAGGTCGCCGACGCCGTCCCCGTTCGAATCCTGGAAGGAGCGCGGATAGACCTGATAGATCACCCCGCTCTGCCACCATGCATGACCGGCCGGCATCGGCACCCCCATGACCAGAGCGGATCAGCCGACCAGCAGGGATTCGGCCCCGTCGATCCACACCGGCGTGCCGGTGACGTGGCGGGCGCGGTCGGAGGCGAGGAACAGCGCCAGCTCCGCCACCTCGTGGCTGTCGCCGGGCCTGCCGTCGGTCAGGGGGATCTCGCCCTCCGGATACTCCACCGGCTCCCCGGCCTTCTCGGTGTTGCGGGTCTCGGTGTTGTCGGGGATGTCCGTCTCGATCCAGCCGGGGCAGATGGCGTTGACGCGGATGCGGTCCTTGGCCAATTCGACTGCCAGCATCTGGACCATCGCCACCTGCGCCGCCTTGGTGCAGGAATAGGCGGTGGCGCCGGCATTGCTGAAGATGCGGGTGCCGTTGACCGACGCCGTCACCAGGACGGCGCCGCCGCCGGCCGCGCGCAGGTGCGGCACGGCATGGTGGAGCGTCAGGTAGGTGCCGCGCAGGTTGATGTTGATGGTGCGGTCCCACTCCTCCGGCGCCAGCTCGTCGATCGGCGCCCAGACGCCGTTGATGCCGGCATTGGCGAAGACGATGTCGAGCCGCCCGTACTCCCGGACCAGTTGGGCGATCGCCTGTTTCATCGCCGCGCTGTCGGCGATGTCCGCCACCAGGGGGATGGCCCGGCCGCCGGCGGCGGCGATCTCCTCCACCGTCTTGCGGACCTCGGATTCCGTGCGGCTCAGCACGCCGATGGCGGCCCCCTCGCGGGCGAAGCGGACCGCCGCGGCCTTTCCGATGCCCGAGCCGGCGCCGGTGACGAGTGCGACCTTGCCCTTCAGTTCCATGATCCGCTCCGCTGTTCCGCCCGGCCTGCTCCGGTGACGTCTCGTCTGCCAACCGGCGGCGCGCGGAGCGGTTCCCCCGCGGCACGGAACGGGGAAGGGGCTATGTCGTCCGGGGCAGGGCGGGCCGCCGGTTCACCAGATAGATGCCGGCGCAGACCAGCGCCATCGCCGCCACGAAGCCGCCGGTGATCCGCTCGCCGAGCAGCAGCGCCCCGGCCATCACGCCGAACAGCGGCGTCAGGAAGGTGAAGGCGGACAGCCGCGCCGCCGGATAGCGGGCGATCAGCCAGAACCAGGCGAGGTAGGACAGCGCCGCGATCACCACGATCTGGTAGGCGAGGCAGGCCAGCACCAGCGGGCTCAGCGCCACCACCCCGCCCTCCCCCAGCAGGGCCGAGCCGACGGGGAGCAGGGCCGCGGAGACGGCGAGCTGGTAGAACAGCACCTTGGTCGGGCTGCTCCGCACGAGGCGGGTGGTCTTGATCAGCAGCGTCGTGGCCCCCCACAGCACCGCCCCGCCCAGCACCATCAGGTCGCCCGCCAGCTCGCGGTATGTCGGCAGGCGCAGCCCCTCGGCGAAGGCGGCGGCGACGCCGGCGAAGGCGCAGAGCAGTCCGACGGCCTGCAGGCGGCTCAGCCGCTCGCCGGGAAGCAGCAGATGGGCGCCGAGCGCCACCACGAAGGGCGCGGTGTAGAGGAACAGGATGCTGCGCGAGGCGGTGGTGTAGGTGAGGCCCCAGTAGATCAGCAGGAACTCCAGCGCGAAGAGCAGCCCGGCGAGCAGCCCGGGCCCGAGCGTCCCGTCCCGCTCGAACAGCCGCAGGCCGCGCCAGGAAGCCCAGCCCCAGACCAGCACCACCGCGCCCAGCGAGCGCAGCCCGCCCTGCAGCACCGGCGGCACCCCGGTCATGGCGATCTTGATCGTCGCCTGCTGGACTCCCCAGAGCAGGCAGAGGAGCACGAGCCCCAGCATGGCCGTGCCCTCCAGTTCCGTCCGGCGGTCGGTGATGGCGACCACGGCGCTCCCCCTTCGTTCTTATGTTCGTTCGCCCATCGGACAGAATGGCGCAGGGACGGAGCGCGGGTCAAACCGCAGCGCGGCCCTGCCGCCTGCCGGCGGAGCGGGTCAGCGTCCCGTTCTGGGCATGCGTCCGGACAGGCAGGCCTCGCGGGCGGTGCGGTCGGCCTCGGCAACCGCCGTAGTCTGGGTGGCCGCGGCCTGCGTCGTCGTGCCGGCGGAGCGGTAGAGGGCGACGGGCAGCGGATAGCCGGCGCGCGCCCCCTCCTTCAGGTGCCAGGACAGGACGCAGGCGCACAGCCGGGCGGCGTCGGCGCTGTTGGTGGTGTTGGCGGCGGCGAAGGGACCACCCTCGCAGGCCGCGAGGAAGCTGCGGCTGTCCGCCTGCCGGCCGCCGTCCGGCGGGTCGATCCCGAAGACCAGGAGTCCGGCCCGCAGGCGAGAAGAAGGAGGACGAGGAGCGAGCGGGCCTGACGGAACACGACGCCGTTTCCTTTGCGGGCTTGAAGGGAGGGGGGCGGACGCACGAGATCCTGATGGACGAGGTTCCGCTGGGGCCAGGACCGGAGCCCGCGGGGGACCCACTCTCCGCGCGGCGCGTTCCGCCGTCAACAGACGCGACAAGAGGGCCGAGATGAGCTGGTCATTCCCCATCGGCATCGTGAAAGGCACGGTGATCCGCATCCACATCACCTTCCTTCTGTTCCTGCTGTGGATCGGCGCCGCCCATTACAGCCAGGGCGGCTGGCCGGCGGCGACCGAGGGCGTGGTCTTCATGGCCCTGCTGTTCCTCTGCGTCGTGCTGCACGAGTTCGGCCATGTCTTCGCCGCCCGGCGCTACGGGGTCAGGACGCCGGACATCACGCTGCTGCCCATCGGCGGCGTGGCGCGGCTGGAGCGCATCCCGGAGAAGCCGGCGCAGGAGATCGTGGTGGCGCTGGCCGGCCCGGCGGTGAACATCGTGATCGCCGGGCTGCTCTATCTCGTGCTCGGCGGCTTCGTCCCGGCCGGCAGCGTGGAGCCGCAGAACGCCGGGGTCGGCGTGCTGGAACGGCTGGCCGCGGTCAACCTGTTCCTGGCGCTGTTCAACCTGATCCCGGCCTTCCGATGGATGGCGGACGGGTGCTGCGCGCCATCCTGGCGAGCCGCAACGGCTATGTCCGCGGCACGCAGATGGCGGCCTCGGTCGGCCAGGGGGTGGCCTTCCTGCTGGGGCTGCTCGGCCTGTTCGGCAACCCGATCCTGCTGTTCATCGCGCTGTTCGTCTATCTGGGGGCGGCGTCGGAGGCCCATGCCGTGCAGATGCGCGAGGTGACCAACGGCGTCACCGTGTCGGATGCCATGATCACCCGCTTCGAGAGCCTGTCGCCGTCCAGCGTGATCGAGGATGCGGTGCAGTGCCTGCTGCGCACCACCCAGCACGAGTTCCCGGTGGTGGACGGCACCGGCCGGCTGCGCGGCGTGCTGACGCGCCAGGCGATGATCCGCGCGCTGCGCGACCTCGGCCCGCAGGCGCCGGTCCTGCAGGCGATGCAGGCGGACATCCCGACCATCCATCCCGGCCAGAAGCTGGAGGACGCGCTGCAACTGATGCGGGACGGCGAGTTGCCGGCGGTGGGGTGGTCGACGGCGCCGGCCGGCTGGTCGGGCTGGTGACGCCGGAGAATGTCGGGGAGATGATGATGGTCCACGCCGCCCGCCCCGCCCGGCCGGCGGCCGCCCGCTGACCCCGCGGACTCAGCGCGGGCGGCATTCCTGCCCGCGTGCCCGCAGAGCCTTGCAGAACCGCTCCGCCTCGTCGCGGTCGGCGAAGCCGGGGATGCGCACCGTGGTGAAGACGCGGCCGTCGCTGCTGCGTGGCCGCGGGGCGAAGACCGGTTCGCGGCCGGCCAGCAGCGGCCCGAAGACCTTCTTCAAATGGTCCCAGTCGGAGCGCGCCGTCGCTTCCGAGGCGAAGGTGCTGAGATCGACCGCGACCCCGTCCGGTTTCGCGGCGGGAGCGGGCGCCGGCAGCGCGACCGAGGGCTTGGCGGCGGCGACGGCGGCGGCGGCCCGCTGTTCGGCGGCCAGCGCCGCATCGACGCAGCCCGCAAGTTGCGGCAGGCCCTGCCCCGCCCCCTCCAGCGAATAGCCGAGCGCCTCGACGTCCTGGCCGCCGTCGAACAGCCCCTGCACGAACAGCCACTCCCCCGGCGCAACAGCTCCTGCGTCCGGTCGGTGTCCGGCAGGTCGATGATGACGCTGCGTGCCAGCAGGTCCGCCGGCGCGGGATCGGCGGCCCCTTCGTCCACCCGGTAGGTCAGCATCCGCTTCGCGCCGTCCGGCAGGCGGAAGGCCGGGTTCGACACCACCAGGAAGAAGTTGCGGCTGCGGGTCAGCGCGAAGGTCACCACGCTGTCGTCGTCGAACATCCGCACGATGGCGCAGCTTTCCAGCCGCCCCGCCCGGTCGCGGACGATGCTGCCGCTCCACAGCGGGCCGGCGTCGAACTCCTCGGCCTGCACCGGAGAGAGCGGCGCGAGGAGCAGCAGCGCTGCCGCAGCGACGGCGGAATGGAGCGGGCGGGCGATCGGCGTCATGCGCCAATCATTGCGGCCAAGCTCCGCGGCGCGTCAAGGCCGCCGCCGGCCGATCGACGCAAGGCGGCGGGGCGGGACCGCGCCGCGGCTGTTGGACCGGCCATGCGTGCCATTTCGCATGCGAAGACTTTACAGCTCCCGCCGGGATGACCATGACCATGACCGCAACCTTGCCGTGTCCATTCCCGGCCGCATCGCCGCCGCGGCACAGGCCCTGCCCGATCCCGACGATCCCGCCTTCGCCGATGCCTTCGACGAGCTGGGGCAGGCGGCGCACCGTCCTGCTCGGCGAGGCCTCGCACGGCACGTCTGAGTTCTATCGGGGGAGTTCTATCGGGCGCGGGCGGCGATCACCCGGCGGCTGGTCGAGCGGCATGGCTTCACCATCACGGCGGTGGAGGCCGACTGGCCCGACGCCGCACAGGTCGACGCGGTGGAAGCGGCGGAGGGGGAAGGCCCGCCCGAGACCTTCCCCTTCGGCCTGCAGGCCCGACCGGCCGGCGATCAGGGCCGCGGCGGGTGGTAGGAGGGCGGGTCGCCGGCCGGGACGGATTCGTCGGAGGCCTCGTCCACCACACAGGGCCGTTCAGGGAACCGCCCCGACCATCTCCACGGCGAAGTCGCCGGGCGCGACCTCCATCCCGGCCAGCCGGTCGAGCGCCTGTTCCATCCGGCGGCGGCCGGCCTGCCAGCGCTCCTCCAGCACGGGGCGGGAGAAGTCGAAGGACCGCATCTCCGCATCGCCCGGCACGGCGGTGGAGCCGACGACCATCAGGGCGGTGGCGCCGTCCCCCGCCCGTGACGCCTCGGCCAGCGCCTCCGCCAGATCTGGGTCGGCCGGGCCGGAGCCGTTGCGCCGGTCTGCAGGCAGGTGCGACGCGAGGTTGGCGAGCCGGCGGCGAAGCCGGTGGCTGCGGCGCAGCCCGTCGATCGTCCGGCGGGTCTGGCTGGACAGCAGGAGGTCGAGCTGCCGGTCCACCGACTGCCCGACGGTACGCGGCGGACCGCCCTGCCGGTCGAACAGGTCGATGGCGATGCACAGCCGGTCCTCCGCCACCGGCTCGCCGATCGCCGCCTCCAGCGGCAGGTTGGCGACCATGGCGCCGTCGCACAGCAGCCGCCCCTCGATCTCCACCGGCGGGAAGAAGGGGATGAAGCCGCAGCTGGCCAGCAGATGCTCCATCCGCAGGCCGGGGTCGCCGGCCGCAAACCGCACCTCGTCTCCGGTCACCGCGTCCACGGCCACCACGGTCAACGGCAGTTCGCCGCCGTTCAGCCGGTCGAAATCGACCAGGCGGGCCAGCGTCGTGCGCAGCGGCCCCAGGTCGAAGAGGCTGGCGTCCCCCGGCATGCCGGGCAGCAGGGACAGGGCGCCGGGCAGGCGCGGCCGGAACACCCCCGGGCTGCCGAGCAACGGCGACTGCAGCGCCCGCGCCCGCCCGTCGCCGACCAGCGGCCCGAACAGCGGGCTGCTGAGCAGGGGGCTGCCGATCACCAGCCTGTCCTGTGTCGCCGCGTCCCAGAAGCGCCGCAGCGCCTCCACCCGCGCCTCCGGCGGGTTGCCGGCGATCAGCGCGGCGTTGACCGCCCCGATGGAGACGGCCACCACCCGCTGCGGCAGGAGCCCGCGCTCGTGCAGCACTTCATAGGCGCCGGCCTGGAAGGCGCCGAGCGCATTGCCGCCGGACAGCACCAGGGTCAGCGGCAGGGTCGTCGCGCCGGTCATGCCGCCCGCCTCACCCCCTGCACCGGCCGGGACCGCCGGGAGGCTTCCGCGCCGGTCCGCTGCCAGCGCCGCCACGCCATGATGCCGAGCGGCAGGCCGATCAGCGCCAGGGTCAGCACCGGCACCCCGCCGTCGTTCGGCCCCTTGCGCCAGCCGCCATGGACCGCCGCCCCGTCGCGCATCGGCTCGAACAGGGTGCCGGTCGTCTCGTCGCCCGGCTGGTCGGCGAGGAAGCCGTCGTTGAGCGCCCGGCCGTTGACCCGCGTCATCAGGGAGGGGACCAGCCGCTTCGCCGCGATGGCCGCCTTGCCGGCGCCGCCGATGATGACCTCGGCCCGGGGGCTGGTCACCAGCCCGACCACGGCGCGGGCCACCTTCTCCGGCGTATAGACCGGCGGAGCGGCGCGGACGCGGTGGTGGCTGTAGTTGGCCGCATGCTGGAAGAAGGGGGTGTCGATGACCGACGGCAGGATGGTGCAGATGTGGATGTCCGGCTGGTCCAGCACCTCCTGGCGCAGCGCCTCCGAAAAGCCGCGCACGGCGAACTTGCTGGTGGCGTAGGCGGTCGAGTCCGGCTTGGCGAGACGCCCGACGATGGAGGCGTTGCTGATAAGCACGCCGTGCCCCTGGGCGCGGAACTGCCGCATCGCCGCCTTGGCGCCATACATGCAGCCGAAGACGTTCGTTTCGATCACCCGGCGCCAGACGTCGGAGGGAATGTCCTCGAACCGGCCGAAGACGCCGACGCCGGCATTGTTGAACCACACGTCGATGTGGCCGAAGCGGGCGACGGTGTGGCGGGCCAGCCGCTCCACCGCCGCCTCGTCCGTCATGTCGGTGGGCACCGCGACGGCCTTGCCGCCGAGGTCCCGGCATTCGTCCGCCGCCTCCGCCAGCATCTCCGGCCGGCGGGCGGCGAGGACGACGGTGGCGCCGCGGCCGGCGAAGGCATGGGCGGTGGCCCGGCCGATGCCGCTGGACGCGCCCGTGATGACGACCACCATCCCGTCGAAGGATCGGTCCATGAGTGTGCTCCCCGGCTCGCTGCTGCATCGCAACAACATGCGGGGGAGGAATCAGTCACGCGGACTCGTGCTGGGTTTCGCGCCGGGCGTCATGGCGCAGCAGCCCGCGGCCGGCCGCGTCGCCGGAGGGCAGCGCGTCGGGCTCCCCCGCTCCCTCCTCCTCGATGACGCCGATGCGGTGGCGGTAGATCATCTCGCCGCCGGCCCAGGCGGTAACGCCGAGCAGCGCCGTGGTGGCCGCCGAAAGGGCGAGCCCGCGCGGCACCACCGCATCCTCGGGATCGTCGCGGCGGGCGAGCAGGTTGGCGAGCGACAGGGCAAGAACGGTGGCGTTGCCGATCGCGTGGAGCGGGCCGACCGCATGCTTGCGCGCCCGCGGGATCGACAGGTAGTCGGCGGCGCCGGCGGTCGCGGCCACCACGCCCGAGGCGAGGCCCAGCCGCAGCATCCATTGCGAGGTGCGCGCCCAGAAGGGATCGCCGGTGCGCCAGTAGGCGACGTCGGTGCCGAGCGTCGCGGTCAGGAAGGCCACCGGATAGGGAATGAGGACGGGGTGGATCGGGTGGCGGCCGATCGCCGCGGCGCTGGTGGCGCCGGTCCGTTCATCGGAAGAGGTCCTGGGTCCCGCGTTGCGGACGGCCCGCAGCGTATCCTTCACCGCCATGTCGCGCACTCCCTGCTGTCGGCGTTCCCGGCCGCCGGGGCCGGTGGTCGCTCCTGCCAACAGGCGCATGCGCCAACTGGTTCGCAAGGCGGGCGAGGAATCCCGCTGTGCAGGGACACCCCCGGCCGGGGCGGGCCGGCCGGGGGACCCCGTCGTCAGTGCGAGGACGCGGCGGCGGCGCCGATCCCCGTCTGCGACCGGACATACTGGTCGTCGTAGGCGGCGATCTCCGCCCGCGCGCGCTGGCTGTTGTCCAGCTTCGACACCAGGATGGTGACGATGAAGGCCAGCGACATGGAGAACAGCGCCGGATGCTCGTAGGGGAAGACCGGCGTGGCGTAGCCCAGCACCGCCACCCACACGGTCTTCGACAGCACCACCAGCGCCACCGCCGAGACGAGGCCGCTGAAGCCGCCCCACAGCGCGCCGCGGGTGGTCAGCCCCTTCCAGTACATGGAGAGGATCAGCACCGGGAAGTTGACCGACGCCGCGATGCCGAAGGTCAGGCCGACCAGGAAGGCGACGTTCTGCTTCTCGAACACGATGCCGAGGATCACGCCGACCACGCCGAGCGCCAGCGAGGACAGCTTGGAGACGCGCATCTCCTCGGCCTCCGTCGCCTGGCCCTTGCGGATGATGCGGGCGTAGAGGTCGTGCGCGATGGCCGAGGCGCCGGCCAAGGCCAGCCCGGCGACCACCGCCAGGATGGTGGCGAAGGCGACCGCCGACATGAAGCCCAGCAGCACGTCGCCGCCCATGGCGTGGGCGAGGTGCATGATCGGCATGTTGCCGCCGCCGAGCAGCTTGCCGCCGACCACGCCGCCCTCGAAATACTGCGGGTTGGCGCCGACGATGGAGATCGCGGCCATGCCCAGCACCGCCACCACCAGGAAGAACATCCCGATCAGGCCGGAGGCGACGAAGACGCTCTTGCGCGCCTCCTTGGCGTTGGGGACGGTGAAGAAGCGCATCATGATGTGCGGCAGGGCGGCGGTGCCGAACACCAGCCCCAGCGACATCGACACGGTGGAGACCGGATCGGCCAGCAGGCTGCCCGGCCCCATGATCTTCGGCCCGGCCTTGTGCGTCTCGATCGCCTTGGCGGCGATGGCCTCCAGGCTGAAGCCGAACTGCGACAGGGTCAGCACCAGGAGCAGCAGGCCGCCGCCCAGCATCAGGCAGGCCTTGATGATCTGCACCCAGGTGGTGGCGATCATGCCGCCGAAGGTGACGTAGATCACCATCAGCACGCCGACCAGCACCACGGCCACCGCATAGTCGAGCCCGAACAGCAGCTTGATGAGCTGGCCGGCGCCGACCATCTGGACGATCAGGTAGCAGATGACGACGGTCAGCGAGCCCAGCGCCGCGAAGGTGCGGACACTCGACTGGTCGAGCCGGTAGGAGGCGATGTCCGCGAAGGTGTAGCGGCCGAGGTTGCGCAGCCGCTCCGCCATCAGGAACAGGATGATCGGCCAGCCGACGAAGAAGCTGACGGTGTAGGCCACCCCGTCGAACCCCGTCGCGTAGACGAGGCTGGACAGGCCGAGCAGGGTCGCCGCCGACATGTAGTCGCCCGCGATGGCAAGGCCGTTCTGGAAGCCGGAGATGCCGCCGCCCGCCGTGTAGAAATCCGAGGCCGACCGGGTGCGCTTGGCCGCCCAGTAGGTGATGCCCAGCGTCAGCCCCACGAAGGCGACGAACATGGCGATGGCGGTCGGGTTGATGGCCTGCTTGTCCGCGGCCCCCATGTCGCCGGCGGCGATGGCCGGGCCGGCGGCCAGAAGGGCCGCCGTCAGCGCGGCGGCGAGAATCCTGATGCTCATTTCCGGCTCTCCGCCACGATCTGGTTGTTGAGGTCCTCGAACTCGCCATTGGCGAAGTAGGAATAGACCCCGGTCAGCAGCCAGGAGACGACGATCACCACGGCGGCGATGGGGAAGCCGATGCTGAGCGCGCCGCCTTCCGCGACGGGGCTGCGCAGCAGGTCGGGGGCGAAGGCGACCACCATCATCAGCGCGTAGTAGGCGCCCAGCACGATCAGCGACAGGACCAGCGCCAGCCGGCCGCGCCGGGCGACGAGCTGCTGGAATTTCGGATTGGCGCGAACCCGTTGGTAGACCGGATCCGACATTGTTTCCTCCTGGTTACTTATTGCTGGGGAGGGACGCTATCCGATCAGTGTTTCTGAAATACCCCGGGAATGTTGCAGATTGTTGCCGGACATTGCGTCGCAGCAGGGAGCACGGGCGGAGCGCGCCGCCCCGGGGCGATCCCCGGCGATCCCCATTGCCCGAGGCCCGCCCGCGGTGCCAAAGTGGCCGTCGCCCCCCGATCCGCCGGCCTCCAGGCCCGACCCCATGCTCCGCTCCCGGCTGTTCCTCCGCCTGTTCTCGACCATGCTGCTGCTGGTGGGGCTGTTCTCCTCGGCCTACTACCTGCTGTCGGTGCCGCTGGTGGAGGAGAAGGCCTATCAGATCGAGCTGGATGCCAGCCGCACCATCCTCGACAACGTGCACGAGCTGGTGGGCCGGATCCGCAGCGGCCTGGACGAGCAGCGCTCGGCCATCATCGACGGCTTCCGCAACGAGATGCGGCTGACCGTCTCCCTGGCGGCGGGCTACATGGATTATGTCTTCGCCCGGATGGAGCACGGCGAGATCGGCCGCGAGGAGGCGGAACGGCTGGTCTTCGACGGGCTGAAGGCCTTCCGCCACGGGCGCGACGACTATATCTGGGTCACCGACTACGGCTCGCGCATCCTGTCGCACCCCGACCCCGACTATGCCGGCCGCAACGTCGCCGAGTTGCAGGACGAACAGGGGCGCTACATCCTGCCGACCATCATCGAGCGCGCCCGGCGCGAGGGCGAGGGCTATCACACCTATCCCTGGCGCCGTTCGGCCGGCGGGCAGCCGGTGCAGAAGATGTCCTATTTCCGCCATCTGCCGGAATACCGGCTGGTGATCGGGGCCGGCGCCTGGCTGGACCGGATCGACGCCGCGGTGGAGCGCCGCAAGGCCGAGGCGATCGAGGATCTGCGCCAGGCCCTGCGCAACATCCGCATCGCCCGCACGGGATACGTCTACATCTTCGATTCCGCCGGCGGATGATCATCCACCCGAACCCGAACATCGAGGGCGCGGCCTTCGGCGACATGAAGGACCCGGCGACCGGCGAGTTCATCGCCGAGGCGCTGATGCGGGCGGCGCAGGAGGGGCGCTACCTGCGCTACATGTGGGACAAGCCGAGCGACCCCAACAACTACGCCTATGAGAAGATCAGCTGGGTCCGGCATTTCCCGGAGCTGGACTGGTACATCGCCTCCAGCGTCTACGAGGAGGAGCTGCGCAGCTCCTCCACCGTGCTGCGCAACCGGCTGTTCGGCATCTCGCTGGCGGTGACGGCGATCGGCGGGGCGCTCGGCTGGGTCGGCACCCGCTGGCTGGTCGGCCCGCTGCAACGGCTGGCCGGGACCGCGGACCAGGTGCGCGCCGGGAACCTGGACGTGCAGAGCGGCATCCGCCGCAACGACGAGATCGGCGTGCTGGCCGCCACCTTCGACGGGATGATCGGCCGGGTGCGCGACGACATCGCCACGCTGGACAGCCGCGTCAAGGAGCGCACCGCGGCGCTGGAGGAGGCGGAGGCGCGGCAGCGGCTGATCCTCGACGCCATCCCCGCCGCCATCGCCTATCTGGACGGGGCGGAGCGGCTGCGCTTCGTCAACCGCCGCTGGCGCGAACTGGCCGGGCACGATGCCGACGACGTGCTGGACCGCCGCCTGGACGAGGTGCTGGACGCCGACGCCTACCGCCGCCTGTCGCCCCATCTGGAGCGCACCCGCGCCGGGGAGGCCGCCAGCTTCGAGGACGGCGGCACCGGCCGCGACGGCCGGCCGCTGGTCACCCGGACCATGCTGATCCCGCAGCGCAACGCGCGGGGGGCGACGGTCGGATTCTTCGTGCTGTCGCTGGACGTGACCGAGGAGCGCGAGGCACAGCGCCAGCTTCTGGAGGCGCAGAGGCTGAAGGCGGTCGGGCAGCTCTCCGGCGGGCTGGCGCACGACTTCAACAACCTGCTGTCGATCATCCTCGGCAACCTGTCGGTGGCGCGGGAGCGCTTCGCCGGGCTGGAGGATCTCGCCGCCTGCCTGGAGCCCGCGCTGCGGGCGAGCCGGCGCGGCGCCGACATCACGGCCCGCCTGCTGGCCTTCGCCCGCCGCCAGCCGCTGAAGCCGCAGCCGGTCGAGGTGCGGCTGCTGGTGCGGGAGATGACGGTGCTGCTGAGCCGCAGCCTGCCCGCCTCCATCACCATCGAGACGCCCACCATCGGAACGCCGGCCATCGGGACCCCGGCCATCGGGACCCCGGCCGACCCGGCGGGCGGCGCCGACGGCATCTGGGTGGTGGCCGACCCGGCGCAGCTGGAGAACGCGCTGGTCAATCTGGCGCTGAACGCCCGCGATGCGATGCCGCAGGGCGGCGTCCTGACCCTGTCGGTGCAGGAGCGCGCGGAGGTCGAGACGGCGGGCTTCGACGAGCCGCCCGCCCCCGGCCGCTATGTCGAGATCGCCGTGCGCGACACCGGCTGCGGCTTCGCCCCGGAAGGGCTGGCGCGCGCCTTCGAGCCCTTCTTCACCACCAAGTCGCTGGGCTCCGGCCTGGGGCTGTCGATGGTCTACGGCTTCGTCAAGCAGTCGGGCGGCTATATCCGCATCGACAGCGCGGCGGGGGCCGGGGCCGCCATCACCCTGCTGCTTCCGCGGGCCGACGCGCCCGAGCGGGAGGACCTGCCCGGCGGCGAGCCGGACGACCAGCCGGCGCCGCGCTGGAGCGGCCAGCTCGCCCTGGTGGCGGAGGATGACGACGACGTCCGGCAGGTGATGCGCAAACAACTGATGGAGCTGGGGTTTTCCGTCATGGAGGCGGCGAGCGGGGACGAGGCGATGGAACTGCTCGACCAGCTCGACGACCTGCGGCTGCTGGTGTCGGACATCGTCATGCCCGGGGTGTCGGGGCTGCAGCTCGCCCGCCATCTGCGGGTGGCGCGGCCGGACGTGCAGGTGATCCTGATCAGCGGCTTCTCCGTAGAGGAGATCGACGAGCGCGAGGGGCTGGTCATTCTCGGCAAACCATGGGACAAGAAGGATCTGGCGGCTGCGGTCCGGATACCGGCGGCCGTTTAGGGGAAGAAGCGCGCTCGGCACAAGAACGGGAAAAGAAAAGGCGATGGGCGGGAGGAAGCTGATCTACGTCGTCGACGACGATCCGGACATCCGCGACTTGCTGCGGACGGTGCTGGAGGGATTCGGTTTTTCGGCTGCCTTCTTCGCCTCCGGCCAGGCGGTGCGGACGGCCATCCGCCGCGAGGTGCCGGACGTCTGCATCGTCGATCTCGGGCTTCCCGACATGGACGGGCTGACGCTGGTCCGCGAACTGTCGGAGGACGTGCGCTTCGCCGTCATCGTGCTGACCGGGCGGGGCGACGTGTCCGACCGGGTGCTGGGGCTGGAGCTGGGCGCCGACGACTACATCGTGAAGCCGTTCGAGCCGCGGGAGCTGGTTGCCCGCGTCAAGACGGTGATCCGCCGCCGCGAGCAGCTGATCGCCAACGCCCGCGGCATCGGGTCCGACAAGGCGCGCTTCGGCGGCTGGACCTTCGACCTCGGCGCGTTGACCCTGACCGCCGACGACGGCCGGCGCGAGACGCTGACCGCGGCGGAGGCGGCTCTGCTGGTCGCCCTGCTGAAGGCGCCGCGCCGGGTGCTGACGCGCGAGCAGCTCCAGGGGCCGGAGCTGGACCGCGAGGACATCCCCTTCGACCGCGCGATCGATGTGCGCATCTCCCGCATCCGCCGCAAGATCGAGGCCGATCCGCGCTCGCCCAAGCTGATCCGCACGGTGTACGGCGCCGGCTATCTGTTCACCGCCGACGTGACCTGGCTGAGCTGAGGCGGAGGGCGGGCGGCGGAGGGCGGGGGTCGGACGCCCCCCGCACGATTCGCCGGACTTACAATTCGTCATATTTGGGAGACAGTTGAGAAAAGCCGAACCGCTACCCTCCACGCCAACGCCGCGACGAACGCGACGACTGCGACCGCGACGATCGCGATGCCCTGGGGAGAAACGGTTCGATGAGTGCGACCAGTCCGTACGACCTTCATCTCGACAAGACCGCCGCCAACTATGTCCCGCTGACCCCGCTGACCTTCCTGGAGCGGGCGGCCAGCGTGTGGCCCGACCGTCTGGCGGTGGTCCACGGCCCGGTGCGCCGGACCTGGGCGGAAACCGCGCTGCGCTGCCGCAAGCTGGCCTCGGCGCTCGCCAAGCGCGGCATCGGCAAGGGCGACACGGTGGCGATGCTGGCCGCCAACACGCCCGAACTGTTCGAGGCGCATTTCGGCGTGCCGCTGGCCGGCGCCGTGCTGAACGCCATCAACACCCGCCTGGACGCCGCCGCCATCACCTTCATCCTGGAGCATGGCGAGGCCAAGCTGCTGATCTGCGACCGCGAGTTCGCCAAGGTCGGCAAGCCGGCGGTCGCGGCGATGAAGACCCCGATCCCGGTGATCGACATCGACGACCCGCAGTTCACCGGCGGCGAGCTGTTCGGCGAATGCGATTACGAGGCGCTGGTCGCCGGCGGCGAGGATGACTATCCCTGGGTGATGCCGGCCGACGAGTGGGACGCCATCGCGCTGAACTACACCTCCGGCACCACGGGCAACCCGAAGGGCGTCGTCTACCACCACCGCGGCGCCTACCTGAACGCGGTGTCCAACGCGCTGTCCTGGAGCATGGGCGAGGCGCCGGTCTATCTGTGGACGCTGCCGATGTTCCACTGCAACGGCTGGTGCTTCCCCTGGACGATGGCGGTGGTCGCCGGCACCTCGGTCTGCCTGCGGGCCGTGCGGGTCGACGCGGTGCTGAACGCCATCCGCGAGGAGGGGGTGACGCATTTCTGCGGCGCGCCGATCGTGCTGAACATGATCAACAACGCCCCGGCCGAGCTGAAGCAGGGCATCGACCGCAAGATCAAGGTGATGACCGCCGGCGCCGCCCCGCCCGCCGCGGTGATCGCCGGAGCCGAGCGGATGGGCTGGGAGGTCACCCACGTCTATGGCCTGACGGAGGTCTACGGCCCCGTCACGCTCTGCGTCTGGCAGGACAAGTGGAACGACCTGCCGCTGGACCACAAGGCGGCGCTGAAGGCGCGCCAGGGCGTGCGCGGCCCGATGCTGGAGGCGGTGATGGTCGCCAGCCCCGACACGCTGGAGCCGGTGCCGAAGGACGGGATGACGGTCGGCGAGATCTTCATGCGCGGCAACAACGTGATGAAGGGCTACCTGAAGAACCCGGCGGCGACCGAGGAGTCCTTCCGCGGCGGCTGGTTCCACACCGGCGACCTCGGCGTCTGGCACGAGGACGGCTATCTGGAGATCAAGGACCGCTCCAAGGACATCATCATCTCCGGCGGCGAGAACATCTCCTCCATCGAGGTGGAGGACGTGCTGTACCGCCATCCCGACGTGCTGGAGGCGGCGGTGGTCGCCCGCCATGACGAGAAGTGGGGCGAGACGCCCTGCGCCTTCGTCACGCTGAAGGACGGGGCGGCGACGACGGAGGCCGACATCATCGCCTTCTGCCGCGCCAACCTCGCCCACTTCAAGGTGCCGCGGACGGTGGTGTTCCAGCCGCTGCCGAAGACCTCCACCGGCAAGATCCAGAAATTCATCCTGCGCCAGCGGGTCAAGGAGCTGTAACGATGAAGGTGCTGTGCGCCGTCAAGCGGGTCGTCGACTACAACGTCAAGATCCGCGTCAAGGCCGACCAGTCCGGCGTGGATACGGCCAACGTCAAGTTCTCCATGAACCCCTTCGACGAGATCGCCGTGGAAGAGGCGGTCCGCCTGAAGGAGGCCGGCAAGGCGACCGAGGTGGTCGCCGTGTCGCTGGGCAGCGCGCAGTCGCAGGAGACGCTGCGCACCGCGCTGGCGCTGGGGGCCGACCGCGCCATCCTGGTGGAGAGCGACGCCGAGCTGCAGCCGCTGGCGGTCGCCAAGCTGCTGAAGGCGGTGATCGAGAAGGAGCAGCCGCAGGTCGTCATCCTGGGCAAGCAGGCGATCGACGACGACAGCAACCAGACCGGCCAGATGCTGGCGGCCCTGCTCGGCTGGAGCCAGGGCACCTTCGCCTCCAAGGTCGCGATCGGCGACGGCACCGTCACGGTGACCCGCGAGATCGACGGCGGGCTGGAGACGGTGGACCTGACCCTGCCGGCGGTGGTGACCGCCGACCTGCGGCTGAACGAGCCGCGCTATGCCTCGCTGCCCAACATCATGAAGGCCAAGAAGAAGCCGCTCGACACGGTGAAGGCGGAGAGCCTGGGGGTGGACATCGCGCCGCGGCTGAAGACGCTGAAGGTGGCGGAACCGCCGTCGCGCAAGGCCGGCATCAAGGTGCCGGACGTGGCGGCCCTGGTCGAGAAGCTGAAGACCGAAGCGAAGGTGATCTGACGATGCGCATCCTGGTCATCGCCGACTGCGAGGGCGGCGTCCTCAAGCCCGCCACGCTCAACGCCGTCGCCGCCGCCCGCCGGATCGGCGGCCCGGTCGACCTGCTGGCGGCCTCCGCGCCCGGAACCGGCATCGCCGCCGCCGCGGCCGCCGTCGAGGGGGTGGAGACGGTGCTGGCGGCGGAGGATGCCGCCTACGCCCATGCGCTGGCGGAACCGCTGGCCGCCCTGATCCTGTCGGTCGCCGGCGGCTACAGCCACATCCTGGCCCCGGCGACGGCGGGCGCCAAGAATGTGCTGCCGCGCGTCGCCGCCCTGCTCGACGTCGCCCAGATCTCCGACATCGTGGCGGTGGAGAGCGCCGACACCTTCGTCCGGCCGATCTATGCCGGCAACGCGCTGGCGACCGTGCAGTCGTCGGACGCGGTGAAGGTGGTCACCGTGCGCACCACCGCCTTCGAGGCGGTGCCGGCAACCGGCGGCGCGGCGACCGTGAAGCCGGTCGCCGCGGCGGGCGATCCCGGCCTGTCCCGCTTCGTCTCCGCCGAGATCGTGAAGTCGGAGCGGCCGGAGCTGACCGCCGCCCGCGTCGTGATCTCCGGCGGGCGCGGCATGCAGTCGGGCGAGAATTTCGGGCTGCTGGAGGCGGTCGCCGACCGGCTGGGGGCCGCCGTGGGCGCCAGCCGCGCCGCGGTCGATGCCGGCTATGTCCCGAACGACTATCAGGTCGGGCAGACCGGCAAGATCGTCGCTCCGGACCTCTATGTCGCGGTCGGCATCTCCGGCGCGATCCAGCATCTGGCCGGCATGAAGGACAGCAAGGTGATCGTCGCCATCAACAAGGACGAGGAGGCGCCGATCTTCCAGGTCGCCGACTACGGCCTCGTCGCCGACCTGTTCGCCGCCCTGCCGGAGCTGGACAAGGCGCTGGCCGGCTGACGGCCGAACGGCCGGGAAACCACCGCCCGCCAAGAAGAAGACTGGGGAGAAAGCACCGAGATGACCTACACCGCACCGCTGCGCGACATCCGCTTCGTGCTGAAGGAGATCGCCGGCTTCGATTCCGTGGCCGCCCTGCCCGGCTTCGAGGAGGCGACGCCCGAGCTGGCCGACTCCATCCTGGAGGAAGCGGCGAAGATCGCCGGCGGCGTGCTGGCGCCGCTGAACGCTCCCGGCGACCGGCAGGGCGCCCGCTGGACCGACGGCGCCGTCACCACGCCGGACGGCTGGCGGGACGCCTGGAACACGCTGGTCGAGGGCGGCTGGAACGGCCTGCCCTTCGCCGCGCAGTGGGGCGGGATGGGGCTGCCCAACGTGCTGAACACCGCCGTGCAGGAGATGTGGCACGCCGCCAACATGGCCTTCGCGCTGTGCCCGATGCTGACGCAGGGCGCCGTCAACGCCCTGCAGCAGTTCGCTTCGGAGGAGGTCAAGCAGACCTACCTGCCGAAGATGGTGACCGGCGAGTGGACCGGCACCATGAACCTGACCGAGCCGCAGGCCGGATCCGACCTCGCCGCCATCCGCTCGCGGGCAGAGCCGGTGGGCGACGGCAGCTACCGCGTCTACGGACAGAAGATCTTCATCACCTATGGCGACCATGACCTGACGGACAACATCGTCCATCTGGTGCTGGCCCGCCTGCCCGACGCCCCGCCGGGCGTGAAGGGCATCTCGCTGTTCGTCGTGCCGAAGGTGATGGTGAATGCCGACGGCAGCCTGGGTGCGCGCAACGACGTGGCCTGCGTCTCGATCGAGCACAAGCTGGGCATCCATGCCAGCCCGACCGCCGTGCTGGCCTTCGGCGACCAGGGCGGCGCCATCGGCTGGCTGGTCGGCGAGCCGCACCGCGGCCTGGAATACATGTTCGTGATGATGAACCACGCCCGGCAGGCGGTCGGGCTGCAGGGCCTGTCCATCGGCGAGCGGGCCTACCAGCAGGCGCTGTCCTATGCCCGCGAGCGCGTGCAGGGCAAGCCGGCCGGCTGGCAGGGCGAGGGGCGCACGCCGATCCTCAACCACCCCGAGGTCCGGCGCAGCCTGATGAGCATGAAGGCGCGGATCGAGGCGATGCGCGGCATCCTCTACACCGCCGCCGCCGCCCACGACATCCGCCACAGCCATCCCGAGCCGGAGGCCCGTCAGACGGCGGCCGTGCTGGAGGAGCTGCTGACGCCCATCGCCAAGGGCTGGTCGACCGAGACGGGCCAGGACATCGCCTCCCAGGGCGTGCAGATCCACGGCGGCATGGGCTATGTCGAGGAGACCGGCGCAGCCCAGCACCTGCGCGACGCCCGCATCACCACCATCTATGAAGGCACCACGGCGATCCAGGCCAACGATCTGGTGAACCGCAAGCTGCTGCGCGACAAGGGCGCCTCGCTCGGCGTCTGGCTGGACGAGGTGGAGGGGAACGCCCGGACGCTGGAGGGCTCGACCGACCTCGACCTGCAGGTGATCGGCCGCGAGATCGCACTCGCCGCCGGCCGCACGCGGGAAATGACCGGCTGGATCCTCGCCAACGCCGCCGACCCGGCGAAGCCCGCCGCCGCGGCCGTCCCGCTGCTGAACGCCATGGGCCTGGTCGCCGGCGCCCATTATCTGAGCCTGGGGGCGGTCGCCGCCCTGCGCCGCCTGTCGGAGGGCGAGGCCGACGACGGCTTCCTCGCCGCCAAGCCGGTCACCGCCCGCTTCTTCGCCGAGCATCTGCTGGGTCAGGTGGAGGGCTGCCGGGCGGCGGTGGTGAACGGCGCCGACACGGTGATGGCGCTGTCCGACGCGCAGATGTAACGCCGCGGCCCCGTCCTCGCAGCCCCGTCCTGGAACGCCGGGGGAGCGGAGCCTCCCCTCCCCCGGTGCCGCTCTCAGATGCGGGCGTCGGCGGATCCGGGAACGGTGAAGTACTCGGGGTTCGCCGCCCGGGCCTCGGCGATGGAGACCTCCAGGTGCTCCAGATGGGCCTTCAGCGTCTCGACGGCCCGCGCCGGGTCGCGGGACGCGATGGCCTCGACGATCGCCTCATGCTCGGCGATGGCGGCGCCGACGCGGCCGGCCAGCGGCAGGGTCAGCCGGCGGTAGCGGTCGACCTGCACCTTGACCTGATCGATGATCGACCAGAAGCCGGGATAGCCGGAAATCTCCGCCAGCAGGGCGTGGAACTCCTCGTCCGCCTTGTGGAAGCCTTCGCGGTCGCCGGCGGCGTCGCATTCATGCTGCCGCTCCAGACAGGCGCGCAGCAGCGCCACCTGGCTGCGGGTCGCCCGCTCCGCGGCGTAGCGCACCACCGCCTCCTCCAGCACGCGGCGGATGGTGATGGCCTCGGGCAGGGCACCGATGGGGATGCGGCCGACGAAGGTGCCGGACTGCGGATAGATCTCCACCAGCCCCTCGTCCGCCAGCTTCAGCATGGCCTCGCGCACCGGCGTGCGGCTGACGCCGTAGGTCTCGGCGATCGCCTTTTCCGCGATGGGCGAGCCGGGGGCGCGGCGCAGCGTCAGGATATCCTCACGCAGGTCGCGGTAGATGGTCGCGGAAATGGTGGTGGTGCGCTGGACCGGCCGCGCATCCGCCTTCATCGTCTTGCGGCGCACCCGCCGATCCTTCACCGCTTCGTTGCCGCCGAGCATTTGCCGACCCGTCCTTGCCATTCTCACCGCCGCGTCCAAAGCGCGATCTTCCATGCGGAGCAGTCTACCACAAGGCTGCGGCCCGGACGCCACCAAACCCTTGTCCGGGACGTACGCCTGCGTACTGCAGCAGGACGTGGCCCCGCGCGAAGTGACGCAGGGCGCGGGGCTTGCGCCTCATCCTGGCATATTAGTATACGTTGATTGGCCCGTCACGCCAATGTCATCCTTCGCCCCCGCGCGCTAATATCGCATCGGGAGCACAGCAACGGCAGGATCCCCGCCTCATGGAACGCAAGTGCATCGCCCTGGTCGCGCACGACGCCCGCAAGCGCGACCTGATCACCTGGATCGGAGCCCACCTGCGGTCCCTGTCCGGCCACATCTTCTATGCCACCGGCACCACCGGCGGCCGGGTGAAGGAGGCGTTTCCCGACCTGGACGTGACCCCGCTGAAGAGCGGCCCGCTGGGCGGCGACCAGCAGATCGGCGCGATGATCGCCGAGGGGCGCGTCGACCTGCTGGTGTTCTTCGTCGACCCGATGACCGCCCAGCCGCACGACGTCGACGTGAAGGCGCTGACCCGGCTCGCCACGCTCTACAACGTGCCCTTCGCCTGCAACGAGGCGACCGCCGACATGGTCGTGTCCTCGCCGCTGTTCACCGACAGCTACCGGCCGCGGCCGGTCGACTTCCGCAGCTACGAAGGCCGCCAGCTCTGAGTCCGGGTCGCCGCGTGCGGCATTTTGGCTGAGCGCCGATGATGGCTGTAGCGATGCGCGGGGCAAGCTAGTATATTAATATTCACATGCGGCGCGGACAGCGGGGATCCGCCCCCGGCAACCGCACCATCCCTTATCTTCCGGAGACCGAGGATGCTCCACCCTGACCGGCTTTTCCCGAGCGACGCGACGCAGCGCGCGATTGCGCGGCGGCTCTATGCCGAGGTGCGCGACCTGCCGATCGTCAGCCCGCACGGCCACACCGACCCGTCCTGGTTCGCCGAGGACCTGCCGTTCCCCGACCCCGCGACGCTGTTCGTCAAGCCGGACCATTACGCCTTCCGCATGCTCTACAGCCAGGGCGTCGCCATCGAGGACGTCGGCGTGAAGCGCCTGGACGGCGCGCCGGTCGAGAGCGACTCCCGCAAGATCTGGCGCCAGTTGGCCGATCACTGGTACCTGTTCCGCGGCACCCCGACCCGCATGTGGCTGGAGCATGCCTTCGAGACGGTCTTCGGCGTGACCGAGCGTCTGGCCCCGGACACCGCCGACGCCATCTACGACCGCATCGAGGACTGCCTGCGCAAGCCGGAGTTCCGCCCGCGCGCCCTGTTCGAGCGCTTCAACCTCGAGGTGCTGGCGACCACCGAGTCCCCGCTCGATACGCTGGAGCATCACAAGACCATCCGCGCCAGCGGCTGGAAGGGCCGGGTCGTCACCGCCTTCCGCCCGGACCCGGTGGTCGATCCGGAGTTCGAGGGCTTCAAGGCCAACGTCGAGGCGCTGGGCGCCCTGACGGGTGAGAACACGGCGACCTGGAAGGGCTATCTCGCCGCGCTCGCCAACCGCCGCCAGTACTTCAAGGAGGTCGGCGGCGCCACCTCCACCGACCACGGCCACCCGACCGCCCGCACGGCGAACCTTTCGGCGGCCGAGGCGGAAAGCCTGTTCGCCAAGGCGCTGGCCGGCACCGTGACGGCCGAGGAGGCCGAGCTGTTCCGCGGCCAGATGCTGACCGAGATGGCCCGCATGAGCCTGGACGACGGGCTGGTCATGCAGATCCACCCCGGCAGCTTCCGCAACCACAACCCGCAGGTCTTCGAGCGGTTCGGCCGCGACAAGGGCGCCGACATCCCGACCGCCACCGAATATGTCCGGTCGCTGAAGCCGCTGCTCGACCGCTTCGGCAACGAGCGCGGCCTGACCATCATCCTCTTCACGCTGGACGAGACCAGCTATGCCCGCGAGCTGGCGCCGCTGGCCGGCCATTACCCCGCCCTGCGGCTGGGTCCGGCCTGGTGGTTCCACGACAGCCCCGAGGGCATGCGCCGCTACCGCGAGATGGTCACCGAGACCGCCGGCTTCTACAACACGGTCGGCTTCAACGACGACACCCGCGCCTTCTGCTCGATCCCGGCCCGCCACGACGTCGCCCGCCGGGTGGACTGCGCCTTCCTGGCGCGGCTGGTGTCGGAGCACCGGCTGGACGAGGACGAGGCGGCGGAGCTGGCCGTCGATCTCGCCTACCGGCTCGCCAAGAACGCCTACAAGCTGTAGCCGGCAACCGCCGGGTCAGCACGTTCCGATCTGGAAAGGGGGACGGTCCGGCCGGGCCGTCCCCGCAACGAGGACCGTTCCATGGCATCGCTGACCATCCGCCTGCACCCCGCCGACAACGTCGTCGTCGCCGGGGCCGATCTGCTGCCCGGCACGCGGCTGCCGGGGACCGATGTGGCCTGCGGCACGACGGTCCCCGCCGGCCACAAGGTCGCGGTCCAGCCCATCGCGGCCGGCGAGCCGGTGCGCAAGTACAATCAGGTCATCGGCTTCGCCACCGCCGCCATCGCGCCGGGCGAGCATGTGCATGTCCACAACCTGAGCATGGGCGACGAGTTCGAGCGCGACTATGCCTTCGGCGCCGACGCCCGGCCGACCGACCTGGTGCCGGAGGCCGAACGCGCCACCTTCCAGGGGATCCGGCGCGCCGACGGGCAGGTGGCGACGCGCAACTACATCGGCGTGCTGACGTCGGTGAACTGCTCCGCCACCGCGGCGCGGCTGATCGCCGACCATTTCCGCGGCGCGGCACTTGCCGCCTATCCGAACGTCGACGGCGTCGTGGCGCTCGCCCACGGCTACGGCTGCGGCATGGGCGCCCAGGGGGACGCCATCGACGCCCTGCGCCGCACCATCGCCGGCTACGCCCGCCACCCCAACTTCGCCGCCGTGCTGATCATCGGGCTGGGCTGCGAGGTCAACCAGGTGGACCGGCTGGTCGAGGCCGAGGGGCTGGAGCTGGGCGCACGGGTGCGGACCCTGTCGATCCAGGACCTCGGCGGCACCACCGCGGCGGTGCGCGAAGGCATCCGCCTGATCGAGGCGCTGCTGCCCGAAGCCGATGCGGTCGTCCGCCGGCCCCTGCCGGCCAGCCACCTGACTCTGGCGCTGGAATGCGGCGGCTCCGACGGCTATTCGGGGATCACCGCCAATCCGGCGCTCGGCCATGCGGTCGATCTTCTGGTGCGCCAGGGCGGCACCGCCATCCTGTCCGAGACGCCGGAGGTCTACGGCGCCGAGCATCTGCTGACCCGCCGGGCGGTGAGCCGCGCGGTCGGCGAGAAGCTGGTGGAGCGGATCCGCTGGTGGGAGGACTACACCAGCCGCACCGGCGGCGAGATGAACAACAACCCCTCCCCCGGCAACAAGAAGGGCGGCCTGACGACCATCCTGGAGAAGTCGCTGGGCGCCGTCGCCAAGGCCGGCACCACCGCTTTGACGGAAGTCTACCGCTATGCCGAGCCGGTGACGGCGAAGGGGCTGGTGTTCATGGACACGCCGGGCTACGACCCGGTGGCGGCGACCGGCCAGGTGGCGGGGGGCGCCAACGTGCTGTGCTTCACCACCGGCCGCGGCTCCGTCTTCGGCAGCAAGCCGGTGCCGTGCCTGAAGCTGGCGACCAACACGGCGCTGTTCCGCCGCATGCCCGACGACATGGACATCGACTGCGGCCCGATCGCCAGCGGCGACGCGACGATCGAGGAGGTCGGCCGCCGGATCTTCCAGATGATCCTCGACACCGCGTCGGGAACGAAGAGCAAGAGCGAGCTGATCGGCGTCGGATCCGACGAGTTCATCCCCTGGCAGATGGGCGCGGTCATGTGATCCCCGACCCGCATCCCGTCGCCGCCCGTCCGAAGGCCCCGTCCCGCACTCCGCGGGGCGGGGCCTTCTCCTTATCGTCACTCGTAGCGGATGCGGACCGCCGCCGCCGCCGCCATCGCCCGCGCGCGCGCCTCGTCCAGCGTCGCCCCGGCGGCGAGCGCCACGCCCATGCGGCGGTTCCTGCGGGTGACCGGCTTGCCGAACAGGCGGACGTCCACGTCGAAGTCCGCCGTTCCGTGGCCCAGCGCCTCGGCCAGCCCCTCGATGGTGAAGCGTTCCGCCTCGCGGTCGGCCAGGATCACCGCCGAGGCGGTCGGGCCGCGCACGGCGATGCGCGGAATCGGCAGCCCCAGGATGGCGCGGGCGTGCAGGTCGAATTCCGACAGGTTCTGCGACAGCAGGGTGACCATGCCGGTGTCGTGCGGACGCGGCGACAGCTCGGAGAAGATCACCTCGTCGCGGGTGACGAAGAACTCGACGCCGAAGATGCCGTAGCCGCCGAGATTGTCGACGACCTTGGTCGCCATGTCCTTCGCGTCCCCGATCAGCGTGTCCGGCATGGCGACCGGCTGCCAGGACTCCTGGTAGTCGCCGCGCTCCTGCCGGTGGCCGATCGGATCGCAGAACAGGACGCCGTCGCGCGTGCGGACGGTCAGCAGGGTGATCTCGTACTCGAAGGCGACGAACTCCTCGACGATCACCTTGCGGCGGTCGCCGCGCATGTTGGCGACCGCATAGGTCCAGGCGGCCTCCAGCTCGTCGGCGGTGCGGACGGTGCTCTGCCCCTTGCCGGAGGAGGACATCACCGGCTTGATGACGCAGGGCAGGCCGGTATGGGCCACGGCGGCCCGCACCTCCTCCAGGCTTTCGGCGTAGCGGTAGCGGGAGGTGCGCAGCCCGAGCTCGGTGGCGGCGACCTCGCGGATGCGGTCGCGGTTCATCGTCATCGCGGCGGCGCGGGCCGAGGGGACCACGGTCATCCCGGCCGCCTCGACCTCCTGCAGGACCTCGGTGCGGATCGCCTCGATCTCCGGCACGATGAAGTCCGGGGCGTGCTTCAGGATCGCCGCCCGCAGGGCGTCGGCGTCGAGCATGGAGAAGACTTCGCAGGAATCGGCCACCTGCATGGCCGGGGCGTCGGCGTAGCTGTCGCAGGCGACGACCTGACAGCCGAGGCGCTTTGCCGAAATGACGAACTCCTTGCCCAGCTCGCCGGAGCCGAGAAGAAGGATCTTGGCCGTGACCATGCCCGCACTCCCATGACGGCGACGGATGTCGCCAGCGTTGACGTCGCCCGCCCCCCGGCAAGGCGCGGTCGGACCCGGCCGACCGGCGCACCTTAGCCAAGGGCGCCGGCGGTTTGAACGCCAATCTTCCGGCGGCGCGCGAACCCGATGCCGCGCTGCGACATAGTGTCAGGGCGGACCCCGACCGCTGCCCGGACCCTGTACAGGCTCCGCGTATACTAATATATTTGCCGGGACGGGCTCACTGCGATGGGTACCCACGGCGCCGGATTTGCGTTGGGGCCGCCAGCCATCGAGACCTCGCCGGAGCGGCGGCACGGCCGCCTGCACCGCGATGCGGGGTCACCGCCCTCTTTTTCCTTGCGCCCCCTTCCTTGTGGAGCTCGCGTCACCATGACCACCGGCACCCCGGTCCGCCGTTTCCGGCAGACGAAGATCGTCGCCACTCTGGGTCCGTCCAGCACGTCTCCTGAGATGATCCGCGCGCTGTTCGAGGCGGGCGTCGACGTCTTCCGCCTCAACTTCAGCCACGGCACCCACGACGACCACGGCGCCCGCATCCGCGCCATCCGCGCCCTGGAGCAGGACGCCGGACGCCCGATGGCCATCATGGCCGACCTGCAGGGGCCCAAGCTGCGCCTGGGACGCTTCGCCGACGGCCCCGTCGACCTCATCCCCGGCCAGGGCTTCCGCCTCGACCTCTCCCCGAGCCCGGCACCGCCAGCCGCGTCGGCATGCCCCATCCCGAGATCTTCGCCGCCCTCGAACCCGGCGCCGAACTGCTGCTCGACGACGGCCGCGTGCGCCTGCGCGTCATCGACTGCAGCCCCGGCCACGCCGACACGCTCGTCGTCTCCGGCACCCGGCTCTCCGACCGCAAGGGCGTCAACGTCCCCGGCGTCGTCCTGCCGCTGTCGCCCCTCACCGCCAAGGACCGCGCCGACCTCGCCTTCGCCCTCGACCAGGGTGTCGACTGGGTGGCGCTGAGCTTCGTCCAGCGTCCCGAGGACGTGCTGGAGGCGCGCAAGCTGATCGGCGGCCGCGCCGCCCTGCTGTCCAAGCTGGAGAAGCCCCAGGCCATCGACCATCTCGCGCGCATCGTCGAGCTGTCCGACGGCGTCATGGTGGCGCGCGGCGACCTCGGCGTCGAGATGCCGCCCGAGGATGTCCCGTCGATCCAGAAGCGCATCGTCGCCGAGGCGCGCCGCGCCGGCAAGCCGGTGATCGTCGCCACCCAGATGCTGGAGTCGATGGTCGGCGCCCCCGCCCCGACCCGCGCCGAGGCGTCCGACGTCGCCACCGCGGTGTTCGACGGCGCCGACGCGGTGATGCTGTCGGCCGAGACCGCCAGCGGCGCCTATCCCATCGAGGCGGTGTCGATCATGAACCGCATCGCCCGGCGGGTCGAGGACGACCCGCTCTACCGCACCATGATGGACGCCCAGCACGCCGCCCCGGAGAGCACCGAGGCCGACGCCATCACCGCGGCGGCGCGCCAGGTCGCCGAGACGGTGCAGGCGGCGGCGATCGTCACCTACACGACCAGCGGCTCGACCACGCTGCGCGCGGCGCGCGAGCGGCCGGCGGTGCCCATCCTCGGCCTGACCGCCAGCCTGGGGACGGCGCGCCGCCTGGTGCTGGCCTACGGGGTGCACAGCGTGCTGTCGGAGGATGTGCAGAACTTCTCCGACATGGTGCACAAGGCCACGAGGCTGGCGCATGCCCATGGGCTGGCCAGGGACGGCCAGCGGCTGGTCATCACCGCCGGCGTCCCCTTCGGCATGCCGGGCTCGACAAACGTCCTGCGCATCGCCTGGGTCGAGCGACCCGCACAACCCGAGCCCGCCCGCTCCGCCGAAACCGCCGCGGACACCCTCGGCGGCACACTCGACGCCCTGGAGGCCGCCGGGTAACGGGCAGCCCGCAAAAACGAAGAAAGGAGGTGCATGCCGCACCCCCTTTTCGTTTGATCGCCGTCCGCCCCGGGCCCGCCGGCCCCGGAGCGGAAGAGAGCGGATCACATCAGCTTGGCCATCGCGATCAGCGACAGGGTGACGGTGATGGCGCCGCCGATGCGGGTCGCGACCTGGGCGAAGGGCATCAGCTGCATCCGGTTGGCCGCCGTCAGGATGGCGACGTCGCCGGTGCCGCCCTGGCCGCAGTTGCAGGAATTGATGATTGCGGTTTCGATCGGATACATCTTCACCAGCCGGCCGATGGTGAAGCCGACCGACATGTGCGTCGCCACGGTGCAGAAGATGATGATCAGGTTCTGCAGGTTGAAGGCGGAGACCAGCTTGTCCCACGGGGTCACGGCGACACCCATCGCGAAGAGCAGCGGGTAGGTCACGGCGACCTGGAAGAACTTGTAGACGACGCCGGCGCCGGCCTCCAGCGAGGGGGAGGCGAGCTGGAGGACCTTGACCAGCACCGCGATGAACAGCATCGCCACCGGAGCCGGCAGGCCGACCATCTTCTGGGCCATGACGCCCATCAGGTAGAGGGTGACGGCGAACAGGCCGGCGGCGGCGACGGTGTTGGCATCCACGGGGCCGCTGCTCTTGGTCTTGGCGTTGGCGAAGTCGGCGCCGTTGCCGGGCTGGAGCTGGCCGTTGCCGGTCAGGTGCGGCATGCGCTTGCCGATGAAGTTCAGCAAGCCCGACATCAGGATCGCCATCAGGCTGCCCAGCATGACCATCGGCAGGACCTGCGCGAAGATCTCGCCCTGGTTGCCGTTCAGGATCTCGGCATAGCCCATGGACAACGGGATGGCGCCCTCGCCGACGCCGCCCGACATGATCGGAACGACGATGAAGAAGAAGGTGTGCTTGGGATCGAGGCCAAGCAGCGTGCCGACCAGCGTGCCTACGCAGGCGGCGCAGACGGCGCCGCTGGCCAGCGGCACGAAGATCTTGAAGAAGCCCTTCACCAGCGCGTCGCGGTTCATGCTGAGCACGCTGCCGACGATGATGCAGGCGATGAAGAGATAGAGGAAGTTGGTGAACTTGGTGAAGTCCACCACCGCCTTCAGCATCGGCACGGGCAGGACATGGTAGTAGGCCAGCGCCGAGGGGATGAAGGTGGCGAAGATCGCCGCGGCGCCGATGTGGCGGAACACCGGAAGACGCTTGCCCAGCTCGCCGCAACTGAAGCCGCAGACCGCCAGGACGGCGATCATCATGTTGATCTCGTGCGTCAGCGATCCGGTCGCGACGGCCCCGGCGAACACCCCGATCAGCATCACGAACACCGGCAGCGGAACGATGCCGATCCGGATGTCGAGCAGCGACCACCAGATCTCGCGCCATGACCTGCGGGAGGCCGCGTCTGCCGACGAGAGCGCCTCGTCGAGCGGAATGGAGGCGATAGAGACTTCACTGGGCATGGGGTCCTCCAGCCATTTGGGTTTGTTTGCGCTCCGGTCGTGCGCCGGGCGGCCTGTGGAAGGTCGGAACATCCATCGCAGACGGCCGTAATAGCGCTGCGAAGGGACGTCCGGAAAATTGACAAACGAACAGAACGCCGCAAACACCGGGACCGCGGCAAATCTAGGTCACCTTCTTATGATCTTTATTCTATTTATCTCTTCAGCGTGCTTTCCTGGAAATCACCATGTGGCAGATCAATCGTCTCGTACTTGCTCGTTATGACGTTTTTACCGATCAGATCTGTCAGAAGCCTGTCAGGGTTCGAAGCCCGGAACGGCTTTTTCGGGAGGGACGGCCCCGCCGCCCGCCGCCGCGTCGATGCGGGCGACCAGCGCGCGCAGCACCTGGAGCCCATAGGGCCAGGGGCCGAAGCCGGCCTCGGCGTTGATGTGCCCGGCCTCGCCGAGGTCGACGAGTTCGGCCTGCCAGACGCCGGCCCAGTGGACGGCACGCGGGAAGCGCATCACCGGATCGGTGTGGCTCGCCACCACCACGGCGGGGACGCCCAGCGCATGGTCCGGGACGCGGTCCTCCGCCTCGAAACGGGAGGGCTCGGCCGGGGCGACCACCATCAGGCCGGCGATGTCGTGGCTGCGGTCGGTGGCGAGGCAGCAGGACGCCAGCGCGCCGAAGCTGTGCCCGACCAGGATGGCCGGCCGCGACCGCCGGCCGAGGAGCCGGCGGATCGCGCCGATCCAGCGTTCGATGTCCGGAACGTTCCAGTTGCTCTGGGCGATGCGCAGCCAGAAGGGATGGCGGTTCTGCCAGAAGCTCTGCCAGTGCTCGGGTCCGCTGTCGTACAGGCCCGGCACCAGCACGAAGCTGTAGCGTGCCGACGCCTCGAGCAGGGCCGCATCAACCTCGTGCATGTGATCGACTTCCATGGGCCACCGCGGTCGTCCTGCCGGTCCCGCCACACCGGCGCTGCCGCCCGCCTCCTTCTTGCGGACTGCGTCAGGAGCGGGAGACGGAAACCGCCGGCAGACGGGACAGGAACCAGGTGACCGCCAGCAGGTCGGCGCTGCCGCCGGGGCTGAGGTTGCGGCGGATCGCCTCGTCATCCAGCGCCGCCAGCCGCCGCAGGTATCCCGGCGCGGCGACCCCGCCGGCGCGACGCAGGCGCTGCGCCTCCCCCTGCAGGAAGGCCAGCCCCTCCGGCCCGCCGCGGGCGACGACGTTGGTGTCGGAGTTGAACGCCATCAGTTCCAGCAGGGCGGCATGCAGAGCCGTCGCCGCGTCCGCCCCGGAGGCGCGCAGCCGGTCGAAGGCCGGCAGGGCATGGGTGCGCACGGTGGCGAAGCCGGAGGCCGCCTCGCCGCGCGCCCCGGTCAGGCCGTAGCGGCGGTAGAGATGCTCGCCCGCCGTGCCGGCCTCGCCCGGACGGCGCAGTTCATCGACCACGCCGGTGCAGATCGCCGCCACCTCCCCGCACAGCGGCTCGACGGCAAGCGCCCGCCCCTGCCCGACCAGCCGGCCGGCCGCGGCGCACAGCAGCCCGAAGGCGAAGATGCTGCCCTTGTGGGTGTTGACCCCGCCGGTGGCGCGCAGCATGTCGCGCTCGCAGGCGAGACCGTGGCCGCGGATGCCCGGCAGGAACAGGTCGGCCGGCACCGTGCAGCCCGCCAGCCCGCAGGCGAAGAACCGGCGGAACCAGGGGGTGACGGCGCGGGCGGAGGCGAGGAAACTCGCCAGGTCCATGTCGCGGTGCGACCCGGTGTTGCGCCGGTCGACCAGCCCGGGCTTGGGCGTCAGCAGGACCTCGCGCAGCAGCGACCGGTAGGCCAGATGGGCCAGCCGGTTGCCGATGGCATGGCCGTCCCGCCCGGCCATGAATGCGGCGGACGGCGGCAGGGTGCGGACGGCGGCGTCAACGGGCGCGACAGGCATTTACCCTCTCCTCGATCGCCGCCAGCACCTCGTCCAGCGGATGGCGGCGCGAGCGCGCGCAGGCGTGTCCCGCCTCGCCGCACACCAGGCAGCGCCGCGGCGCCAGCCCCAGGGCGGTACGCGACAGGCCGCCCCCCCGCGGGCACAGGACGTCGAGGTCCCACAGCCGGCCCAGGGGATGCCCGTCCTCCAGCGCGGCCGCGGCACGCTTGAGGTCGCGGGCGTCGGCGTCCACGGCATAGAGCGCCTCGGCCCCCGTCCATCCCCACACCGGCAGATGGAACAGCACCGGCCAGCCCGTGCGGGCGAACAGCGCGTCGAGTTCGCCGGCCGCCGTCTCCATGACGAAGCGGCTGTCGGGCGTATCCTTGACCGGCCCCGGCATGACCAGCGTCACCGACAGGACCGGCGCCTGATAGCGGTCCAGCACCATGCGCTGGCGCTCCGCACGGCGGTCCCGCGCGTCCAGCATCTCCGCCAGCGTGACCGGAAGCGAGACCGGCCCGGCAGGGGACCGGGTCTGCGCCGGTGTCGGTGCAAGGACCGTATCCATCGCCGTCAGCCCTTCACCTGCCGCACGGCGTCGATCACGCTGCCGTCGCGGTAGCGGATGACGCCGACCAGCTTGTCGAGGAACTCGATCGGCCGCGGTTCGCCGGTGATCGAGTCGGCACGGGCCTGCAGCTCCCCGATGGTCATCAACGGCAGGCCGGCGTCCTTCAGCCGCTGCGCCACCTCGGGCCGGCGCGGGTTGACGGCGATGCCGTGGTCGGTGACCAGCACGCCGATGCACTCGCCGGGCGTGACCACGGTGGTGACCCGGCGCACGACGGTCGGGATGCGGCTGCGGATCAGCGGCGCCACGACGATGGAGAGATTGGCCGCCGCCGCCACGTCGGAGTGGCCGCCCGACGCCCCGCGCATCACCCCGTCCGAGCCGGTGATGACGTTCACGTTGAAGTCGAGGTCGATCTCCAGCGCGCTGAGGATCACCAGATCCATCTGGTCGACATAGGCGCCCTTGGAGCCGGGGTTGGCGTATTCGTTGGTCGAGATCTCGATGTGGTTGGGCGAGGTGCGCAGCGATTCCGCGGCGTCGCCGTCGAAGCTCTGGGTGTCGATCACCCGCTCGATCAGGCCCTTCCTGTGCAGGTCCACGATGCCGCCGGTGATGCCGCCCAGCGCGAAGCTGGCGGTGATCCCCTTCTTGCGCATGTAGCCTTCCAGGAAGCGCGTCGCCGCGGTGGAGGATGCGCCGGAACCGGTCTGCAGCGAGAAGCCCTGCTCGAAATAGCCGGAATGGACCATCACCTCGGCCGACAGGCGGGCGATCAGCAATTCGCGGGGGTTGGAGGTGATGCGCGCCGCCCCGACGCTGATCTTCGAGGGATCGCCGATCTGGTCCACCTTGACGACCCAGTCGACCTCGTCCTGCGAGATGCTGGCCGGGGCGTTGGGGAAGGGCACGATCTCCTCCGCCAGCAGGATCACCGTGCCGGCATGGCGGGCGTCGACCTTGGCGTAGCCGAGCGAGCCGCAGCGCGACCGGCCGCTGATGCCGTTGGCGTTGCCGAAACAGTCGGATGTCGAGACGCCGAGGAAGGCGACGTCGATCGTCAGCTCGCCGTCCTGGATCAGCTTCACCCGGCCGCCGTGCGAGTGGATGTTGACCGGATGCCGCATCAGCCCGTGGCTGATCGCCTCGGCCAGCTTGCCGCGCATGCCGGAGGTGTAGATGCGGCTGATGACGCCGTTGCGGATATGCTCGATCAGCGGCGCGTTGCAGTTCAGCAGCGACGAGGGGGCCAGGGTCAGGTCCCGGAAGCCCATGCGGGCCAGCAGGTCGACCACGGTGTTGATCGTCTTGTCGCCTTCGCGGAAGGCGTGGTGGAAGGAGATCGTCATCCCGTCCCTGAGGCCGGAGCGGCGGATCGCCTCCTCCAGCGACGGGCAGACCTTGCGGGAGCGCTTCAGCTCGGGATCGGTCAGATAGGGGGTCTGCTTCGCGAACCCGTCGAAGCGGGCCAGGCGGTCGAGCAGCGGATCATTGAGGTCGGTCACGGCACAGCACTCCAGTTCACTTGCGGGTTCCCGAGGCCTCGGCCCGCTGCAGCACACGGCGCGCGTGGTCGATGACGGGACCGTCGATCATCTTTCCGTTGAGCGACACGACGCCCAGCCCCTTGCGCTCGCCCTCCGCCGCCGCGGCGACGACGCGCCCGGCATACTCGACCTCTTCCTCGGTCGGGGCGTAGGCGTTGTGCAGAAGCTCGATCTGGCGCGGGTTGATCAGCGACTTGCCGTTGAAGCCCAGCCGCTTGATCAGGTCGACCTCCTTGAGGAAGCCGGCCTCGTCGTTGAGGTCGGACCACACCACGTCGAAGGCGTCGATCCTGGCGGCGCGGGCGGCATGGAGGACGGCGCAGCGGGCGTAGAACAGCTCGGTGCCGTCGCCGCGCTCGGTCTGCATGTCCATCACATAGTCGAAGCCGGCCAGCGCGATGCCGATCAGGCGCGGCGAGGATTTGGCGATGGCCAGCGCGTTGATGACGCCGCTGGCGGACTCGATGGCCGCCATCAGCTTGGTGGAGCCGACCTCGCGGCCGCAGGCGCGCTCGATGCGCTCCACCTCGCGCTCCAGAACCTCGACATCCTCGGCGCAGTCGGTCTTGGGCAGGCGGACGACGTCGACGCCGGCCCGCACCGCGGCCTCCAGGTCGGCATGGCCGAAGGGGGTGTTGAGGGGGTTGATGCGCACCACAGTCTCGATCTCGCGGTAGACCGGGAGCTGGAGGGCGTGGAAGACGAGGAGGCGGGCCGAGTCCTTCTCGCGCAGCGAGACGGCGTCCTCCAGGTCGAACATGATGGAGTCCGGCTTGTAGACGAACGCCGTGCTGAGCATGGCGGCGTTGGCGCCGGGCAGGAAGAGCATGCTGCGGCGGAGTTTCATGACAGGGCGCTCCAGTTGATGGTTTTGGCCTCGGCCCCGCGCATCACCGCCGTCTGGACGCGCGCGCGGATGGCGCAGTCGAGCGCCCCCTTGTCCTCCACCACGACCAGCCCGGCGGTGACGCCGAGCCGGGCGAGCGTGTCGCGCACCACCCGGTCGATCTGGGCGCCGAACTGCTGCATGACCTCGCTGCTGATGACGACTTCCAGCCCGGTGCCCGGTCCGGGGGATACCTTGACCAGCAGGTCGCTCGATTCGAGCGTGCCCGCCAGGGCCTCTTTCACGATCTTCATCGATCCCACTCCAGATGGTCCGGCGGCGGAGGCGTCCAGCGCCCCGCCGCCGGGCCGGTTCAGATGCCGGCCGCCAGGGCCCGGCGCGGCAGCGCGTCGGGCTCGCCGCCGGAAACCAACGCCTCCGGGACGAACGGCACGATCTTGGACACGTATTTCTCCCGCAGCAGGTCGAAGGTCGCCGCGGGAACCAGGGCGCGGATGCGGTCGAGGTCGCGGGCGCGCAGCAGGCGCCGCACCTCGGACGCGGAGATCGGCGTGCCGCCCGAGCGGGTGCGCGCCTCCTCGATGACGGTGACGGCCGGCGCCGCGCTGTCCGCGGTCTGCAGCCAGAACTTCATGTCCGCGTTGTATTTGCGCGTGGTCTCGCAGAAGGGCTCGGTCCCGACGAAGCGGTGGGTGATGCCGAGCGCGGGTGCGATGTAGGTGCGGAACAGCAGCAGGTCGATCGCCGTGCAGCAATCGCCCACCACCCCCTTCTCCTTGAAGAAATAGTCGGGGAAGGTGGCGCGCGAGACCATGTATTGCGAACCGTGGTGGAGCGTCAGGTTGGGGATTCCCTGGACACCCGTCTCCACCAGCGCATAGCGGTCGCGGTAGGAGACGAAGGAGACGTCCTCGCTGACCACGAACAGGTGCAGCCAGTCGCATTGCGCCGCCGCCAGCGTCACGAGATACTGGTGGCCGAGCGTGAAGGGGTTGGCGTTGATGACGATGCCGCCGATCTTCGCGTCGGGCCGCAGCCCCTGCGGGCGCTGGGCGCGCAGCCGGTCGCAATAGGAGCGGATGCCGACCGGCGTGTTCTCCATCAGCGTGACGTAGCCCGGCACCTCGGCCAGCGGGTAGAAGCCGCAGCCCTGGAAGAAGGAGACGTTCTCCGGCCGGGTGTAGAGGAAGAGGTGCGAGTGGCCGCGCTCGTAGGCGAGATGGACCACCTCGCTCAGCAGCGTCAGGCTCAGCGAGCCGCCGCGCAGGTCGGGCTCGATGGCGCAGCACTTGACGATGTTGCTTTCCAGCCCGGCGCAGGCCACCAGCCGGCCGGCGTCGCGGCAGACCACGAAGACCTGGATGTGCTCCTCGTAGTCGAGCCCGCAGCGGCCGAGGAGGGTCCGGATCTCCCGGCGCTCCCTGACGCTGCAGGCCGGATCGACGGCGTAGAATTCGAGTTCGTCAGTCACGGAGTCATGCTCCCTCTGGAGCTTCCGACAGGGTGGTCGCGGTTCCTGCGGGTCGGGCACTCCCTTCCCCCGCGCCGTAGAGCAGGCCGGCCGGTCGATGCCGGCCGGGTAACATCAGGTCGGCCGCTATGCGGCGATCGCGTCGCGGACGACGCGGTTGCTGAGGCGGCCGATACGCTCGATCTCGACCTCCACCACGTCGCCTTCCTTTAGGAAGAGGGGCGGAGTGCGCTTCTTGCCGACGCCGCCCGGCGATCCGGTGATGATGACGTCGCCCGGCGACAGGGCGCTGAAGGTGCTGATGTACTCGATCAGGGCCGGGATCCGGTGGATCATGTTCCCGGTGTTGTCGTCCTGCACCGTCCGGCCGTTCAGATAGGTCCGGATGGCAAGCGCGTGGGGATCCGGCACCTCGTCGGCGGTGACGATCCAGGGTCCGAAGGCCCCGGTCTGCTGCCAGTTCTTCCCGGCGGTGTACCAGCCGTGCTGCCAGTCGCGGACCGAGCCGTCCATGTAGCAGCTGTAGCCGGCGACATGGTCGAGCGCGCGGTCGCGCGGGATGCGGCGCCCGGCCGTGCCGATGACCACCGCCAGTTCGCCCTCATAGTCGAACTCGTCGCTGGCGGCCGGCTTCAGCACCGGGCAGCCGTGGCCGGTCTGGCTGTCGGGGAAGCGGATGAACAGGGTCGGCGCGCTGCCGGTCTCCCCGAATTCCGCCCGCTTCTCCGCGTAGTTCATGCCGACGCAGAAGATCTTGGCCGGCTGGTCCACCGGAGGCAGGAAGGACAGTTCCGGCTCGGCATAGTCGGGCGTGGCGTCCAGGAACTCCTGCGCCTGCGCCAGGGCGCCGGCGGCGAGGAGAGCCTTGAGGTCGGGGAGGCGGCTGCCGAAGCGGCGGCCGAGATCGACCACCCCCCGGTCGGTGCGGATACCGTAGGTCCGCCTGCCCTTGACTGCGATGCTGACGAGTTTCATGAGACATCTCGCGGTGTCCGGTCTCCGCTCCCGCGGCATCGGAGCGCTGCTAAGAGCGCATCCGGCGGATGGGACGGGAGCCGGTGCTGAGAGGCAGTGTAGGGCCGGACATCTGTCAAATCGCTGTCAGGCCCCTGCCTTTTTCCGGAAAGAAGCGGGCCGGCCTCACTCCGCCGCCTGGCGCAGCGGGACGGGGGCCAGATCCATCTGGGCGTCGACGACGGCCAGCGCCGTGATGTTGACGAGGCCGCGCGTGGTGATCGCCGGGGTCACGATGTGCGCCGGCGCGCTGACGCCCAGCAGGATCGGCCCGACCGACAGGCCGTCGCCCAGCACCTTCAGCATCTCGAAGGCGATGTTGGCGGCGTCCAGCGTCGGCATCACCAGCAGGTTGGCCTGCCCGCGCAGCCGGCCGTTGGGCAGGGCGGCGTCGCGCACCGTCTCGCACAGGGCGGCCCCCGCCTGCATCTCGCCATCGGCCTCCAGCTCCGGCGCCCGCTGCCGCAGCAGGTCGCAGGCCGCCCGCATCTTGAGCGCCGAGGGGGAATCGGAGCTGCCGAAGTTGGAGTGCGACAGCAGGGCGAGCTTCGGTTCGATGCCGAAGTGCCGCACCTTCTCGGCCGCCAGCATGGCGATCTCGGCGATCTCCGCGGCGGTCGGGTCGGGATTGACGTGGGTGTCGCAGAGGAAATAGGTGCCCTTGCCGAGGATCAGCAGCGTCATCGCCGCCGAGACCGGCGCGTCGCCGCGGCGGCCCAGCAGGTCGCGGATGTGGCGGTGATGGTCGCCATAGCGCCCGGCGGTGCCGCAGATCATCGCGTCGGCCGCCCCGCGCCGCACCATCAGGCTGGCGAAGACGGTGGATTCGGCGCGCACGACCGTGCCGGCGAAGGTCGGGGAGACGCCGCGCCGGCCCATGAGCTGCCGGTAGACGTCGGCATAGTCGTGGCAGCGCGGATCGCGCACCGGCTCGACCACCTCGACGTCGCGGCCGGGGACCAGCCGCAGCCCGAGCTGCTCGATCCGCCGCTCCACCACCTCCGGCCGGCCGAGCAGGATCGGCCGGGCGATCGCCTCATCCACCGCGACCTGGGCGGCGCGCAGCACGCGCTCGTCCTCGCCCTCGGCATAGATGACGCGCTTGGGCGCCTGCGCCGCCTTGTGGAACACCGGCTTCATCACGAGGCCGGAGCGGAAGACATACTGGCCCAGCCGCTCGCGGTAGGCGCGCAGGTCGGCCAGCGGGCGCGTCGCGACGCCGCTGTCCATGGCGGCCCTGGCGACCGCCGAGGCGACCTCGACGATCAGGCGCGGGTCGAAGGGCTTGGGCAGGATATAGTCCGGGCCGAAGCGGAGCTGCTCGCCCGTGTAGGCGGCGGCCACGACGTCGGAAGCCTCGATGCGCGCCATGTCGGCGATGGCCTTCACGCAGGCGATCTTCATCGCCTCGTTGATCGTGGTGGCCCCGACGTCGAGCGCGCCGCGGAAGATGAAGGGGAAGCAGAGGACGTTGTTGACCTGGTTCGGGTAGTCGGACCGGCCGGTGGCGATGATGGCGTCGGGACGGGCGGCGCGCGCCTCCTCCGGCGTGATCTCGGGATCGGGGTTGGCCAGCGCCAGGATCAGCGGCTTCGGCGCCATGGTCCTGACCATCGCACCGGTCAGCACGCCCGGCCCCGACAGGCCGAGGAAGATGTCGGCGCCGGCCATCGCCTCGCCCAGGCTGCGCACGGCGCTGCCGGTGGCATAGCGTTCCTTGTAGGGGTTCATCCCGGCGTTGCGGCCGTGATAGACGACGCCCTCGCGGTCGACCAGCACGATGTTGGCGCGCTTCGCCCCCATGCCGACCAGCAGGTCGAGACAGGCGAGGCCCGCCGCCCCGCCGCCGGTGGAGACGATGCGCACATCCTCGATCCGCTTGCCGACGACCTGCAGCGCGTTGTAGACGGCGGCCCCCACCACGATGGCGGTGCCGTGCTGGTCGTCGTGGAAGACCGGGATCCCCATCCGCTCCTTCAGGCGGCGCTCCACCTCGAAGCAGGCCGGCGCACCGATATCCTCCAGGTTGATGGCGCCGAAGGTCGGTTCCAGCCGCGCGATGGTGTCCACCAGCGCGTCGACGTCCTTCTCGTCGATCTCGATGTCGAAGACGTCGATGTCGGCGAACTTCTTGAAGAGGACGGCCTTCCCCTCCATCACCGGCTTGGAGGCCAGCGGGCCGATGTCGCCGAGGCCGAGCACCGCGGTGCCGTTGGAGATCACCGCCACCAGATTGCCGCGCGCCGTCACGTCGGCCGCATGGGCCGGGTCGGCGACGATGTCGTTGCAGGCGAACGCCACGCCCGGCGAATAGGCCAGCGCCAGATCGCGCTGGGTCATCATCGGCTTGGTCGGGACGATCGCCAGCTTGCCCGGCTTCCCGCTGCGGTGGTAATCGAGAGCACGCTCCTTCAGATCGCCCGACATGGCAGTCCCCAATATTGATTGTCTTGCGGAACGCACGGGGCCGCACGCCGGCCGCAGTCGCGCCGGGCGGCCGGAAATGGAGGCCGGCCGGCCTGCTGTTCCGCCTGTTGACGAAGTCTTGGAGTTATAGGGGCCGGATCTGTCAGAAGCCTGTCAGTAGCGGTTGGTGATCATCTGCCACTGGCGCAGGAAGCGGGCGCGCTTGGTCTCGTCCAGGAAGACCAGGAGGCCGGGGCCGAGCGTCGTGTGCCGCAGCGGCCCGTTGAGGTCGGCCAGCAGATGCGCAGCCGAGAAGGGCCCCTCGACCGTCGGGGAGATGGCGTAGAAGGGCATCCGGTTGGCGATGTGCGTCTGCCCCTCGTCCGACAGCAGATAATCGATGAACAGGCCGCCCAGCGCCGCCGCCGCGGCTCCCTTGGGGATGGAGGCGACGCGCGCGGTGACCAGCGTGTAGTCGCTGGGCAGCACGATGCCGATGGGCGACCCGGCGAGCTGCCGCGCCCGCGCATAGGAGCCCAGCAGGTTGTAGCCGATCAGCCGCTCGCCGCGCTCGATCTGGTCGAGCATCTCGCCCGTGCAGCAATGCTGCTCCATGTGGCGGTCGGCCATGGCGTCGACGAGCTGCCAGAACTGGCTGTTGAGGACCGAATCCTGGGCGGCGAGCAGGTAGCCGATGCCGCTCTGCGCGATGTCGTAGGTGACGATGCGGCCATCGTAGATCCCCTCCCTCTCCCGGATCAGGCGGATCAGGTCGTCGCGCGTGCGCGGCACGTCGGATTCCGGCATCAGATTGCGGTTGTAGACGATGACCGCCGGCTCCTGGGCGAAGGCGAAGGCTTCGTTCCGCCAGTTGGCCCAGCGCGGCAAGCCGGCCGTCGCCGGCGACAGGTGGCGCTGGGTGTAGCCGTCGTTGACCAGCTTCACCTGCAAATCGGCCGAGGAGCTGATGACGAGGTCCGGCAGGCGCTCCGCCGGATGCACGATGCTCTCGTAGAGCTCGACCGCCGTCAGCTCGTCATACTCGACGGCGATGCCGGGATAGCGGTGCTGGAAGTCGCGGATCAGCTCCTCCATCACCGGCTGGTCGGTGGTCGAGGCGATGGCGAGGACGGCGGCCGGGCCGCCCTGCGCCGCATAGAAGAAGCGCTTGGCCCAGCCCTCCCCCGGCCAGGCGAGGACGGCCGCGGCGATCAGCAGGACGAGCGGCAGCCAGCGCCGGTCCGGCTTCGCCTCGCCGCGGTCCGGCTGGCAGGACTCGCAGAGATGATCCAGCGGGAAGACGATGCGGGCGATCAGGCCGCCGCCGGGCCGGTCGATCAGCGAGAAGCCGGCGCCGTGCCCGTCGGCCACCGCCGCGACGATGGCGAGGCCGAGGCCGCTGCCGACCGTGCCCGCCGCCGAACTGCCGCGGCCGAACCGGCTCAAGACCCTGGGCTTCTCCTCGTCGGGGACGCCGGGGCCGCGGTCGGCCACCTCGACCACCGGTCCGCGTTCGCCGTTGGCCGGCTGCAGCCGCACCTCCACCGCGCCGGCATCGCCGCCGTACTTGATGGCGTTGTCGACCAGGTTCACCAGCGCCTCGCGCAGGATCACCGCGTCGCCGCAGACGACGATGTTGTCCTCGCCCTCCTGCTCGACCCGCAGCGTCGTGTCCTCGGCGATGGCGGCGGCGCGCTGCACCACCTGCCGCGCCAGCACCGTCAGGTCGACATGGTCGGGATGCAGCGCCTCGCTGCGGTGGACCACCATGGCGTGGCTGAGGAGCTGGGTGGTCAGCTCGCTCGCCTCCACGGCGTTGCGGTGGATGCGGGCGACGATGCGCCGCAGCCGGTCGGGCTCCGTTTCCTCGGACGCGAGTTCCGATTGCGAGCGCAGGGCGGCCAGCGGCGTGCGGATCTGGTGCGCCATGTCGGCGAGGAAGGTCTTGGTCGATTCGAGGTTCCCGTGCAGCCGCGCCATCAGCGTGTTGATCGCGCCGAGGAGCTGGCGCACCTCCGCCGGGGCGGGCACGTCGATCGGGCTGAAGTCGTTGGGCCGGCGCGCATGGATGAGCCGTTCGAGGAAGCCCAGCGGCGCCAGCGCCTGCCGGACGCCGATCCACACCAGCGCGATGCTGACCAGCATCATCAGGACCACCGGCAGGAAGGAATTCATGAAGAAGCCGCGGGTCAGCGTGTCGCGCTCCTCCCGCGTCTGGGCGACGACGATGGTGACCCAGCTCGTCCGCCGCGCCTGGACGATCAGATGCCCGAGCGCCACGACGCGCACCGGCTCGCCCCGGTAGACGGTATCGGAGAAGGCGGCGACGTCGTCGCGCCGCACCGATCCGGGCAGGTCGTGGTAGCCGATGACCGGGCTGCCGTCGGAATCCAGCACCTTGTAGAAGGCGCGGTCGCGCTGCGCCATGGCGAGGATGCTGAGGGAGGAATAGGGAAGGTCGACCAGGATGGCGCCGTCCTCCACCCGCACCGCATCGGCGATCGCCAGGGCCGAGGCGAGGAGAAGCTGGTCGTAGGCGCCGTCGGCCGCCCGCCTGGCGTCGGTGCGGATCAGCAGGAACAGGCAGCCGGCCACCAGCCCCAGCACCAGGACCAGGCGGACCATCAGCCGCCGCTGCAGCGACCCGGCAAGCCGGCCGTCAGGCGGCATCCTGCTGCTCCGCCACATAGCCCTGGCCGTGCACGGTGCGGATCACCACCGACGCCCGCTCCAGCTTGCGGCGCAAGCGCGACACGTAGAGCTCGATGGCATTGGGGGCGACGGGCTGGTCGAGGCTGCACAGCCGGTCGATCAGCGTGTCCTTGCTCATGACCCGGTTGAGGTTGGACAGGAACAGCTCCAGCAGGCGGAATTCCCGCGCGCTGAGGTCCACGGCCTGGGCCGCGACGGTGACCTTCTTGGTCGCGGTGTCGAAGACCATGTTGCCGAAGACCTGCTCCGACGTGGCGATGCCGTGGTGGCGGCGCAACAGGGCGCGGCAGCGCGCCTCCAGCTCGCGGAAATCGAAGGGCTTGACGACGTAGTCGTCGGCGCCGAGGTCGAGCGCGTCCACCTTGGTGTCGACGCGCGAGCGGGCGGTGACCACCAGGACCGGCGTGTGGTCGCCCTTCCGGCGCAACTGGCGCAGCAGCGTCTGGCCGTCCGGTCCGGGCAGCATCAGGTCGAGGATGACGAGCTGGTATTCCTCGCCCGCCAGCAGCTCCTCCGCCTGATAGCCGTCGGCCGCCCAGTCGATGGCGTAGCCATGCTTGCGCAGCCGCTGGATGATCGCGTCGGCCAGATCCTCGGTGTCTTCCACGACCAGTATGCGCATGACGCTCGCCTCCGACGACAGAACCGGCATTGCCCGGACCGCGTGCTACGGACACGGCCCCTCGCGCCACGGCTCATACGGCAGTATGGCGTGACCGGCTGTCGCCAACCTGTCTTGCGTCAAGGACACGGGCAGCTTTCGGTCCGGGACGTCATTATGTCGCAGCGGGGAAAGTCAGGCGTAGCGCGCGATCAGCCGGGCGACCGGCGGACCGGTGAGGATGACGACGAACAGGCGGAGCGTCTGCAGGGCAAGGACGAAGGAGACGTTGGCGCCGCTGCCCACCGCGATGATCGCCACGGAGTCGAGCCCGCCGGGACTGGTCGCCAGATAGGCGGTGAGCGCATCGGTGCCGAGCATCCTGGTCAGCACCCAGGCGGAGCCGCCGCACAGCGCGATGAGCGCCAGGGTGCCGGCCAGCATCTGCGGCACCGCCCGGACGGCATGGCGCACGACCTCGCGGGTGAAGCGCAGCCCGATGCACCAGCCGAGCGTCGCATAGACCAGGGCGAGCAGCCAGGGCGGCACCGTCAGTTCGGCCAGCCCGGCGACATGCAGCGCAGCGCCGAGGATCATCGGCACCAGCATGCCGCCGGCCGGGATCCTCAGCCGCACGCCGGCCCAGCCGCCGAGGGCCGCGACGGCAAGGGTCGCCGCCACGCCCGCCGCCTGCTGCTGGAGCGGCACCGCCGCCGGCGCGACCGCCGGCAGGAGTGCCGCATGGTCGCCGAGCAGGACCCGCGAGACCATGGAGGCGGAGACCACCACCAGCACCACGCGGAAATACTGCATGAAGGCGACGAGCCGCGGGTCGGCCCCGAACTCCTCGGCCATCGCCACCATGGCCGCGGCCCCGCCGGGCGACGATCCCCAGGCGGCGGTCGAACCCGGCAGACTGCCGAAGCGGACCAGCATCCAGCCGACGAGGCCGCTGGCCAGCACGGTGATCAGCACCACCGCGACCATCGACGGCCAGTTCTCGCCGACCGAAACCAGGATGGAGCCGGTGACGGCATGGGCGACGCTGCAGCCGATCAGCGCCTGGGCCGCGACGAACCCGGCCCGCGGGATCCGGACCGTGGCCCCGCCCACCCCCATCAGGATGCCGGCCACCATCGGGCCGAGCAAGGCGGCGGCCGGCAGGGCCGCCCCCTGCAGCAGGGCGAACAGCAGGAGGGACAAAAGGCTCATCGCCGCCCATTGGCCGGGCGGCCGGATCCTGCCCATGCGCATCATCCGGGCGAAGGGAGAAGGAGGAGTCTGTGCTGCACCCGCTCAGACGCGCTGGTCAAGCTCGATCCGGCGCAGGCAGTGCAGGACCTGGGCGAGCCCGTCGCCGGTATTGACCAGGTCCCGCGGCCTGGCGCCGAGCGCGCTGTCCTTGCACTGCATCCAGTCCATGGCGCGTTCCACAGTGCCGAGAACCTCCACGGCGCGGTCGAACGCCGCGTCGCTGTCGAGCATCGCATTGAAATCCAGCATGATTCCGTCTCACCAGTCGGGTTGGGGGACCGCCGGACGGTGCCGGCGGGGCTGGCAGACGGATCGCTGTTGCGGACGCGCGGACCGATCGACGTCGTGCCGGCCCCTACCTTACGCCCCGGGCCTGTCAAGGACCTGTCGGCGCGGGTCGCGCCGTGGACCTGCCGGCGCGGGTCGCGCCGTGGACCTGCCGGCGCGGGTCGTGCCAAGACCGTCTCGGCACGCCCCCGCTCCGGGGTTTCAACTGTAATAGAGGGCGATCCTGCGGCCGCCGGTCTCCAGGATGTCGGCCTCCACGCCATAGACGTCGCGGATGACCTCCGGGGTGATGATCCGCTCGGGCGGGCCTTCGTGGACGACCCGGCCGTCGCGCATGGCGATGATGCGGTCGGAATAGCAGGAGGCGAAGTTGATGTCGTGCAGCACCAGGATGATGGTCTTGCGGAACTCGTCGGCGGTGCGCCGGAACAGCTTCATCATGGCGACGGCATGCCGGACGTCGAGGTTGTTCAGCGGCTCGTCGAGCAGGACGTATTCGGTATCCTGGCACAGCACCATGGCGATGAAGGCGCGCTGGCGCTGCCCGCCCGACAGCTCGTCGAGGAAGCGGTGCTGCACGGCCTCCAGGTCGAGATAGCCGATTACCCGCCGGATATGCCCGCGGTCCTCCACGGTCAGGCGGCCCTTGCTGTAGGGGTAGCGGCCGAAGGCGACCAGCTCCTCCACCGTCAGCCGGGACATGATGTGGTTGTCCTGCCGCAGGATGGACAGGTGGCGGGCCAGCGCGTCGCCCGGCGTCGTGGTCACGTCCATGCCGTCGATGTGGACGGAGCCGGCGCTCATCGGCAGCAGGCGGCTGATGACCGACAGCAGGGTGGACTTGCCCGCCCCGTTGGCGCCGATCAGCGAGATCACGCCCCCGGCCGGCAGGGTCAGCGTCACGTCGTCCACGACCAGGCTGCCGCCGTAGAGCTTGCTGACGTTCTTGACGTCGATCATCGGGTGGATCCCCGCACCAGGATGAACAGGAAGAAGAGACCGCCCACGAACTCGATGACGATGCTGAGGGCGCTGTTGAAGGCGAAGACCCGCTCCAGCACGAGTTGCCCGCCGACCAGCGTCACGACGGCGACGAGGACGGCCGCCGGCAGGATGAAGCGGTGCTGGTGCGAGCGGATCAGCAGGTAGGCGAGGTTGGCGACCAGCAGGCCGAAGAAGGTGACCGGCCCGACCAGGGCGGTGGAGACGGACACCAGGATCGCCACCAGGACCAGGATCCCCATCACCGCCCGCTGGTGGTCGATGCCGAGGTTGATCGCCGCCTCGCGCCCCAGCGCCAGCACGTCGAACGTCCGGATCCAGCGCCAGCCGACCACCGACACGGCGAGCACGATGACCGCCGAGACCGCCAGCAGGGACCCGTCGACCCGGTTGAAGCTGGCGAACATGCGGTCCTGGACCACCAGGAACTCGTTGGGGTCGATGATGCGCTGCAGGAAGGCGGTCAGGCTGCGGAACAGCACGCCGAAGACGATGCCGACCAGCATCAGCAGATGCAGGCTGCGCCGGCCGCCGAAGAACAGCCAGCGGTAGAGCAGCCCCGAGAAGAGCAGCATCGCCGCCACCTCGCAGCCGAAGCGCAGGCGCGGGTCGAGCTGCACCACCGCGCCGGCCCCCAGCCCGGCGACCAGCGCGCTCTGGATCAGGCGGTAGAGCAGGTCGAATCCCATGACGGAGGGCGTCAGGATCCGGTTGCTGGTGATGGTCTGGAACAGCACGGTCGAGACGGCCACCGCATAGGCGACCAGCACCATCGCCGCCACCTTCGTGCCGCGGAAGGTCAGCACGAAACTCCATTTGCCGCGGGCGTCGATCGTCATGAAGACGACGATGCAGGCGACGGCGAGCACGGCGAGAAGGGCGAGGACGGGCTGCGGCCGAAGCAGCCGGCTGCGGTCAGGCGGCATGGCTGTTCTTCCGCAGCAGCAGATAGAGGAACAGCCCGCTGCCGATGACCCCCATCATCGTGCCGATCGGGATCTCGTAGGGGTGGATGACGATGCGCCCCAGCATGTCGCAGGCCAGCACCAGCCCCGCCCCCAGCAGCGTGACCCAGGGCAGCGACCGCCGCATGTTGTCGCCGAGCAGCAGGCTGACGACGTTCGGCACGATCAGCCCGAGGAACGGGATCATGCCGCAGGTGGCGATGACCGCCGCGGTAACCAGCGAGACGATGGTCAGCCCGAGCGACAGGACGCGCCGGTAGTTGAGGCCGAGGTTGGTGGTGAAGTCCTGCCCCAGCCCGGCCACCGTGAAGCGGTCGGCGGCGACATAGGCCATGCCGGTCAGGACGAAGCCGATCCACAGCAGCTCGTACCGGCCGCGCAGGACGCCGGAGAAGTCGCCGGTCTCCCAGGCGCGGACGGACTGCATCAGGTCGTAGCGGTAGGCGATGAACTCGGTCATCGCGGTGATGACGCCGCCCAGCATGATGCCGACCAGCGGCACCACCAGGGGCGAGCGCAGCGGCACCTGCCGGAGGATCGCCAGGAACAGCCCCGTCCCGCCGAGCGCGAAGCCCCCCGCCACCAGCATCCGGGCGAGAACCGGGATGTCCGGCAGCAGCAGGGTCGTCAGCGTCATGCCGAAGATCGCGGACTCCGACGTGCCGGCCGTCGAGGGCTCGACGAACTTGTTGCGGGCGAGCATCTGCAGGATCAGGCCGGACACCGCCATCGCGGCCCCGGCCAGCACCAGGGCGAGGGTGCGCGGAATCCGGCTGACCAGCAGAAGCTGGACGGCCTCGTCGGAGGGGGCGCCGGCCAGCAGCGCACCGACCGGCAGGTCGCCGACGCCGATGAACAGGCTCGCCACGGCCAGGGCGCCGACCGCGGCCGCCGCGGGGATCAGGGGCCTCATGGGGGTGTGCCGGCTCCTACCGCGCCTTCGACAGGGCGGCCTTCAGATCGTCGACGTCCTGCTGCAGCGCCGTGAGGCCGCCGCCGACGAGGTACCAGTTGGTCCCGTTCAGATAGACGACCCGGCCCTTCTGCCAGGCGGTCGTCCGCCGCACGATGTCGTTGTCGAGAAGCTGGCGCGCCGCCTGCCCTTCCCGGCCGATGGCGGAGTCGCGGTCGATGACGAACAGCCAGTCGGGGTTGGCCTGCAGGATGAATTCGAAGGAAATGGCCTGGCCGTGGTTGGCGACGTCCAGCGTCTCCACCGCCGGCTTGATGCCGAACTCCGTGTGCAGGACGCCGAAGCGGGAGCCGGGACCGAAGGCGCTCATCTTGCCGCCGGTCGTCAGGATCAGCAGCCCCTTGCCGGCCGTCGCCGCCATCGCCTTCAGCTCGGCGACCGAGCGGCGGAGGTTGTCCGCCCGCTGCCCCACCTCGGCCGTCCTGCCGAAGATCCGGCCCAGCGTCTCGGCATTGGCGATGGCGCTCTCGACATAGGCGTCGGTCCGCGTCGTCAGGTCGATGGTCGGCGCGATGGCGGAAAGCTCGGCATATCGGGGGGCGGAGCGGCCGCCGACGATGATCAGCCCCGGTTCGGCGGCGTTCACCGCCTCGTAGTCCGGCTCGAACAGCGTCCCGATCTTCGCATAGTCCTTGCCGTCATACTTGGCGAGGTAGGCCGGCTTCGGGCCGGTCGGGACGCCGGCGACCGGGACGCCGATGGCGTCGAGCGTATCGAGGGCCGCGATGTCGAAGGCGAGCACGGGCGTCACCTTCGACGGCAGTTTCGTCTCCCCCCGGGCATGCCGCACGGTCAGCTCCTGGCTGCGGCCGGAGGCCGGCGCCATGCCGGCGAACCCAAGGGCGAGGACAGCCATCAAGACGGCATGCCGGCGCGTTACGCTGATCATTCCCATTCCTCGATCATGTGCCCGTCCGCCGGCCCCCGAAGGCCGGACCGGGCGACGACAAAGTTCCGGCAATTTGGCCTCAATCGCCTGCGGGATCAACGCAATTCATAATCACTCTCACCGCATCGATGTCTGGCGGCGATGTGCCCGGGATCTGCGGGCCGCCGCCATGGCAGAGAATCGACGGTCGGCTCTTGCATCCGATACGGTCAAGATATATCTTGTTCGTATCGCAACGAACCGGGAGCATTGACATGCGATTTTTCCCACAGATGTGCGGCGGCGGACTGCGCATGCATCATGTCGGCGGGCGCCGGCATGGCCGGCATGGCCCCGGCGCCGATTGGGAGGACGGGCGCGGCGGCCGGGGAGAAGGGCGCAGCGGGCGCCGGCGGGTCTTCGAGTCGACGGAGCTCCGGCTCGTCCTGCTCAAGCTGATCGCCGACCAGCCGCGGCACGGCTATGACCTGATCCGCGCGGTCGAGGATCTCACCGGCGGCGCCTATGCGCCGAGTCCGGGGGTGATCTACCCGACCCTGACGATGCTGGAGGAGATGGGCCAGATCGAGAAGCTGGGCTCCGACGGCGCGCGCAAGGAGTTCACCATCACGCAGGACGGCCGGGTGCAGCTCGCCGGCGAGATGGAAACGGTCGAAGGCCTGTTCGCCCGGCTGGCCGCCCTGGCCCGGAAGCGCGAGAAGGTCGACGCCGCGCCGATCCGCCGGGCGATGGACAATCTGAAGGCGGTGCTGATGCACCGGCTGGGCCGCGAGACCGTCGAAACCGAGACGCTCCACGCCGTCGCCGCCATCCTCGACGAGGCGGCGCAGCGCATCGAGCGTCTGCCCTGATCACTCCCCCAGACTCCGCGGGCGCCGGAGAATCTCTCCGGCCGGCGGATTTTCAAGAGGAACAAGGATGACCGTTACCAGCACCACGCGGGTTCCCACGGCGAACGGCAGCCGCTATCTGCAGCAGCTCTGCAAGCACTGGAGCCATAACCTCGCCGTCGAGTTCACCGCGGAGCGGGGCACGGTGGTCTTCCCGCGCGACGCCCGTGGCGCCGACTGGCCGGGGGATGCGACCCTGACGCTCCAGGCCTTCGAGGACGGGCTGGAGTGCCGGCTGGAGGCGAGCGCCGCGGGACAGCTCGAGGCGCTGAAGGGCGCCGTCGCCAGCCACCTCGACCGCTTCGCCTTCCGCGAGGCTCCCCTGCGCTTCGGCTGGCGGGACGCGTAGGCCCGGCGGTCAGGAGCGCCCGTCGAAGAGCCGGGTCTGCGCATTCCGGATGTGGTTGCGCATCGCCTGCCGGGCCGTCCGCGCGTTGCGGCTCTGCAGGGCCTGCAGGATCGCCCGGTGATCCTCGCACATGCTGCGGATGATCGGGCCGCCCGAGTATTGCTGCTCGAACTTCGCGTAGTGGAGCGACTTCCGCTTCTTCCACAGCATGTCGGTGATCTCGACGAACACCGGGTTGCCCGTCATCGCGCCGATCATCTCGTGGAACTGCTGGTCGTGGCCGTGGAAGGTCTCCATGTTGCCGGCCGCCGCCTCGGCCTCCATCCGCTCGACCACCCGCGCGATGTCGGCGAGCTGGCCGTCCGTGCCGTTCTTCGCGGCGAGGGCGGCGATTTCGCCCTCGATCACCTCGCGCGCCTCCATCAGGTAGGCGACTCCGACATCCTCGCCCGCCGGCTCCTCCGGGCCGCCGTCGGGCGGGGCCTGGCGGACATAGACGCCGTGCCCGGTGCGGATTTCCACCCAGCCGCTGATTTCCAGGGCGATCAGTGCCTCGCGCACCGACGACCGGCTGACCCCGAGCTGCTTCGCGAGGTCCCGCTCGCCGGGCAGGAGCTGCCCGGGAACGAAATGTCCGTCCCGGATGTACTGGATCAGAATGTTGGAAATCTGGCGGTACAAGCGCTCGACCTTAACCGTCGGCAATTCCATGACGCGCAACTCCGGGGGCGAAGACACAGGGGTGATGGTCGGGCGTGGAGCGGGTCGCCGATATGCGGCCCGGTGACGCATCCCATCACAAGAACCGGGCGGAATCCAAGCAATATCAAGGCCCAGGATGAAAATTGCGGAAGCCGCGATCCCTCTTGCCAAGCCGGCGGGCGGGGGCTAAGGTTGGCCTACTGGTCCGGCCAGTGGTCCATTAGGCCATCGGGCCGCAGCGCCCCCGGCGTCGAACGATCGAGGCCGCCGGCCCCTGCGCCCGGTCATGGCAGGATTTCGGCTCTGCTTGCGAGGTATGAGATGAAGATGACCTTCCGCTGGTACGGCGATGCGGATCCGATCCCGCTCAGCCACATCCGGCAGATCCCCGGCATGTATGGCATCGTGTCGGCGGTCTACGACGTGCCGGTGGGCGAGGCGTGGCCGCTGGCCAACATCCGGGCGCTGAAGGACAAGGTCGAGGCGCACGGCCTCGTGCTGGAGGTGATCGAGAGCGTCCCGGTGCACGAGGACATCAAGCTCGGCAAGCCCTCGCGCGACCGGCTGATCGACAATTACTGCACGACCATCCGCAACCTGGCGCAGTGCGGCATCAAGGTCATCTGCTACAACTTCATGCCGGTGTTCGACTGGACCCGCACGACGCTGGACATGACGCTGCCGGACGGGTCCACCACGCTGGCCTTCGATACGGCCACGGTCGAGAAGATCGACGTCAGCAAGGGCATCTCGCTGCCCGGCTGGGACGCCAGCTACCGCCCGGAGGAGCTGAAGGCGCTGCTCGCCGAGTATGAGGCGGTCGACGAGGAGACGCTGTGGAAGAACCTGGAGTACTTCCTGAAGCGCATCATCCCGGTGGCGGCCGAGGCGGGCATCCGCATGGCCATCCACCCCGACGACCCGCCGCGCCCGATCTTCGGACTGCCGCGCATCGTCAAGGACCGTGCCGACCTGCAGCGGCTGCTCGCCATCGTCGATGATCCGGCCAACGGCCTGACGCTGTGCTCCGGCTCGCTCGGCGCTTCGTGCAAGAACGACATCCCGGCCCTGGTGCGCGAGTTCGCCGGGCGCAAGCGCATCCATTTCGCCCATCTGCGCAACGTCAGGATCAACGAGGCGGGCGACTTCCACGAGACCAGCCACCGTTCGGCCGACGGCTCGCTCGACATGGCGGAGATCGTCAAGGCCTATTACGAGGCCGGCTTCGACGGCTATGCCCGGCCCGACCACGGCCGGATGATCTGGGGCGAGACCGGCAAGCCCGGCTACGGCCTGTACGACCGCGCGCTGGGGGCGGTCTATCTCAACGGTCTCTGGGAAGGGATCGCCAAGGCCGAAGGCCGGAACTGAGGAGCACGGCCATGACCATTCCCTTCACGCCTGCCGACATCAAGGGCAAGGTCGCCGTCGTCACCGGCGGCGGCGGCGTCCTGTGCGCGGAATTCGCCCGGGCGCTGGCCGACGCCGGAGCGCGGGTCGCCGTGCTGGACCTCAAGGCCGAGGCGGCCGAGGCGGTGGCGGCGGAGCTGCGCTCGCGCGGCGCGCAGGCCATCGGCGTCGCCGCCAACGTGCTGGAACGCGCCTCGCTCGACGCCGCCGCGGACCGCGTCGCGGCGGAGCTCGGGCCGTGCGACCTGCTGGTGAACGGCGCCGGCGGCAACCACCCGCGCGGCACCACCAGCAAGGAGTGGCTGGAGGCCGAGGACCTCGGCGACACGTCGCTGACGACCATCTTCGACCTCGATCCGTCCGGGGTGAAGTTCGTCTTCGACCTGAACTTCCTCGGCACGCTGCTGCCGACGCAGGTGTTCGCGCGCCAGATGGTCGGGCGGCCGGGCTGCGGCATCATCAACGTGTCGTCGATGAACGCCTTCCGCCCCCTGACGAAGATCCCGGCCTACAGCGGCGCCAAGGCGGCGGTGAGCAACTTCACCCAGTGGCTGGCGGTGCATTTCGCCAAGGTCGGCATCCGGGTCAACGCGATGGCGCCGGGCTTCTTCCTGACGGCGCAGAACCACAAGCTGCTGATCGACGAGGCGAGCGGGGAGTTCACCGCGCGGGCGCGCAAGATCGTCGAGCACACCCCGATGGGCCGTTTCGGCGAGGCGCACGAGCTGACCGGGACGCTGCTGTGGCTGGCGAGCAGCCAGGCCTCCGGCTTCGTCAACGGCATCGTCGTTCCCGTCGACGGCGGTTTCTCCGCCTATTCGGGAGTCTGACACCCCGGGCCCGCTCCGCGCGGGCCCCCTCTCCCGGCCCCATTCTCCTGGAGGCATCCCCGATGCTGACCGTCAACACCGGTCCCCAATCCGACATCGCCGTCCTGACCGCGACCGGAGCGATCTACGACAAGCTGAAGGGCGAGATCGTCAAGCTGACGCGCTGGCCCGGAGAGACGATCAGCCGGTCGGAGATCGCCGAGGAGTTCGGCGTCAGTTCCATGCCGATCCACGACGCGGTGCGCCGGCTGGGGAACGACGGGCTGGTGGAGACGGTCCCGACGAAGGGGACCTTCGTCGCCCGCATCCCGCTGGATACCCTGCGCACCGCCCTGGAAGCCCGCCGGATCCTGGAGGACAAGGTGGTCCGGCGCGCCGCGGAATGCGCGGCGGCCGGGGATGTCCAGCGGCTGCGCGGGGCGCTCCAGGGGCAGCGGGAAGCCATTCTCCAGCGCGACGACCTCGCCTTCCATCAGGCGAACGAGGAGTTCCACCGCACGCTCGCCGCCACCGCGAGCTACCCCTTCTTCTGGGAGGTCTGCAGCCGGATCAAGCTGCCGATCGACCGGGCGCTCCGCCTTGCCCCGTCCGGCCAGGAACAGCTCTACCGCTTCCATGCCGATCATCAGGCCGTCTGCGAGCAGGTGTCGCGCAACGATCCCGACGCGGCGGCCGAGGCGCTGGCGAGCCATTTCCAGGCGGTCCGCATGGTGGTGGAGCGCGCCATCCGGCAGTATCCGGAGTGCTTCACCGGAAGCTGGGGCGTGACGGAGACCCCGGCACCCGACCCCGCGTAACGGCACGCCGCGCCCGGGACCGAGCCCGGAGCGGCCGGCCGGACCGCCGTCAGATCGCCTCGCCCAGCCGCCCGAACACGGCGAACAAATCCACCTCTGGCACGCCGGGATCCGGGGCGAGGCGGTCCTCGACCGCGCCCAGATGCTCCATCATCAGGTGCATCGCCCGTTCCCCCTCCCCCGCCGCCAGCGCCTCCACGATCGCCTGATGCTCGTGCGCGGCACAGTCGGGAGACTGGCGCACCTCCAGCGCGGCGATGGCGAGGGACGACTGCCGCACCAGGGAGTCGAGAAAGGTGGCGAGCGTGCCGTTGCCGGCGAGATCGGCCAGCAGCAGGTGGAAGTCGCCCGACAATCGGATCATCGCCACGCGGTCGTCCGCCGCCGCCGCGGCCTTCTCCTTCGCCAGATGGGCGCGCAGCCGCGCCACCGCGTCGGCCGGCAGCGGACCGGCGCCGGCGAGACGGTCGAGCAGACCGCGCTCGACGATCCGCCGCGCCTCGAACACCTCGCGCGCCTCGCGGGCCGACGGGCGGGCGACGAACGCGCCGCGGTTCGGCCGCAGCTCCACCACCCCGATCTGCGCCAGCGCCGACAGCGCCGTCCGGATGCGCGCCCGGCTGACGCCGAAGATCTGGGCCAGCCGCTCCTCCGTCAGCTTGGTGCCGGGCGGCAGCCGGCGGTCGGCGATGGCGTCGACCACGCTCTGCACGATGCGGTCGTGAGCCTGCGCTCCGCGCGGACCGCCGGTCGTGCCTTCCCGCGCTTTCCGGCCGGTCGCCGCCATGGGATGCTCCAAGGGATCGGGGTGGGTTGTCGCCATTGTAGACAATCCTGGAGGCGCCCGCCACCGTTTGTACAGCCGGCCTCTCTGGCCTGAAATCCATCACCTTGCCCTGAAAACCGCCAGAACGGCGCACAAAACGGCATCTCCTGCACAAGGGTGCCAGGCGATGGCACGGATTCCCGGTGCCTGGGCGTTGGCATGCTTCCTGCTGGGGCGGGAGGAAATTGTCGACAATCTGCGCCGCCCCTCATGGCGCACGAACCGGGAGAGGCTGTGATGCGCTCTGGTGCCGCCGTCGAACTGATCGCGCTGAGCAAGGTGTACGGCCGGTCGGTGGCCGTCGACCGGATCAACCTGAAGATCCCCGCCGGGTCCTATTGCTGCTTCCTGGGGCCGAGCGGCTGCGGCAAGACCTCCACCCTGCGCATGATCGCCGGTCATGAGGAGATCAGTTCCGGCGACCTGCTGATCGGCGACGGCGTCGTCAACGACGTGCCCCCGGCGCGGCGCGGCACGGCGATGATGTTCCAGAACTACGCGCTGTTCCCGCATCTGGACTGCGTCGACAACGTCGCCTTCAGCCTGAAGATGCGCGGCGTGCCCAGGGCCGAGCGGCGGGAGCGGGCGCGCGCCATGCTGGACACGGTGCATATGGGTGCCTATGCCGGCCGCCTGCCCTCCCAGCTCTCCGGCGGGCAGCAGCAGCGGGTGGCGCTGGCCAGGGCTCTGATCACCGAGCCGGGCGTTCTGCTGCTGGACGAGCCGCTGTCGGCCCTCGATCCCTTCCTGCGCGACCGCATGCGGGAGGAGCTGAAGCGCCTGCAGACCGACCTCGGCATCACCTTCATCCATGTCACCCACAGCCAGAGCGAGGCGATGGCGCTGGCCGATCTGGTCGTGGTGATGAACGACGGCCGGATCGAGCAGGCGGCCTCGCCGCGCGAACTGTTCAACGCGCCGCGCACCGCCTTCGTCGCCCGCTTCATCGGCGGGCACAATGTGCTGACGCACGAGCGGCTCGGCCCGGTGGCGCTGCGCACCGACCGCATCGTGTTGTCGCAGGCCGCCGGCGGCGCGCCGGACGACGCGCGGCAGGATGCCATGCACGTCGAGGGCACCGTGAACGCCTTCGAGTATCACGGCTCCTCGGTCCAGCTCAGCCTCGCCGTTCCCGGTGCCGACGAGTTCACCGTGGTGATGGACGAGGCCCGCTTCTTCGCCGACCCGCTGAGCGTCGGCGCCCGTGTGCGGGCGAGCTGGCGCGACGGCGACCTCCACCGGCTGCAGGCCTGACGCCGCCGGCCTTTCCTCCCCTCCTCCCTCCCCCTCCTGCCGATCCAGATGGAGTGACGTTCATGACGAAGAGCATTGCCGGAAAGCCCATCGCAGTCTCGCGCCGCCAGATCCTGAAGGGGGCCGCCGCCGCCGTGGGTGCGGCCGCCGGCTCCGGGGCCATCACCGGCTTTCCGACCATCTGGGCGCAGAACATCAAGACCGTCACCCTGCGCCAGTTCGGCACCGGCGTGTCGAACCTGAACGCCTTCGCCGACAAGGTGAAGGAGGATCTGGGCTTCACGCTGCAGATGACGGCGCTCGATTCCGACGCCGTCGCCCAGCGCGCCGTCACGCAGCCGAAGTCCTACGACATCGCCGACATCGAATACTGGATCTGCAAGAAGATCTTTCCGGCCGGCGTGCTGCAGCCGATGGACGTGTCGAGGATCAGGTATTTCGACAAGATCGTCCCGATCTTCGTCACCGGAAAGCTGAACCCCGCCAGCGCCATCGCCCAGGGCACCGCGCCGCACAGCGTCGGCTTCGTCGAGGGCAAGGATTCCAAGACCTTCGCCAAGCAGCCGACGCAGTGGATGACGCTGATCCCGACCATCTACAATGCCGACACGCTGGGCATCCGCCCCGATCTGGTCGGCCGCCCGGTGACGAGCTGGAAGGACCTGCTCGATCCCGCCTTCAAGGGCAAGGCGTCGATCCTGAACATCCCCTCCATCGGCATCATGGACGCCGCCATGGTCTGCGAGGCGATGGGCGCCGTGACCTATGGCGACAAGGGCAACATGACCAAGGAGGAGATCGACAAGACGATCAGGATCCTGATCGAGGCCAAGAAGGCCGGCCAGTTCCGCTCCTTCTGGAAGAGCTTCGACGAGAGCGTCAACCTGATGGCCTCGGGCGAGGTGGTGGTGCAGTCCATGTGGTCGCCGGCGGTCGCCGCGGTGCGCGCCAAGGGCATTCCCTGCGTCTACCAGCCGCTGAAGGAAGGCTACCGCGCCTGGGGCGGCGGCCTCGGCCTGGCGAAGCACCTGTCGGGCCTGGAGCTGGAGGCCGCCTACGAGTACATCAACTGGTACCTGTCGGGCTGGGCCGGCGCCTATCTGAACCGGCAGGGCTATTATTCCGCCGTCCTCGACACCGCCAGGCAGCACATGAGCGAGGACGAGTGGGGCTTCTGGATGGAGGGCAAGCCCGCCCAGAAGGACATCCTCAGCCCGGAGGGCAAGGTCATGGAGAAGGCCGGCGCCGTGCGTGACGGCGGCTCCTTCTACGACCGGATGGGCGCCGTGGCCTGCTGGAACGCGGTGATGGACGAGGACCGCTACATGGTCCGCAAGTGGAACGAGTTCATCGCCGCCTGACCACCGTATCCGGAGCCGACGACCATGATCGCAACCGTCCACCCGCCAACCGGCGCCACCGCCGTCGCCCGGCGCGGCCGCCCGTCCCGTCGCCGGCTCCGGATCGCCCCCTATCTGCAGGCCGCACCGCTGGCGCTGGCGCTGCTCGTCTTCCTGGTGGTGCCCATCGCCACCATCCTGGTGGTCAGCTTCTGGGATTACGACAGCGTGCGCGTCATTCCCGACTTCGTGCTGACCAACTACGAGGAGCTGCTGGGCTCCGCCGTCACCTGGAAGACCTACCTGAACACCATCCGCTATGCCGCGCTCGCCTGGGCCTTCACGCTGCCGATCGGCTTCGCGGTGGCGTATTTCCTGGCCTTCCACGTGCGCACCGTGATGTGGCAGATGGTGCTGTTCCTGATCTGCACCGTGCCGTTCTGGACCTCGAACATCATCCGCATGATCTCGTGGATCCCGTTCCTCGGGCGCAACGGCCTGCTGAACCAGACGCTGATCGGGCTCGGCCTCGTCGACCACCCGCTGGAGTTCCTGCTGTTCTCCGACTTCTCGGTCGTGCTGGCCTTCGTCCACCTGTACACGCTGTTCATGGTGGTGCCGATCTTCAACGCGATGATGCGCATCGACCGCTCGCTGATCGAGGCGGCGCGCGACGCCGGGGCGAATGGCCGGCAGATCCTGTGGAACGTCATCCTGCCGCTGACCAAGCCCGGCATCGCCATCGGCTCGATCTTCGTGGTCACGCTGGTGATGGGCGACTTCATCACCGTCCGGCTGATGAGCGGCGGGCAGAGCGCCTCCATCGGGCTGACGATCGCCAACGAGATCTCGCTTCTGCAATATCCGGCGGCGGCGGCGAACGCCGTGGTGCTGCTGGCCGTCGTCATGCTGATGGTCGTCGCGATGCTGCGCGTCGTCGACATCCGCAAGGAGCTCTAGCCCATGCGCACCACCGCCCGCCGCGGCCTGTCCTTCTACCTGCTGGCCGCCGTCTTCGCGCTGTTCGTCCTGTTCCTCTACGGCCCGACGGTGACCATCGCCGTCCTGTCCTTCCAGGGGCCGGAGGGCGGCCTGACCTTCCCGATGAACGGCGTCTCCACCCACTGGTTCGCCAACCTGTTCGAACGGCAGGCGGTCGGCGATTTCGGCGGCTCCTTCAGGCGTTCGCTGGCGCTGGGACTGATCGTCATGGTGCTGACGGTGGTGATCTCGGTGTCGGCGGGCTTCGCCTTCCGCCGCGGCTTCATCGGCAGCACGGCGCTGTTCTACCTGACGGTGTCGAGCCTGGTGATCCCGTCGATCCTGGTCAGCCTGGGCATCGGCCTGCTGTTCACCATCGTCGGCATCGAGCCCGCCTGGTACAGTTCGGCGCTGGGCGCGCACCTGACCTGGACCCTGCCCTTCGGGCTGCTGATCGTCTTCGCCATCTTCAACCGCTTCGACAAGAGCTTCGAGGAGGCGGCGCGCGACCTCGGGGCCGGCCCGTGGCAGACGGTCCGGCACGTCGTGCTGCCGATCCTGCTGCCCAGCATCATCGGCGTCGCGCTGTTCGGCTTCACCCTCAGCTATGACGAGTTCGCGCGCAGCCTGATGACCGCCGGGTCCAACAACACGCTGCCGCTGGAGATCTACGGCATGACGACGAACGTCACCACCCCGGTGCTGTACGCCCTGGGCACGCTGACCACCGTCTTCTCCTTCCTGGTGATCGCGGCCGGGGTGGGGTCGGTGCTGCTGCTGCGCCGCTGGCGGACCCGCGGCGGACGGGGTGCGGCGGCATGAGGATCCTGGTCGTCAACCCCAACACCACCGCCTCCATGACCGCCCGCATCGGGGCGGCGGCCCGCGCCGCGGCGGCCCCCGGCACGGAGGTGGAGGCCGTCAATCCGGCCATGGGACCCGCCTCCATCGAGGGCTACTACGACGAGGCCTTCGCGGTGCCCGGCCTGCTCGAGGAGATCGGTCGGGGCGAGGCCACGGGGGTGGACGGCCATGTCATCGCCTGTTTCGACGATACCGGGCTGGAGGCGGCGCGGAGCCTGGCGCGGGCGCCCGTCGTCGGAATCGGCGAGGCGGCCTTCCACATGGCGAGCCTGATCGCCGGCCGCTTCACCGTCGTCACCACGCTCGCCCGCTCGGTCCCGGCGATCGAGCACAACCTGATGAAGTACGGGCTGGCCGCCCGCTGTGCGCGGGTGCGGGCCGCCGAGGTGCCGGTGCTGGCGCTGGAGGACGCGGCGAGCGACGCCCGCCGCCGCATCGCCGGCGTCATCGAGCAGGCCAAGGACGAGGACGGCGCCGAGGCCATCGTGCTGGGCTGCGCCGGCATGGCCGACCTCGCCGCGGCGCTGTCGTCCGCCCATGGGCTGCCGGTGGTGGACGGCGTCGCCTCCGCCGTCAAGCTGGTCGAGGGGCTGGCGGCGCTGGGGCTGCGCACCTCGAAGACGCTGGGCTACGCGACGCCCCGCCCCAAGCGCTATACCGGCCTTCTGGACCGCTTCGCGCCGCGGTGAACGGGGAGGCGGCCGGCAACGGCCAGCACATGCACGCTCGGCTGCCTTGCACAGGCGGTCCTTGAGTTCCGCGCCCGCAAGGCGATAGTGAGGGCGGAGCGACGGGCGCGTCCGGAATCGGACCGAAACCTGGCTGGCCCGCCCCCTTTGCGCCCCTGCGCCGGTGCCGGCGGCGGTGCGGGCGTCCGGCTGCCGCCCTTGGCGTCTCCGCTCATTTGCGCATTCCACCGCTCATTCTGCTATTCCACCGTTCCGGCGTTGGGTCCGGAAGCGGGCCTTTGTCCTTGCTAGGCTGCCTCCAGTCAATCAACCGCAGCCGCACCGGGATGGACGAACCATCCGGCGTCACGGGCTCGCAGGAGGCATCGCCATGGTCAGTATCTCAACCGAAACCACAAGGCTGGGCAACCCGACCCTGCCCTGGTCCAAGCACGACACGATGTGGATGCTCGGGCTGTTCGGCACCGCCATCGGCGCGGGAACCCTGTTCCTGCCGATCAACGCCGGCCTCGGCGGCTTCTGGCCGCTCGCCACCATGGCGGCCATCGCCTTCCCCATGACCTACCTCGCCCACCGCGGCCTGTGCCGCTTCATCCTCTCCTCCTCCAAGCCCGGCAGCGACATCACCGAGGTCGTCGAGGAGCATTTCGGCGCCACCGCCGGCAAGCTCATCACCCTGCTCTACTTCTTCACCATCCTGCCCATCCTGCTCATCTACGGCGTCGGCCTCACCAACACCGTCCAGAGCTTCATGGTCCACCAGCTCGGCATGGTGCCGCCCCGCGCATCCTGCTCTCCCTCGGCCTCATCCTCGGCCTGATGGCCGTCATCAAGCTCGGCGAGCAGATGGTCGTGCGCGTCATGAGCTGGCTGGTCTATCCCTTCGTCTTCGTCCTCATCGGCATCGCCCTCTACCTCGCCCCCGACTGGAACGGCGCCATCCTCAACGAGACCCCCAGCGTCGGCACCTTCAGCCTCACCCTGTGGCTGAGCATCCCCGCCCTGGTCTTCTCCTTCAACCACTCCCCCGCCATCTCCCGCTTCGTCGTCGCCCAGCAGCACCAGTACCGCGACGAGGCCGAGGCCAAGTCCGACCAGATCGAGAAGTACGCCGCCGTCATGATGGTCCTGGTCGTCATGTTCTTCGTCTTCAGCTGCGTCTTCAGCCTCACCCCCCAGGACCTCGCCAACGCCAAGGCGCAGAACATCTCCATCCTCTCCTACCTCGGCAACAAGTTCGACAACCCCCTGATGGCCTACCTCACCCCGGCCGTCGCCTTCGTCGCCATCACCAAGTCCTTCTTCGGCCACTATCTCGGCGCCCGCGAAGGCCTCAACGGCCTGATCTCCCAGCATCTGCGCGGCCAGGGCAAGGCCGTCGACCTCAAGGCGATCAACCGCTTCAGCGCCCTGTTCATGGTCGCCGCCGTCTGGATCGCCGCCACCCTCAACCCCAGCATCCTCGGCATGATCGAATCCCTGTGCGGCCCGATCATCGCCTCCCTGCTCTTCATCATGCCGATGTACGCCATCCGCAAGGTCCCCGCGATGCGCAAATATGCCGGCCAGCCGGGCAACGTCGTGGTCCTCTTCATCGGCTCGGTCGCCATCTCCGCCATCCTCTACTCCCTGCTCAGCCTCTGAACCGCCGGACCGGCCGCCGCCTCTCCCCCACCGGGGAAGGCGGCCCAGGCCGACACAGGAAGGACCTCCGCCATGATCAGCATGTTCGACCTCTACAAGATCGGCATCGGCCCCTCCAGCTCCCACACCGTCGGGCCGATGAAGGCCGCCCGGCAGTTCGTCGACGATCTGGCGGCCTCCGGCCGGCTCGAGCGCACCGGCCGGGTGGCGGTCGACGTCTACGGCTCGCTCGCCCTCACCGGCAAGGGCCACCACACCGACGTGGCGCTGATCCTCGGGCTGGCCGGCAACCTGCCCGACACGGTGGACATCGACGCCATCCCCGGCTTCCTCCAGCAGGTGCGCGCCAGCCGCCGCCTGCCGCTCGGGCCGCAGGGCCGGCCGGTCGACTTCCCCGCCACCGCCATCACCTTCCACCGCTCCAACCTGCCCCGCCACGAGAACGGCCTGACCATCCGCGCCTTCGACGGCGAGGAGGAGCTGCTGGCCAAGACCTACTATTCGATCGGCGGCGGCTTCATCGTCGACGAGGAGACTTTCGGCCGGCCGGCGCCGCAGGCGGCCGAGCTGCCCTATCCCTACGCCACGGCGGCCGAGCTGCTGGCCCATTGCCGGGCCACCGGCCTGTCCTTCTCCGGGCTGGTGCTGGAGAACGAGCTGCGGCTGCACGGCCGCCAGGAGATCCGCGACTATTTCAGCCGCATCTGGCAGACGATGCGCGCCTGCATGGAGCGCGGCATGGCGACCGAGGGCGTGCTGCCCGGGCCGCTGCGGGTGCCGCGGCGCGCGGCCCTGCTGCGCCGCCAGCTCGCCTCGTCGGAGGCGCTGTCGCGCGACCCGATGAACGTGGTGGACTGGGTGAACATGTTCGCCTTCGCGGTGAGCGAGGAGAACGCCTCGGGCGGCCGGGTGGTGACGGCGCCGACCAACGGGGCCTGCGGCATCGTGCCGGCGGTGCTGGCCTACTACCACCACTTCATCAAGCCGGTGGACGAGGAGGCCTGCATGCGCTTCTTCCTCGCCTCGGCCGCGATCGGGGCGCTGTACAAGACCAACGCCTCGATCTCCGGCGCCGAGGTCGGCTGCCAGGGCGAGGTCGGGGTCGCCTGCTCGATGGCGGCGGGCGGCCTGGCCGACCTGATGGGCGGCAGCCCCGAGCAGGTCTGCGTCGCCGCCGAGGTGGCGATGGAGCACAATCTGGGCCTGACCTGCGACCCGGTGGGCGGCCAGGTGCAGATCCCCTGCATCGAGCGCAACGCGATGGGCGCGATGAAGGCGATCAACGCGACGCGCATGGCGCTGCACCGCACCAGCGAGCCGCTGGTCTCGCTCGACAAGGTGATCGAGACGATGTTCGAGACCGGCAAGGACATGGACCCCAAGTACCGCGAAACCTCCTGCGGCGGCCTCGCCGTCAAGGTCCTCCCCAACCCCGCTGCCCAGACCGCCCCGCAGGACACCGACACCGTCGTCTGGGCCGCGTGAGGGCCGGCCGCGGCGGCGGCCTTCAGGAGCGGTCTTCAGGAAAGGTGGACGAGACAGGCAATCCTGTCCGTCCACCTTTTTTCTTGCCCGCGCCCGGACAGTTCGTGACCGGACCTTCGGAACATCATTCCGGATTATTTCCATTCGAGAGCAATAAAAAAGAATTTCTCGGGAATCAGGCAAGTCATATTCCGTCATAGCGGCCTCGGAATGCTGTATGTCATACCGCCGTATGATCAGTTTTTTTAAGGAATACCCCGTAGGGTCTTCGCAGGGGCCGGAGATATTGCCCGGCGAATCACTCTGTTCGTGGGACTGCGATGAAACTCTCAACCAAGATTCTGCTTCCGGTCTTCGTCCTGTCCGTCGTCTCGGCAGCCATCGGGGGCGCGTCCGTCTGGGGGCTGAACCGCATGGCCGCCGCCAACCATGCCCTGATCCAGGCCGACCGGACGGTTCTGGCGGCATCGGAGCTGCGGTCCCTCAGCCGGTCGCTGCAGCGGGACGCGCTCAACCTGATCGCCGAGGACAGCACGACGCAGGCCGCCATCGCCGCGCGGTTCGGCGCGCGCCTCACCGAGATGGCGGAGAGGAACAGGCAGCTCGACCGGCTCCTCGCCGCGTCGGGCAACCCGGCGGCCGGGCGAATCGGTCCACTGCAGATCACGGTCATGGAAGCCCTGGCGAAGACGCGCGACCTTGCGGTGGCGGGACGGCGCGAGGCCGCGGCGGCCCTGTTCCGCGGCGAGCTGCGCGACGGCGAGCGTGCCGCCTCGGCCCTGACCGACCCGGTGATCGAGACGGGGGTCGAAGAGGTCGCCCGCCTGACCCGCGAGGTGGAGGCAACCGAGGATTTCGTAAGGACCGTGGTGATCGCGGTGGGGCTGGTCGGCATTCTGGCCGGCGCGCTGCTGTCCTGGCTGATCGCCCGCCGCAGCGTCGTGGAGCCGCTGGCCCGTCTGACGGCGGGCATGGAGCGCCTCGCCCGCAAGGATTACGGGGTGGACCTGTCGGATGCCGCGCGCGGCGACGAGGTCGGCGCCATGGCCACCGCGGTCGTCACCTTCCGCGACGCACTGCGGACCGCCGACCGGCTGGAGGCGGAGCAGGCTGCCGAGCGGGCCGCCAAGGAGCGGCGGGCGGCCGAGATCGAGCGGCTGATCGAACATTTCGAGGCGACGGTGGGGAACATCCTGCACACGCTGTCCTCCGCCGCCACCGAGTTGAACCGGACGGCCAACAGCATGTCGGGCATCGCCGAGCAGACCAACGCCCGCGCCGCCTCCGCGGCCGGCACGGCGGCCGAGGCCTCCACCAACGTCCAGGCCGTCGCCGCGGCGACGGAGGAGCTGACCGCGTCGATCACCGAGATCAGCGGACAGGTGTCGCGCTCGACCACCATCGCCGACCAGGCGGTGGGCGAGGCGCAGCAGACCAACACACGGGTCCAGGGGCTCGTCGAGCAGGCCCAGCGGATCGGCGAGATCGTGCAACTGATCAGCAGCATCGCCAGCCAGACCAACCTGCTGGCGCTGAACGCCACCATCGAGGCGGCGCGGGCCGGCGAAGCGGGCAAGGGCTTCGCCGTCGTGGCATCGGAGGTGAAGAGCCTCGCCAACCAGACGGCCAAGGCGACCGAGGACATCGGCCAGCAGATCGCCTCGATGCAGGGTGCGACCAACGGCGCCGCCCAGGCGATCGGCGGCATCACCCGGACCATCGCGACGATCAGCGAGGTCGCGACCTCCATCGCGTCCGCCATCGAGGAGCAGGGGGCGGCGACCGCCGAGATCGCCCGCAACGTGCAGGAGGCCTCCCGCGGCACCGCCACCGTCAGCGCCGACATCGGCGGCGTCAGCGAGGCGGCGACCCAGACCGGCACCGCCGCCGGGCAGGTTCTGGAAGCCTCGGGCGACCTCGCCCGCCAGTCGGAGCTGCTGCGGACGGAGGTGGAGAGCTTCCTGAGCGGCATCCGGGCGGCCTGACCGGCAGGGGGCGCGTCCGCCTGCCAGCCCCGCCCCAATCGGCATAGGGTGCGACCCGAGAAGGTCGCACCCCTGCCACACCACCCGGCATGCGGGTCCGCACCGGGCGGTTCGGGGGATTGAGGTCATGCGAGCCTGGGCAGTCCGAGTTGGTCTGCCCATTTGATCGTGAGGACTGCATTGAGAAGCTTGCCGCTGTTGCCCCACCAGGGTCGGCCATTGGCCGCGATTTGTTGGGCGACGGCGGGCTTGGCCCCTCTGGCCGTCAGTTCCCGGAAGATGGTCTTCCCCCGCTTCCACTGCTTGAGCTGAATGGCCCGCAGCCGGTGGCGTATCCATTCGTCCAGCGTTCGCCGGACCTTTGGAGTTTGCGCCAGTCGGAAGTAGGCTTTCCAGCCCAGCAGGAAATCGCGCAGCCTCGCCACCACCGCGGCCATCGACCGTCCCGTCAGCCGGGGCGTCAGGTCGCGGATGTGGTCCTTGAACGCCGTGATCGCCTTGTCGGCGACCCTCCGCCTGACCTCTCCCTTCGGTCCGGCCCAGAAGGCATAGCCGAGGAATTTGCGGCCGAAGACGGGGGCCACGGCGCTCTTGGCTTCGTTCACCGTCAGGTGCAACCGGCCATGGAGGCGCCGCAGCAGGGCCATCACCCGCTCTCCCGCCCGACGCGACCGCACATGGACGTTGCAGTCGTCGGCGTAGCGGCAGAAGGCATGGCCCCGGCGTTCCAGTTCCTTGTCCACCTCGTCCAGGATCAGATTGGCCAGCAGCGGCGACAGCGGTCCCCCTTGCGGGGAACCCGTCCGACGCCGTGCGACCGCCCCATCGTCCTCCATGACGCCGGCATCCAGGTAGGCCCGCACCAGCCGGATGATGGCCGGGTCCGGGACCCTCTTGGACAGACGGTCGATCAGAAGGTCATGGTCGATCCGGTCGAAGAACTTCTCCAGGTCCACATCCACGACGATCCGCCGGCCGGACTGCACGAAGCTTTGCGCCGCAAGGACGGCGTCGTGCGCACTCCGGCCGGGACGGAAGCCGTAACTGTGGTCGCTGAAGCCGGGATCGAGGATCGGCTGGAGAACTTGCAGCATCGCCTGTTGGATCAGGCGGTCCGTCACCGGGGGAATGCCGAGTTCGCGCTCGCCACCCCCAGGTTTCGGGATCATCACGCGACGCACCGGCTGCGGCCGGTACGTCCCCTCCCGCAGGCTGTCGCGGATCGCCGGCCAGCGGCTCTTCAGCAGTGCGGCGGTCTGGTCGATGTCCAGGCCGTCCACTCCCGCTGCACCCCCGTTGGCCCGCACCTTCCTCAACGCTCGCAGAAGGTTCTCTCGCGCCAGGACCGCATCCAGCAGCCCCGGCCCCATGGCGTCCGTGTCCCGGCGCGGGCGCTCGGCTTCGTCAAGACGGGCCTCCGGACGGGCTTCACCCGTCCTCCTCTCCCGCCTCCCGGATCGCTCCGGCATCTGACGCATGGCCTCACGCATCGTCGGGTGGACTCCATTCTCCCTCGTTCGGCCCTTCGGTCCGGCTCGCGCCTCGCCTACTATGGCCTCTGCTGACTTCCCGCTCCGGCTCGACGCCGTCGCCCTTTCAGGCGCAAGGCGGGATCCCCCAGGTAAGAACGCGTTCCTTCGCTGCACGACCGCCGGATTTACGCCACCGACCCTTGGTCACAAGAGCTTCGCGGTTCCATGCCCGCTCGCCCTGGTCGGCACCGCCTCATATCCGGTTCTTGTTCATCGGCCCGCAGCTGCGATCCACGCTTCCTTCCCACGGTCGGTTGCCCTTCCGCAGTTGCGCTTCTCTTCGTTCGCCGTGACCAGCTTACGGAGGGACTTACACCCTCAAGAACGCGCCCATGCTGGGCGCACAAGAAAAAACCCGCGGCCGATGAGGGCCGCGGGGGCTGCGGATGCGCAAAGTCGGGGAGAGAACGCTTCGATAAGGGGTCAGTGCGCCGGCTGGTCGGCGACCGGCTTGAGATCCTGCGGCGCGCGTCCCGGCTGGGCGGCGGCCTGGGCCACCGGCTTCTTCAGGATGCGCAGGGCGAGCGCGGTCACCACCGTGCCGACGATCAGCGCCACCACATAGCCGCCGAGATGGGTGACGGCGTTGGGGATCGGCAGGACGAAGATGCCGCCGTGGGGGACCTTCAGCTCCGCCCCGATCGCCATCGAGATGGCGCCGGTCAGCGCCGCGCCGATCATCAGCGAGGGAATGACGCGCAGCGGGTCGCGGGCGGCGAAGGGGATGGCGCCCTCGGTGATGAAGGCGATGCCGAGCACGGCGGCGGCGTTGCCGGCCTCGCGCTCCTCATGGGTGAAGCGGTCGGCGAACAGGCGCGTCGCCAGAGCGATGCCGAGCGGCGGGACCATGCCGGCGGCCATGGCGGCGGCCATCGGGGTGTAGACCTGGCTGCCGATCAGGCCGGTGGCGAAGGCGTAGGCCGCCTTGTTGACCGGGCCGCCCATGTCGAAGGCCATCATGGCGCCGATCAGCAGGCCGAGCAGGACGGCGCTGCTGCCCTGCATGCCCTTCAGCCAGGCGGTCAGCAGGGCCAGCGCCTGGGCGACCGGCGTGCCGACGACGTAGAGCATGGCGAGCCCGGTCAGCAGCGAGCCGAGCAGCGGCAGGATCAGGACGGGCTTCAGCCCCTCCAGATTGCGGTGCAGCTTGATGCGGCGGTTCAGCCAGTCGGTGCCGTAGCCGGCGATGAAGCCCGCGATGATGCCGCCGATGAAGCCGGCGCCGATGGTGCCGGCCAGCATGCCGCCGATCATGCCCGGCGCGATGCCCGGCCGGTCGGCGATGGAGAAGGCGATGTAGCCGGCGAGCGCCGGGACCATCAGGGCGAAGCCGGCCTTGGCGCCGATCTGGAACAGGGCGTAGCCGAGCGTGCCCTGGTTGCTGTCCTCGTAGACGTAGATGCCGCCGAGCGCGAAGGCGATGGCGATCAGCAGGCCGCCGGTCACCACGAAGGGCAGCATGAAGGAGACGCCGGTCATCAGGTGCTTGTAGGGGCCGGTGCGCTGGGCCGCGCGCTCCGCCTTGCCGGCGGCGACCGCATCGGCGAGCGGCGCCGCGGCGCCGTGGGGCCTGGCCTCGGCGAGCGCCCGCTCCACCAGGGCGCGGCCGTCGTTGATCGCCGGCTTGGTGCCGCTCTGGAAGACGCGCTTGCCGGCGAAGCGGCTGAGGTCGACCTGGGTGTCGGCGGCGATCAGCACGACGTCGGCGTCGCGGATCTCCTCCTCCGTCAGGGTGTCGCGGGCGCCGACCGAACCCTGCGTCTCCACCCGGATGCGGTGGCCGAGCGCGGTGGCCGCCTGCTGGATGCCCTCCGCCGCCATGAAGGTGTGGGCGATGCCGGTCGGGCAGGAGGTGATGGCGACGATGCGCCTGCCGGCGGCCGGAGCCGGCGCGGCGGCGGCGCCCGGTTCGGCGGCCCGGCGCAGGACGGCCTGCGGATCGGCCAGCACGGCGTCGAGATCGGCGGTGACCGGGGCGAGGCCGGAGAAGCGTTCCTCGTCCAGTTCGCCCGATCCGACCAGCACGACGCCCTGCGCCTGCCGGATGACGGCCGTGGTCAGCAGGTTGCGGACGTCGGGGCCGCTGCGCACCTCCACCTCGATCCGGTGGCCGAGGCCGACCGCCGCCTTGCGCAGGGCTTCGGCGGCGAGCAGGGCCTGGGTGCTGCGGTCTCCCGCGGCGATCACCGCCAGCAAATTCGCCATGGTTTCCTCCTGGGCGGGCGCCACCCGCCGCTCCGTTAGAGTTTCGTTACGCGGACCTGGGATGCGAGAGCCCGCACGGCGTCGGCACCGGGCAGGTTGGGACCGAAGCAGCCGAGCTTGGCCACCGCGAAGGCGACGGACAGCCGGGCGACCCCCTCCAGCGGGACGCCGTCGCGGAAGGCGGCGATCAGGCCGGCGACCATCGCGTCGCCGGCCCCGACGGTGCTGAGGGTCTGGACGGGCGGCAGGCCGGCGCGCAGCGCGCCCTCCTCCGCCAGGAACAGGGCGCCGTCGGCGCCGAGCGAGACGACCACGACGCCGACGCCGCGGGCGCGCAGGCCGCGCGCGGCGTCGAGGATGGCGTCCTCGGTCGGCAGCGGCCGGCCGGCCCAGGCCTCCAGCTCGTGCCGGTTGGGCTTGATGCAGTAGGGCAGCCGCGGGGCCGCGAGCGCGGCGGCCAGCGGATCGCCGCTGCTGTCGAGCACCACCCGGACGCCGCGGCCGGCAAGGTCGGCCGTGAGGTCGGCATAGCAGCCGGCGGGCAGTCCTTCGGGCAGGCTGCCGGCCAGCAGGACGAGGCTGCCGGGGACGGCCAGCCCGTGCAGGATCGCCCGCACCCGCTCCAGGTCGGCGGCCGAGGCGGTCAGGCCCGGCAGGTTGATGTCGGTGGTGTCGCCGCTCGCCAGATCGGCGATCTTGACGTTGATGCGCGTCTCCCCCGCCACCAGGGCGAAACGGTCGGTGATGCCCTTGGCGGCGAAGAGGGCGCCGAAGGGGGCCGTGTTGTTGGCGCCGAGCAACCCGGTGGCGACGACCGGGGCGCCCCAGTCGGCGAGGCAGCTCGCGACGTTGACGCCCTTGCCGCCGGCATTGTGGCGGACCTCGCGCGCCCGGTGGACGGTGCCGGGCCTCAGCGCCTCCACCGTGATGGTCTGGTCGATCGCCGGGTTCAGCGTGACGGTGACGATGGGGACCTGGGCAAGGGGCGCCTGGGAAGAGGGAGCGGTCATGACGCCCCTCCCCCGTCGAGCGCGCGCACGGCGTCGGCGGTCTCGCAGGCGATGGCCCGGGCGGCGAGGTCCTGCAGGGCGGACAGGTCGCTGTCGCGCAGCCGGTCCTTGACCGCCGGGATGTCGTGCGGGGTCATCGACAGCTCGCGCACGCCGAGACCGGTCAGCAGGGCGGCGCCGAAGGGATCGCCGGCGATGCCGCCGCACACCCCGACCCAGCGGCCGTGACGGGCGGCGCCCTCCACCGTCATGCGGATCAGCCGCAGCACCGCCGGGTGCAGGCTGTCGGCCTCCGCCGCGAGGTCGGGGTGCTGGCGGTCGATGGCGAGCGCGTACTGCGTCAGGTCGTTGGTGCCGATCGAGAAGAAATCGACGTGGCGGGCGAACATGTCGGCCTGCACGGCGGCGGCCGGCACCTCCACCATGATGCCGAGCGGCACGGCCGGGGCGTCGAGCTCCGCCCGGATGCGGTCGCAGGCGGCGCGCAGGGCCTCCACCTCGCGCAGCGAGGTGATCATCGGGAACATGATCGACAGGGCGCCGCCCTGCTTCGCCGCCCGGTAGAGGGCGCGGAGCTGCGGTTCCAGCAGGTCGGGCTGGCGCAGCAGCAGCCGGGCGCCGCGCACGCCGAGGAAGGGGTTCTCCTCCTGCGGGAGCTGGAGGTGCGGCACCTGCTTGTCGCCGCCGATGTCGAGGGTGCGGACGATCAGCGGACGGCCGTCCAGCGCCTCCAGCATGGCGCGGTAGGTCTCGTACTGCTCCTCCTCGCCGGGAGCGTCGGAGCGTTCGAGGAACAGGAACTCGGTGCGCATCAGCCCGACCCCCTCGGCCCCTTGCGACAGGGCGACCGGGACCTGGTCCGGGCGGTTGACGTTGGCGCCGATCTCCACCGTGTGGCCGTCGCGGGTGCGGGCGGGCAGGCCGCGCCGCTCCTCCTCCCGCGCCTTGCGCTCGGCCTGCCGGGCGATCCAGGCCCCGGCGGACTCCAGGTCGGCCGGGCCGGGGTCGAGGTGCAGGCGCCCGCCCTGCCCGTCCAGCACCGCCGGGGTGCCGTCGGCCAGCTCCAGCAGAGCCTTGCCGCCGGCGACGATGGCCGGCAGGCCCAGCGTGCGCGCCAGGATGGCGGTGTGGGAGGTCGGGCCGCCCTGGGCGGTGGCGAGGCCGATGACCCGGCTCATGTCCAGCCCGGCGGTGTCGGAGGGCGAGAGGTCGTCCGCCACCAGGATGCAGGGCTGGTCCGGCAGGTCGTGGATGGAGCCGATGCGCAGCGACGGGTCGATGCGCGCCAGCACCCGCTGGCCCACGTCGCGCAGGTCGGCGGCGCGGGCGGCGAGCACCGGGTTGTTGAGGGCCGACAGGCTGCCCGCCGTGCGCTCCACCGCCTCGTGCCACGACCAGGCGACGCCGTGCCCCTCGACCATGAGCTGGCAGGCGAGCGTGATGAGGTCGGTGTCGTTCAGCAGCTCCGCCTGGGCGCGGAAGATGCCGGCCTCGGCGGCGCCAAGCCGGCGGCCGGTATCGTCGGCGAGCGCCTTCAGGTGCTGGCGGGTCAGGGTCAGCGCCTCGTGCAGCCGGTCGCCGCCGTTGATCAGCGGCGAGGGCTGGTCGGGCACCGTCAGGTCGGCCGGCGGCAGCACATGCACCGGGCCGATGGCGAGGCCGGGGCTGGCGCCGATGCCGACCACCACGGGCAGCGCGCCGGGCGGGGTCCAGCCCTGGGCGGCGCTGCGGGCACGCAGGGCCGCGGCCTTGGCGTCCGCCTTCTCCTGCGCGCTGAGGCGGGTGATGACCGCCTTCAGCCGGGCGAGCGCCGCGGTGGCGTCGCCCCCCTCCGCCGAGACGACGATGCCGTCGCCGGCGCGCAGGCCGAGCTGGAGGAGCGAGACCAGCGCCTTGGCGTCGGCCACCTGGTCGCCGTGGCGCACCTGGATGCGGGCGGCGAAGCTGCGCGCCGTTTCCACCCAGGTCGAGGCCGGGCGCGCGTGCAGGCCGGTCGGATAGTCCACCACCCACTCGAAGCTCTCGGCGAGGTCGCCGCCGGGGCCGGCGACGGGGGCCGCCTGATCCTCCGACAGGGCGGCGATCAGCAGGGCCGGGTCGGTGGCGGTGAAGAGGGAGGACAGCCGCGCCTCGTCCTGCATCAGCCGGGTCAGGCGGCGCAGGATGCCGATGTGCGCGTCGGACTGGGCGGCGATGGCGACGACGAGATGGGCCGTCTGGCCGGGGTTCCATTCCACCCCGCCCGGCACCTGGAGCACCGCGATGCCGTTGCGGCGGACCATGTTGCGGTCCTCCACCATGCCGTGGGGGATGGCGACGCCATGGCCGAGGTAGGTGTTCGCCACCGCCTCGCGCCGCAGCATGCTGTCGGCATAGGCGGGGTCGATGCAGCCGGCGGCGACCAGGAGCTGGGCCGCCTGCCCGATCGCGTCCTGTTTGCCGGCCGGGCTGGCCGCGAGCCGGACGAGGTCCGGGAGCAGCGGGGCAGTGAGGGTGTCGGGGGCCATGGCGGGTCCGCCTCCTCCGCGGGTGCTTATTGTGACGTTCTCTGAGACGCATTGAAAACGATTACAATAGCGCTGTCAACGCGCACCGCATTGCAGCATGCGATTTTTCAACTGAAGGCTATGGACGGCCGGGGCAAAACATCCCATTCTAGAGCCGCGGCGCTGATAACGTTTACAGCGCATTCGAGGAAGAGCGGAGCCGATCCCACCATGAGCGTCAGCATCAAGGACGTTGCCCGCGAGGCCGGGGTGTCTGTCGCCACGGTGTCGCGGGTGCTGGGCAACGGCCCGGTCAGCGAGGCCCTGCGCAAGCGGGTGGAGGATGCGGTGCGCCGCACCGGCTACCGCCCCAACCTGTCGGCCCGGCGGCTGCGCTCGCAGCACAGCCAGACCATCGGGCTGATCGTGTCGGACATCCGCAATCCCTTCTTCACCGCCGTCAGCCGCGCGGTGGAGGATGCCGCCTATCACGCCGGCATGCGGGTGATCCTGTGCAACACCGACGAGAACCCCGAGCGCGAGGCGATGTATCTGCGCCTGATGCAGGAGGAGCGGGTCACCGGACTGATCTTCGCCCCGACCCGCGAGACGCTGGGCAAGCTGGAACGGTTCGGGCTGGATTTCCCCGTCGTGCTGATCGACCGCGGCGAGCCGGCCGGGCTGCATGACGCGGTGATCCTCGACAACCGGCAGGCCGCCGCGATGCTGGTCGACCATCTGGTGGAGCGGGGATACCGCCGGATCGGCGGGCTGTTCGGCAACACCAGCACGACGGGCGCCGAACGGCAGGAGGGCTATCGCGCCGCCATGGCGGCCCGCGGCCTGGAGCCCGCCGCCCGCTTCGTCGCCCCGCGGGCCGAGGCGGCGGAGGCGGAGCTGCTGGCCTGGATGGCGGCGGGGGAGCGGCCCGACGCGGTGGTGGTGTCCAACAGCCTGCTGCTGATGGGCGTGGTGAAGGCGGTGCGCCGGCTGGGCCTGTCGATCCCGGGGGATCTGGGGCTCGCCGGCTTCGACAACGAGCCCTGGACGGAACTGGTCGGCCCCGGCCTGACGGTGATCGAGCAGCCGGTCCAGGAGATCGGCGACGCCGCCATGGCCCTGCTGTTCGAGCGGCTGGACAATCCGGAACGGCCGGTGCGCAAGGTGGTGCTGACCGGAACCTGCGTCGTGCGCGGGTCGACCCGCGGCCTGCGGCAGCCGAGCCCGGCATAGCGGGACCGCCGCCAGGACACCGCGTCACAGGACACTCCGTCACAGGACACCGCGTCATAGGACGGCCGCCCGACTTGAGCGGGCCGCCGGCCGCGCCAATTTGCATCGTGTCTGGCAACGCAGGGTCCGTCATGGCCGGTCTCCGCAACAAGATCCTCGAACGGCTGAACGTCGGCGTCAGCGGCAGCGGCACCCCGGTCCTCGTGCTGGCGCCGGGGTTCGGCACCAACCAGGCGGCCTGGCGCCATGTGGCGGAGGCCTTCGGCGACCGCTACCGCATCGTGCTGCTGGACCTCGCCGGGCTGGGACCGGACGACCGCTGGCATTACGACGCCATCCGTTATTCCCGGCTGGAGGCCTATGCGGAGGACCTGCTGGAGGCGCTGCAGGAGCTGGGGATCGCGCATTGCGACTTTGTCGGCCATTCGGTGGCGGGCATGGTCGGGGCGCTGGCCGCCATCCGGGAGCCCCAGGCCTTCCGCAAGCTGGTGATGCTGGGGTCCTCCGCCCGCTACCTGGACGACGAGGGCTATCGCGGCGGTTTCACCAAGATGGACCTCGGCCTGCTGATCGACGCCGCCACCCGCGACTATGTGGCGTGGAGCGAGACCTACGGCCGGACCGTGGTGTCCGCCCCGCCGGGCAACCCGACGGTGCGGGAATTCGTGCAGAACCTGCAGGAGATGCGCCCCGACCTCGTCCTGTCGATCCTGCTGACGATCCTCAACATCGACCTGCGCGCCCGCCTGCCCGAGCTGCGCGTGCCGACCGTCGTGCTGCAGACCCGCCACGATCCCGCCGTGTCGGACGAGGCCGCGCGATACCTGCACGAGCACATCGCCGGCAGCGTCATGGAGGTGCTGGACGCCGCCGGCCACCTGCCCCACCTGACCGCCCCCGCCCTGGTGGTGGACGCGCTGCGGCGGCATCTGGACTAGCAGGGCCTGTCCGACAAGCACTCCGCCAGGATGTCGAGCGCGCGGTCGAGGTCGCCGCGGGCGATGGTCAGCGGCGGGGAGAGGGTCAGCACGCTGCCCATCGACACCTTGAAGCTGAGGCCGCGGGAGAGTGCCGCGTAGAGCACGGCCTCGGCGCGGTCGGCATCGGGCCGTCCGTCCGGCGTGACGAGCTCCACCCCCTGCAGCAGGCCGGCGCCGCGCACCCCGGCGATGCCGGGAAAGCGGGCGGCGAGGTCGGTCAGCCGGCCGGCCATGTGGCGGCCGAGCGTGGCGGCGCGCTCCACCAGCCCCTCGTCGCGGATGATGTCGAGCGTCGTCAGCCCGGCACGGGCGAGCAGCGGGTTCTTCTCGTGGGTGTAATGGCCGAGCGCGCGGTCGCCCGCCACGTCCAGCCCGGCGCGGGCGATGACGGCGGAAAGCGGCAGCATGGCGCCGCCCAGCGCCTTGCCCAGCACGACGATGTCGGGCACGGCGCCGAACGGCTCATGCGTGAAGAGATGGCCGGTCTTGCCGAGGCCGGTCGGGATCTCGTCGAAGATCAGCAGCGTGCCGGTCTCGTCGCAGGCCTGCCGCACCGCGGCCCAGAATCCGGGGGGCGGCACGTAGGGGACCGCGCGCACCGGCTCCGCCACCACGGCGGCGACGTCGCCCTCCTTCTCCAGCACGTAGCGCAGCATGCGGGCGCAGGCCATCCGGCAGGCGTCGAGATCCGGGACGGCGCCGGCCGACGGGAAGCCGTAGGGGCAGCGGGAACAGGCGAAGGGGGCGACATGCTCGGTCCCCGGCAGCAGCGGCCCGATGCCGTGCGAGCGGAAGACCGCCTCGCCGCCGACGCTCGACGCGCCGAAGCCGGCGCCGTGGAAGGCGTCCCAGAAGGAGACGGTCTTGAAGCGGCCGGTGGCGAGGCGGGCGAGCTTCAGCGCGATCTCGATCCCCTCCGACCCGCCGGGCGCGAACAGCACCCGGGAGCCCGGGCCGGTCGGCGACAGGGCGGCCAGCCGCTCGGCGAGCGCCGCCGCCTCGTCGCAGGCGAAGCGGCGCGGGGCGAAGGTGAGGCCGTCGAGCTGGCGCTTCAGCGCCTCGCGCAGGCGGGGATGGGCGTAGCCGATATGGTGGACGCTGTTGCCGTGGAAATCCATGAAGCGCCGGCCGTCGGCATCCTCGATCCAGATGCCTTCCGCCTTGCGGATCGCGGTGAGGCAGGGGGTGGACAGCGACTGGCTGAGGAAGGCCGCGGAGTCGCGGGCGACCAGGGCGCCGGAGGCCGGGCCGTGATGGGCGGCTGTCCAGGCGGCCCGCCGGGGGCCGAGGTTGATGTCGCCTTCGGAAAGCCGGTCGGTCACGGGTGCCCCTCTCGTCGCGCTGGATCGTCGTGCTGGCGCCTTGCGGCGGTCGCGCGATGACAGCGGCACCCGGCCCATCGGTCCAATCCATTCCGTCTATGCCGGCAGTGACGGAACCTATGGATCGGCCGCCCCGACGCCCCGGCCTATTCCGCCGCGCGGCGGCCGCCGGCGCCGGAGCGCAACGCCTCGGCCAGAGCGCCGGCCTCGTTGCCGACGATCAGGTCGAAGCCGTTGGCGCCGACACTCCTCACGGCGCGGACGCCGGCCTGCCGCAACGCCCCCTGGTCGACGCGCGAACCGTCCGCCAGCTCGACCCGCAGCCGGGTCACGGCGAAGGCGGCGACGTCCCGCAGGTTGCCCGCCCCGCCGAGCGCATCGCGCAGTCTGGCCGCCCGGGCGGCGGGCAGCGCCGCCGGGGCGGATTGCGCGGCGGCGGCCGGCTGGGTCCCGGGGTGCGCGGCCGGCGCCGCGTCGGCCTCCGCCCCGGCGGAGCGCAGATACTCCTGCATCTCGGTCTTCAGATTCTCCGACAGGGTGCCGAAGACGGCCTGGACGCTGTCGCCGACGCGCAGCACGCCCGACGCGCCCATGCCGCGCAGCTTCGGCTCGTCCACCCGGCCGGGGTCGCGGACGACGACGCGCAGGCGGGTGATGCAGGCGTCGAGGTTGGCGATGTTGCCGCGGCCACCGAAGGCGATGACCAGATCGCGCGCCCGCTCGGTGCCGCTCGTCGCGACCTCGCCGTCCGCCGCCACCGCCTCGCGGCCCGGCGTCTTGAGGTCGAGGACGCGGATGGTGACGCGGAAGACCGTGTAGTAGATGGCGGCGTAGACCGGCCCGAGGATCAGGACCAGCCACCATTTCTGCGAATTGGGGCTGAGCACGTTGAACAGGACGAAGTCGATGCCGCCCTGCGAGAAGGTGAAGCCCATGTGGGCGCCGAGCGAGTTCATCAGGAACTGCGAGGTCGCCGCCAGCACCGCATGGATCAGGTAGAGCACCGGGGCGAGGAACAGGAAGGAGAACTCGATCGGCTCGGTGATGCCGGTGAGGAAGGAGGTCAGCGCGGCGGAGATCATGATGCCGCCGACGCGCACCCGGTTCTCCGGCAGGGCGGCATGCCAGATGGCGATCGCCGCGGCCGGCAGGCCGAACATCTTGAAGAGGAAGGCGCCGGACAGGATGCCGGCGGTCGGGTCGCCCGCGAAGTAGCGGTTGATGTCGCCGTGGACCACCTTGCCGGCGGCGTCGGTGAAGCTGCCGATCTCGAAGAAGAAGGGCACGTTCCAGATATGGTGCAGGCCGAAGGGGATCAGCAGGCGCTCGACGAAGCCGTAGATGGTCGCCGCCGTCCGCGGATCGTTGACCGCCGCCCAGCGCGAGAAATGGTCGATGCCCGACTGGATGGGCGGCCACACCACCGACAGCACGATGCCGAGCAGGATGGCGGAGAGCGCCGTCGCGATGGGCACGAAGCGCTTGCCGGCGAAGAAGCCGAGATAGGCCGGCAGGTTGATCTTGTAATAGCGGTTGAACATGAAGGCGGCGAGACCGCCGGCCAGGATGCCGCCGAACACGCCGGTCTCCATCGACTTGATGCCCATGATGGTCTTGGGTTCCATCCCCCAGACCCCGGCCATCACGCCGAGCGTGGCCAGCATCACGATGTAGCCGATGGCCGCCGCGACGGCCGACACGCCGTCATTCTCGGTGAAGCCCAGCGCCACGCCGATGGCGAAGATCAGCGGCAGGTTGCCGAAGATCACGTCGCCGGAATTCTTCATCAGCATCGACAGGATCGGCGGCATCCACTCGAAGTTGGCGGCACCGATGCCGAGCAGCAGGCCGGCCACCGGGAGCACCGCCACCGGAAGCATCAGGGCCTTGCCGATTTTCTGTAGGAATGCAAAGGGATGCAGCGCCATAGCCGGTCTCCCGCATATTGACTGACGGTTGTAACGTCACAAACTCAAGATGGTAATACAGCCCAGCTTGCCCAAGGTTGCGACAGGATCGCCGATCCCGATGGTTTAGCCCGAAGCATGGGGCGAAAACGGGGTGATGCAAGAGGTTGGGTCCTGAACGGCGAACGGCCGGACCCGAAGGTCCGGCCGCCTGCGTCAGTCTGTCGCTGATCCGCCTGGAAGGAGCGGGGTCACGACGCCGAACGGATCTGCTGCAGGACCTTCTCGATGTCGTGGTTCAGCGTCTCCGCGTCGTGGGAGACGTCGGCCGAGGCGTTCAGCACCTCGGTGGCGGCGGCGCCCGTGCGGGCGGCGGCGGTCGAGACGGTCTCCAGGCTCTGGAACAGGGCGTTGGTGCCGTTGGCGGCCTGCTCGACGTTGCGGGCGATCTCGCGGGTGCCGGCCTCCTGCTGCTCCACGGCGGCGGCGATGCCGGTGGAGATGGTGTTGATGGTGCCGACGGTGTCCACGATGCGCCGGATGGCGACGGCGGCATCCGAGGCGACCGACTGGATGGCGGAGATCTGCTGGGAGATCTGGTCGGTCGCGCTGGCGGTCTGGCTGGCGAGATGCTTGACCTCGCTCGCCACCACGGCGAAGCCCTTGCCGGCCTCCCCGGCCCGCGCCGCCTCGATCGTGGCGTTCAGCGCCAGCAGGTTGGTCTGGTTGGCGATGGCGCTGATCAGTTCCACCACCTTGCCGATCTCGGTCGCCGCGTCCTGCAGGGTGCGCACCGTCTCGTCGGTCCGCTGCGCCTCGGTCGCGGCGTTGCCGGCGAAGCGGGCGGAGTCGGCGACCTGCCGGGTGATCTCCGCGATGGAGGCGGAGAGCTGCTGGGCGGCGGCGGAGATGGTCTCGACGTTGCTGCGGGTCTGGTCGGCGGTGACCGCCGCCTCCGACGCGACGGAGCGGTTCGATTCGGCGGACTGGGTCATCTCGCCGGCCATGCTGTGCATGTGGTCGGCCTGCTTCGACAGCGAGCCCACCACCGACTTGATGCTGCGCTCCAGGTCGTCGGCCAGCGACAGCAGCATGGTCTTCCGGTCCTCCGCCGCGCGGGCGCGCTCGGCCTCGGCACGGGCGTTGGCGGCCTCCACCTCGCGGGCGGTGTCGCGGAAGACGACGAGGGCCGAGGCCATGTCGGTGATCTCGTCGCTGCCGTCGGCCTTGATCGGATGGTCCAGCCGGCCGGCGGCGATGGCCCGCATGGCGGTCGCCAGCGCGGTCAGCCGCGCCACGATGTGACGGCCGACCACCAGCCAGATGATGAGGATGGAGGCACCGACCGAGAAGACGGCGAGGCCGGTCAGCCACAGCCGGCCGCTGCGCGCCGCGGACCCGGCGTCGGCGGAGGCACGGCCGGCGAGCTCGCCGGCCGACTGGACGAGGGTGGTCGCGGCCTCGGCCAGGCGGGCGGCGGACTGGGCGTTGGCGGCCAGCAGGCCGGTCCCCTCCTGGTCGACCTTCAGGCTGAAGCGGCGGACGGCGAAGATGCTCTTCTCACCGGCGCCGAAGGCCACCAGGGCGCGGGCGCGCTCCAGCAGGGCCGCGGCGTCGTCATCCTTGACGAGGCGGTCGAGGCGCTTGGCGAACTCCTGCTGCCCGGCGGCGAAGGCCTTCTCCAGATCGTCGATGGCGGCGAGCGTCGGGGCGGTGCCGGCCTGGTTCATCTGGCCCGCCAGCAGGTTGCCGTAGGCCGCGACCTCCAGCAGGGTGCGCAGGCCGGCGAGGTCGCGCTTCACGTCCACCAGCCGTTCGGACGCGTCGGACTTCAGCTCCAGCGTCGAGATGGTGAAGGCGAGCCGGGCCTTCTGGGTCAGGGTGTCGACCTTCTCGATCGCGCTCTTCTCCAGCTCCGCCGCGCGGCGGGCCGCCTCGGCGATGCGGGCGTTCTGCGCCTCGCGCTCGGCCGGCGGGAGGGCGCCGGTCAGAAGCTGCTGCTTCCATTCGAAGACGTCGGTCGGCCGGACGCCGAACTTCACCAGCTCCTCGATGTCGGGCATCAGGGCGGCGCCGGCCTCGTCCTGCGCCAGCCGCTTGCCGCGCATCATGGCCGAGGAGGTGGCCGAGATGAAGGTGGACATCAGCTCGCCGACCGCGTCCGGCGCATTGACCAGCGGCAGGGCGCGCAGCGCCTCGCCCATCGTCGAGATGGACTGGCGGATCTCGTAGGCCGCGATCAGGTTGCCGCTGGTCTGGTTGCCGAGCTTCTCGGCGGTGGCGGTGACCACCGTCTCCAGATCGTTGGCCGACTTCTCCATGGCGCCGGAGCGCTTGTCGACCAGCGGCCCGACGATGGCCAGCAGGTCGCGGTGCGCCGTGTTGATGCCCGCGAGGATGCCGGCCCCCTGCTCCGCCGCGCCGAGGCGGGCCTGCACCGAGGCGTCGAGGCGGCCGAGGTTGCCGAACATCGCCGACGCCTCGCTGCGGATCCGGTCCAGCGCCTCCTTGCGGGCGCCCAGCCGCTCGGCATCGGCGATCAGGGAGTTGAGGAGGGTCTGGCGGCGCAGCAGGTCCTGCTTCAGCGCCTCGCGCGCCGTCTGGGTGTCGGCCGCGGCCAGCGCCGGGGCGAGCGCCACGATGCGCGAGCTTTCCGCGTCCAGCCCGTGGGCGGCGGCGAGGCTGGGCATGCTGGTGCCGGTGACCTGGGTCAGCGCCTCGTCCACCGTGTTGAACGACAGCCAGCCGACTCCGGCCCCCAGAACCGCAAGCGCCGAGATGGCGCCGACCGACACCAGCAGCTTGCGCCCGATGCCGAAAGACCGGCTTCGGGACGCCGCGCCGGACTGCGCTCCGCCGGCCTTTCCCGGACCGGTCTGCGACTCCACCCTAACCATCTGCCCCCTCCCCTGGAAACGCCGGCCGCCAGCGGCCGCATCGCCTCAGCAGTGTATTTTCCAGCCCGTTGACGATATTGACCCGTAATATTTGACAACCCGTCGATGAATCCCCGGTTAACGCCGCCGCCGCGGCCGTGCGCGTTGACGAAATCCGCGCGCGGGCGTCCAATCCTCCGGACAAGTGCCAAGCCCCCGCTGGATCGAAGGCCGGGGCGAAGCGTTCAGTGACGACAGGAAACCGACGACACTGGCGAAGGGGGGAAAGGACATCATGAGCGCGATCACGCTTGCCGCACCGCTTGCCGGCTGGGCCATGCCGCTGGAGGACGTGCCCGATCCGGCCTTCGCGCAGGGGCTGGTCGGCGACGGCATGGCGATCGACCCGACGGTGAACGAGCTGCGCGCGCCGTGCGACGGCGTCGTGCTGTCGGTCCACCGCGCCCGCCACGCCTGCACCATCCGCGCGGCCAGCGGGGCGGAGGTCCTGCTGCATCTGGGCGTCGATACGGTCGGGCTGAACGGCGAGGGCTTCACCGCCCATGTCAGGGACGGCCAGCCGGTGCGGACCGGCGACCTGCTGCTGTCCTTCGACATGGATCTGGTGGGCAGCCGCGCCCACAGCCTGGTCAGCATGATGGTGGTGGTGAATGACGGCTTCACCGTCGACGGCCGCACCGTGAACCGGGAGGTGGCGGCCGGCGCCCCGGTGATGACGGTGGAGGGCGGGACCGCGCCGGCCGCCGCAGCGCCGGCGGCTGCGGCCGGACCCGCGGCCGGACCCGGAGCCGGCGGGGAGACGGCGGAACGGACGGTGCGGCTGCGCATCGCCCACGGGCTGCATGCGCGGCCGGCCGCCGCGCTGGTCGCCGCCGCCAAGGCCCATCCGGGCGCCGTCACGATCCTCTGCCGCGGCCAGACCGCCAACGCCAAGAGCGTGGTGGCGCTGATGGGGCTCGGCACCGTGGCGAACGACGAGCTGACGGTGCGCGCCACCGGCCCCGGCGCGCCGGGCGTGGTCGAGTCGCTGGCCGGGCTGATCGAGAGCGGCCTCGGCGACGAGATCGTCGAGGGGCCGCCGCCCGCCGCCGCGACTGCCGCCCCCGCTGCCGCCCCCGCGGTGGCGGAGGAGATCGGGCCGCCCTTCGCACCGGGCGAGGAGGTGCTGCTGAAGGGCACCATCGCCGTTCCCGGCGTGGCGGTCGGCACCGCGCTGCGCCGCTTCCGCGCCGCGGTCACGGTCCGGGAGGAGGGGCGCGGCGCGGCCGAGGAGGAGCGGCGGCTGCGCGGCGCGCTCGACCGCGTGGTCGCCGGCCTGTCGGACGCGGCGCGCCGGATGCCCGAGCATGCCGCGATCTTCCAGGCGCACCAGGAGCTGCTGGCCGATCCGGAGCTGCTGGACGGCGCGCTGGCCGACATCGGCGCCGGCAAGAGCGCCGAATGGGCGTGGAGCCGGGCGGCGCGCGGCCAAGCGGAGGTGCTGTCGCGCCTCGCCGACCCGCGCATGGCGGAGCGGGCGGCCGACCTGCGCGACCTGGAACAGCAGGTGCTGGCCGCGCTGTCGGGCCGGGAGCCGAGCGTCGGCCTCGCCGGCGTGCCGGAGGGCAGCATCGTGCTGGCCGACGAGATCCTGCCCTCGGACCTCGCCGGGGTGCCGGCGGGGCGTCTCGGCGGCATCTGCATGGTGCATGGCGGCCCGACCTCGCACGCGGTGATCCTGGCGGCGGCGCTGGGGGTGCCGACGGTGGTCGCCGTCGGCCGGCAGGCGGAGCGGATACCGGACGGCGCCTCCGTCATCGTCGACGGCAACCGCGGCGAGATCCGCGTCTCCCCGCCGGCCGAGGCGATGGAGGCGACGCGCGGCGCCGTCGCCAGCCGCGCCGCACGGCGGGAGGAGAACCGGCGGACGGCGCATGAGCCCTGCCGCACCGCCGACGGGACGCGGATCGAGGTCCTCGCCAACCTCGGCCGGGTCAGCGACGCGCCGGGGGCGGTGACCGAGGGGGCGGAGGGCTGCGGCCTGCTGCGCACCGAATTCCTGTTCCTGGAGCGCCAGTCCGCCCCGTCGGAGGACGAGCAGTACCGGCAGTACCAGCAGATCGCCGACGATCTCGGCGGCCGGCCGCTGGTGATCCGCACGCTGGACGTCGGCGGCGACAAGCCCCTGCCCTACCTCCCGCTGCCGAAGGAGGAGAATCCGGTGCTGGGCCTGCGTGGCGTGCGCGTCGGCCTGCGCGAGCCCGAGCTGCTGCGCGCCCAGATCCGCGCCATCCTGCGGGTGAGGCCGGCCGGCGTCTGCCGGATCATGGTGCCGATGATCGCCTCGCCCGCCGAGCTGCGGACGGTGCGGGCGATGGTCGACGAGGAGCGGGCGAGGCTGGGCCGGGCGGAGCCCATCGAGGTCGGCGCGATGATCGAGGTGCCGGCGGCGGCCCTGGTGGCGGACCGCATGTCGATCGTCGCCGACTTCCTGTCCATCGGCACCAACGACCTGACGCAGTATGTGCTGGCGATGGACCGCGGCAACCCGCATGTGGCGGCCCAGCTCGACGCGCTGCATCCCGGCGTGCTGCGGCTGATCCGCCAGACGGTGGCGGGGGCCGAGGTGCTCGGCCGCACGGTGGCGGTGTGCGGCGGCGCCGCCTCCGACCCGATGGCGGCGCCGCTGCTGATCGGGCTCGGCGTGACGGAGCTGTCGGCCACCCCGGCGGTGATCGCCGACCTCAAGGCCTTCATCCGCACGCTGCGGATCGCGGATTGCCGCCGCATCGCGGAGATGGCCCTGTCGCTGGACAGCGCCGAGGACGTGCGCCGGCTGGTCACGGAGACCTGGCCGGATCTGTGAGGGCCGGATCTGTAAGGGCCGGGACTGTGAGGGCCGGGGCGGGAGGACAGGCTCCTCCCGCCGTCACCGCGGCGGTCGGGCGGCTTCCGGAGTCGCGGGCAGCACGGCGCCGAGCAGCGCCCGTGCCGCCGGGTGGTCGAAGACGAGAGGGGAGCGGACCGGCCGGTCCTCCACCAGCTCCCCGTCGTGCAGCACCGCCACCCGGCTGCAGAACCGGCGGACCAGCCGGACGTCGTGGGTGATGAACAGGAAGGCGGTGCCCAGCCGGTCCCGCAGCCCGGCGAGCAGCTCCATGATCTGGATCTGCAGCACGAGGTCGAGGTTCGACACCGCCTCGTCCAGCAGGATCAGCCGGGGTTCCGGGGCGAGCGCGCGGGCGATGCAGACGCGCTGGACCTGACCGCCGCTCAAGCTCCCCGGCAGCCGGCCGGCATCCTCCGGCGCCAGCCCGACCAGCCGCAGCAGGTCCGCCACCCGCGCCGCCCGCCCCGGCGCGTCGAGGTCGGTCAGGTGGCGCAGCGGCTCGGCGACGATCCGGCCGATCCGGTGACGCGGATTGACGGCACCCAGCGGGTCCTGGAACACCGCCTGCACCGACCGGCGGAAGGCGCGGCGGCCGGCGGCGTCCAACCCGTCGATCGGCCGGCCGAGGCAGCGCACCGTGCCGCCGTCCGGCCGTTCGAGGCCGAGCATCAGGCGGGCCAGCGTGCTCTTCCCCGACCCGCTGGCGCCGAGCAGCGCCACGCTCTCCCCCTCGCGCACCGACAGGCTGACGCCGCGCAGCACCGTCTTCGCCGGACCGCCGCCGAAGGCGCCTTGTCCGGCATACCGCTTCTCCACCGCCTCGGCGGCCAGCAGGACCGTCACGCGACCTCCTCCGGATAGAGCGCCCGATGGGCGGCGAGCAGGGCGCGGGCTGCGCCGGAGCGCGGCGCCGCGAACAGGTCGGCCACCGGCGCCGTCTCGACGATGCGGCCGGCCTCCATCACCGCCACGTCGTCGGCCAGACGGGCGACCACCCCCATGTCGTGGGTGACGATCAGCACCCCCAGCCCCCGCGTGGCGACCAGCCGCTCGATCAGCGTCAGGATATGCGCCTGGGCCAGCGGGTCGAGGTCGGTCGTCGGCTCGTCGGCCAGCAGGAAGGGCACCCCGGCCAGCAGCGCCAGGGCGATCATCATGCGCTGGAGCATGCCGCCGCTCATCTCGAAGGGATGCAGCCGGGCGACGCGCCCGGGCTCGGGCAGGCCGACCTCGGCCAATGCCTCGGCCAGACGCTCGTCCAGCGCGCCGGCATCCCCGCGCAGCGCCAGCGTCTCGCGCGCGTGGGCCCGCATGGTCAGCACCGGGTTGAAGGCGCTGCGCGGATTCTGCATCACCGTCGCCACCACCCGGCCGGGCAGCGCCGCCGGTTCGACCGCCACGCCGTCCAGACGGACCCGGCCGGCAAGCCGCTCCACCCCGGGCGGCGCCAGACCCTGCAGCCCCAGGCAGGTCAGGGATTTGCCCGACCCGCTGGCGCCGACCAGCGCGGTGACCCGTCCGCGCTCCACCGCCAGATCGATGCCATGCACCAGCTCCACCGGCCGGCCGTCGCGGCGGGCGGAAAGCCGCAGCCCCTCCACGCTCAGGCGATGCGCGCTCAATGGTCGCCCCCTCCCAGCGTCGGATCGAGCCGGTCGCGCAGGGCGTCGCCCAGCAGGTTGAAGCCCATCACCGTCAGCAGGATCATCAGCCCCGGCCACAGCATCAGCATCGGCTGGGTCCAGATGAACTCGCGCGCGTCGTTGATCATCACGCCCCATTCCGGCGTCGGCGGCGTCACCCCCAGCCCCAGGAAGGACAGGCCGGCGACATGCAGGATCATGTGCCCGATGTCGAGCGTCGCCAGCACCACGAGCTGCACCAGCACCCCCGGCAGGATATGGTCCATGAAGACGCGCGGGCGCGACGCGCCGGAGACCATGGCGGCGGCCACGAAGTCGCGCTCGCGCAGCGACAGCACCATGCCGCGGACGATGCGGGCGTACCAGGCCCAGTGCGACAGCGCGATCGCCAGCACCACGTTGGTCAGCCCGGTGCCGAGCACGCCGACCATGAACATGGCGAGCACGAAGGTCGGCACGGTCAGGAAGCCGTCGCACACCCGCATGATGATCCGGTCGGCCCGCCCGCCGAGGAAGCCCGACAGGCCACCGACGCCGATGCCCAGCGCCAGGATCAGGGCGACGATGACGGCGACCGCCCCCAGCGACACCGAGGCGCCGTGCAGCAGCCGGGCCAGCAGGTCGCGCCCGAGATGGTCGGTGCCGAGCCAGTGGGCGGCGCCCGGCCCCTCCAGCCGGGCCATCAGGTCGACGGCTTCCGGATCCCAGGGCAGCAGGGGGGCCGCCAGGGCGGCCAGCGCCATCGCGCCGACCAGGACCAGCCCGGCCATCGTCGTGCGGCGGGGCCGGGGCCACCGGAGCCGCCGGCGGCGGATGGCGGGCACGGCGTCGTCCCGGATCAGCGCGCTCATCGCCCGACCTCCCGCGCCAGCCGGATGCGCGGATCGAGCCACGCATAGAGGATGTCGACGGCCAGATTGCACAGCACGAAGATCACCGTCATCAGCAGGGTGAAGCACTGCAGCACCGGATAGTCGCGGTTGTAGATGGCGGAGACGGCATAGCGCCCCACCCCCGGCCAGCCGAAGATGTTCTCGATCACCAGCGTGCCGCCCAGCAGCTCGCCGATGTGCATGCCGGTCGCGGTGACGATGGGCAGCAGGGCGTTGCGCAGGATGTGGCCGTGGACGACCCGCCGCTCCGGCAGGCCGCGCAGCCGGGCGTAGAGGACGTGGCGCTGCCCCGCGGTCTCCAGCATGCTGGCGCGCAGCAGCCGGGCGTTGATGCACAGCGACATCAGCGCCACCGCGGCCACCGGCATCACCATGTGCGACCAGCCGCCCCGGCCGAGCGGCGGCAGCCAGTCGAGCGTCACGGCGAACAGCAGCACCAGCAGGAAGCCCAGCCAGAAGTTCGGGATCGACACGCCGACGAAGGCGAGCGCCCGCACCAGATGGTCGGGCAGGCGGTCGCGGTGCCGCGCCGCCCACATGCCGAGCGGCAGGCTCACCGCCAGCGTGACGGCCAGCGCGGCGGCGCCGAGCTGCAGGGTGGCCGGCAGATAGTAGAGCAGATCGTCCAGCACCGGCCGGCGGGTGACGTAGGACAGCCCGAAATCGAGGTGAAGCGCCTGCCACAACCAGGACAGATACTGCTCCGCCAGCGGCCGGTCGAGACCGAGCAGCCGCTGCGCCGCGGCGACGGCGGCGTCGGTCGGCGGGATGCCGGACAGGCGCAGGTAATCCAGCGCCGGGTCGCCGCGCCCCAGCCGCAGCAGCAGGAACACGCCGACCGACACCGCCAGCAGCAGCGGCGGCAGGGTCAGCAGGCGGCCGGCGATGAAGCGCAGCATCGTCCCTCTCCCGCCGTCAGGGTGCCGGCCGCATCGCGCCGAACGGGATCTCGTAGGCGCTGGCGCCGAAGCCGACCCCCTCCACCCCCCGGCTGACGGCCATGACGGTCAGGTAGGACAGCGGCAGATAGACCGCCTGCTCGTGCAGGGTGGTCAGGATGTCGCGGTAGAGCGCCTGCCGCTCCGTCTCGTCGGTGGTCACCAGCACGGCGCCGATCCTGGCGTCGATCTCCGCCTTCATCGGCAGGCCGCGCTGCGCCTGGTAATCGGCGTGCGCCGGCACCCGCATCGAACCCACGAAGGAGTGCGGATCGTAGGGCGCCCCCCAGGTGTCGCCGAAGATCAGGCCGAAGCGGCCGTCCTTCTGCCGGGCCTGGATGGCGTTCTCCTCCTCGCCGACCAGGACGGCCTCGAAGCCGACCGCCTTCAGGTTGGCCTGGATCGCCTCCGCGAGCGCCTTCTCCCGCGCGTCGTTGCCGATGAAGCACAGCTCCACCCGCAGCGGCCGGCCGTCGCGCTGGCGCACCGTCCCGCCGGGCGGCAGGGTCCAGCCCGCCTCGTCGAGCAGCCGCGCCGCCCGGGCCGGGTCGTGGGCGTAAGGCGCCAGGCCGAGGTCGGTGTAGGGAAAATTGGCGGCGAAGAGGGTGTCGGCCCGCGGCTCCAGCCCATAGAGCAGCTTGGCGATGATCGCATCCTTGTTCACCGCGTGGTTGATGGCGCGGCGCACGGCAAGGTCGCTGGTCGGGGCACGGCCGCTGTTGATCGCCATCGTCCGGGTGGCGAGCGGCGGCGACACCGCGGTCCGGCCGGTGCCGCGCGCCTTGAAACGGGTGAAGCTGTCGGCCGAGATCTGGCCGGTGCCGCCGTAGATCAGGTCGATCTCGCCCGTCTCGAAGGCGACGGCGCGGGCGGTGGGATCGGGGATGACCTTGACGACGATGCGCTCGTAGGCCGGCTTCGGCCCCCAATAGGACGGATTGCGCGTGAAGACGTCGTATTCGCCCTTCTTCGTCGCGGTCAGCATCCACGGCCCGGTGCCGACCGGGGAGCGGACGCCTTCGGGGGCGAGGACCGACGGGGCGGCGAAACGCACCGGGCGGATCAGCGCCAGTTCCGGCAGGGTCGGGTAGTAGGGCGCCTTCAGGGCGAGGCGGACCTTGTGGGGGGCCAGCACCTCGACCGCCTGGATCTGCGCGATCAGCGCCAGCCACTCATGCCTGGAGCGGTCGGCCAGGATGGCATCGAAGTTGGCCTTGACCGCCGCCGCGTCGAACGGCGTGCCGTCGGAGAAGACCACGCCCTCGCGCAGGGTGAAGTCGTAGGTCCGGCCGTCCGGCGACACGGTCCAGGCGGTGGCCAGCCACGGCTCGATGGTGCCGCCGTCGCGGTAGCGCACCAGCGGTTCGTAGACCATCGCCTGGGCGAACATCTGGTTGGGCGAATAGCGGTGCGGGTCGAGCGGCCCGACGTTGCTGGTCCAGGAGTAGGTCAGCGTGCCCCCGGGGCTGGCCGCCGCCGCCGCATGTCCCCCGGCCGCCGCCGCCAGAAAAAGGGCGGCCGTCGCCACCCGGGCGAGACTCCTCCGCCATGCCGCCATCGCATCCCCCGTTCGGTTCGGCTCCTGCCATGGTCCCCGGTCGCGGTCGCGGCATGCGCGCCGCCCCCGCCCGCCCGCCGGTTGCGGATGGACGGTCGCGGCGGGTGGCCCTATGGTCATGGCGGGAACGATACGGCCGGATGGGTATGATGTCTACGAAGAATCATCACACTTGCGGCACAGCGGCATCTTGACCCAGCTCACACGGTTGGAGGCGACATGCAACGGGTGACGATCACGTTGGACGATGATCTGCTGGCCGACATCGACCGGCTGGTCGAGCGGCGCGGCTACCAGGGACGGTCCGAGGCGATCCGCGACCTTGCCCGCAGCGGTTTGGCGGAGGCCGCCGCGGCGGAGGGGGAGACGGGTCCCTGCGTGGCGGCGCTCGTCTATATCTACGACCATGCGGCGCGGGAGCTGTCGAGGCGGCTGACCACCGCCTTTCATGAGCATCACAAGCTGACGCTGACCACGCTCCACGTCCATCTGGACCACGGAAGCTGCATGGAGGTGTCGGTGCTGAAAGGCGACGAGGCGGCGGTGCGCGGCATGGCCGAACGGGTGATCGCCGAGCGCGGCGTGCGCCATGGCCGCGCGGTCGTGATTCCGATGCGCGACGGGGAAGCCGGCGACGGGCATCACCACCACGACCACGACCATCCTGGAGCCCATCCCCCGGACGCCCCGCCGGACTGACCGGGCTGTTCCGGCCGGCCGGCGCCGCACCGGTACCGTCGGGACGGGGCCGGGCGTCCCGGCGATCCGGCTACGGCCCCGGCACAGGAGACCCGGCGAAGAGGTAGTCGCTGCCCTGCGTGAAGGAGGGAAGGCCCCTGGCAATCCCGCCGACCTCCAGCGTCGAGCCGTCGGAGAAGGAGAATCTGGCGCGCCAGGACATGGCGCCTTCGATGGGCGCATAGGGCGCCACATCCGTGACCGTCACCGGTGCGGCAAGGTCGCTTGGCGAATAGCCGGTGAACAGAATGCGGTCCCCGGCCGCGTCGAAGCCGGCGATCGTATCCTTGCCGAACCCGTCGCCGGCCTCGCGGCCGACGACGATCAGGTCCGGAGCGTCGTCGAAGGCCACCAGCCCGCGGCTGTCCGGGGTGCCGCCGGCATCGAGACGGTCATCGCCCAGACCGCCGATCAGCGTGTCGCGGCCCTGGGCAGGACTCCCGTCTCCCTCCGGCGCGCCGGCCGGTCCCAAGCTGTCGTTGCCGGCGCCACCGATGCAAAGGTCGTCGCCGGGGCCGCCGCTGAGACTGTCGTCGCCAGCCATCCCGACCAGCGTGTCGTCTCCGGCCAGACCGGCAAGACCGTTCGCCGCCCCGTTGCCGGTGATGTGGTTGGACAGCGCGTTTCCCCAGGCGATGGATGCGGAGCCACGCGGCTCCGCCTGCATCGTCAGGATCTCGATCCAGTCCGCCATCCGATAGGAGCCCTTGACGTGGACCGCGTCGGTTCCTTCCCCCGGCTTCTCCTCGATGACGTCGGCAGGAGCCGAGATGTCCGCGGTGCCGTTGATCCAGTAGACGTCGTCGCCCGGCCCGCCGGCCAGCAGATCGGCGGCCGCATCGTCGCCGCCATAGAGCGTGTCGTTGCCCGACCCGCCGATGACGCTGTCGCTTCCGCCGCCGCCGCCGACCACATCGTCGCCCGGCCCGCCGTCGGCCCGGTCGTCGCCTCTGGTCGCCCAGATCGTGTCGTCGCCGTCGAGCCCGTCGATCCGGTTGTTCCCGCCGTTGCCGATCAGCAGGTTGGCGTGGCGGTTGCCGATGGCCGCCCCGTTGGCGGACGCGCCTTTTTCCTGCAGCCGCAGATTCTCCAGGGAGTCGTCCAAGGTCCAGGAGAAGCGGGCGATCACCGTGTCGATTCCCCCGCCGGGCCGTTCAACGATGCGGTCCTCCGGACCGTTGACCCAGAAGCGATCATCTCCGGAACCGCCGACGAGCGTGTCCGCCACGCCGTCGTCGCCGGCATAGAGCGTGTCGTTGCCGGCCCCGCCCGTCACGCTGTCCGAATCCGGGCCGCCCCCCAGCAGGTCGTGACCATCGGCGCCGTCGACCAGATCGCCGCCGTTGCCGGCAAAGACGGTATCGGCACCGGAACCGCCGGCCAGCGTGTCCTGGCCGTCGCCGCCGGTCATGTCGTCGGAGCCGCCCGCTCCGTCCACACGGTCGTCGCCTGCGCCCGCGACGATGGTATCGTTGTCGCCCCCCGCGAGGATCGTGTCGCTTCCCGCCAGTCCGTGGATGACGTCATCGCCGGAACCGCCCGTCAGGCGGTCATCATCCATCGTTCCGGTGATCCGCTGCCCGTCGCGGCCGCTCAAGCTGGCGACGAAGACGTCGAACCCCCTGTTCCGGTCGCCTTGAACGAGGCCTCCGGCATTGCTCGTGAGCACCAGGGTGCGGCCGTCGTCGGAGAAGTCGCAGATGTACACACTGGGATCGCCACCGGGACCGGAGGCGCCGGCCGGTCCGGACGTCACCCGCACCGTCTCGCCGCTCACCAGATCCCTGACGAAGATGTCCGTCCGGCCGTTGGTGTCATTCGGGACGATGTTGCTGGCCGAGCTTTCGAAGGCCACACGCCTGCCGTCGGCCGACAGCGCCCCCCGCCCCGCGGCGCCGTTCGGCGCGCTGCCGTCGGCGGCACCGCTGACCCGCGTGACGATCCCGGTCTTCAGGTCCTTCAGGAAGAGGTCCTGACGGTTGTCCTGGTCGCCCGGCACGAGGCCGTTCTCCGCGCTTTCGAACAGCAGCATGGTGCCGTCGGCGGAGAGCTGGCCCCACATGCTGTGCCGGGCGGCAAGCGAGACCTCGCCGGTGACCGTGTCCTTGAGCAGGAGCAGGCCGCCCCCCGGCTTTTCGATGCCGGGGACGAGATTGGTGGCCTGGGTGGAGATCAGGACCTTCGAGGCGTCCGCCGACATCGAGATGCCATAGGCGGACTCGTCGGCGGGACGGCCGTTGACGTCCGTGCTGACCATCGTCCGGGCGCCGCTGAGCATGTCGACGAGATAGACCTCGGAGCCGGCGCTTGTCAGGAGCATCGTCCTGCCGTCTTTGGAAAAGAGATACCCGTCGTTTCCTTCGGTATCGTCGACCAGATCGACGGCCGCCGACTTGAGATCGGCGATGGCGACATAGTCGTTGAAGCCTGAATAGCCGGGTTCGAGGCTTCTGAACGCGATCCTGGACCCGTCCCCGACAAAGACCGGCCAGACGCCGCCCAGGTCATGCCTGTCCTGTTGAGGCGCGCGGGGACGTAACGCACGACCTCGCCCGTCTGCAGATCCTTGACGAAGACGTCGAAGTACCGGTTGGTGTCTCCGGCCACGAGATCGCCGGAGTCGCTGTGGAACGCGACCTTCGTGCCGTCGGGGGACAGGGACGCGCCGGGAGCGAACTGCAGGTCGCCCCGGCTCTGCACGCCCTCGGCATTGCGATTGGCGATGACGATGCGCGTCACGGTCAGAGGAGCGCTCATAGCCGTTCATTCCCCGCTTCGGTCCACACCCCTTCGGCCCGATGCCCGGCATGGCGCCGAACCCACCGGCCTCGCGATTCAACGTTCGGTTCAGGCGGGGTCCGGGATCAATCGACCCGAGGGTATATGTACCGACGGGGCGCCCGACACGGTCCCGCGAGCGTGGCCGGCGAAGTCGGCGGCACGGGCCGGCGGGGCGCGGTTCGCGCAACCCTGCCCGCCACCCTGTCGCCAGACCCAGCGTGGCGGCCCGCCGGATCGGGGGGCTGGTTGCCGGCGCCGATCCCCCCCGGAACCCGCCCGGTGTCGCAGGCCGATGCACAGGATCCGCCCTTTTCGGCTTGGGATATCGGGAGGCCTCATGCATAAACCAAGCGAGGCCGCGCATCCCCGACAGCGCAGGATCCGATAGGAACCATGATTCTATATGGGAACCAGGCCAGTGATGCCGAACTGGTGCTGTTGTACGGCAATTGCCAGATCCCGTTCCTGGCACGCCTGCTGGCTGCGGCCCGTGACGACAAGGGCTATCTCTGTGTTTTGAATCACGCCCCGCCGGGCAGGGAACCGGAAAGACCCACGGCCGGACAGTTGCGCCGCTGCACCTTGTATCTGGAGCAGTACGACAGCCAGCCCGATTTGCCGGCGTGGACGGTCGTGGGCGACATCCGGCGCCATGGGCTGCCGTTGCGGACATTTCTTCGCAACGCCTGCCCTTCCGATTGTCCGAAGATCGTTTTCCCCAGCTTCGTAATGACCGCCCTCTGGCCTTTCGCGACCATCGGCGATCCGCGCAATGTGCCTGAACCTGATTATGTGTGGGGCCGCTTTCCCTATGGCAACCGGCTGGCGCTGGAGGTGCTGGCCAGTGGACTGACCGGTCCGGCCGCACTGGCCGCCTACATGGAGCGGTCGGCCGCGTGCATGCCGAACCCGCAGGAGACGCTGGACAGGGTGCGGAGCAAGCTGGAAAGCCGCGATGCCAACTGCGATGTCGGGATTGCGGATTACGTGTGGGCCAATTTCCGGGAGCGCCACATGTTTCTGGGCTATGCCCATGTCCGAGCCTATGCCATAGGCGAACTGGCCGCCCGCCTGTACGATGCCATGCATGCGCTGATCGGAGGCGATGGCGATGCGGCCAGACAGAGACTGCGGGCCGCCGCGAGCATGCTTCCGGACATGGATTCGCTGGAAGAACCGATCGATCCCGTGGTCGCCCGGGGGCTGGGCTTGAAATTCTACAAGCCGGGGATGCGTTTCCGGTGGTACAACCAGCACTGGACGTTCGAAGAGTACATGACCCGCTATCTGGCCTATGACGTAAACTGGTGAGTTACCGGATACGCAACGGATGCGGCGTCGCCGGGATGGCGGACGGCACGGCGGCTCATGTCAGCGCCCGTGCCGGTCGAGAAGGCCCAGAGCTTCGTCCAGCGCGCAGGCGCCATCGGCCAGCATCCGCCGAGCGTTGGCGATTGCCGCCTCCGAAGCCTCTCCCCAAACGGTGATGTCGAAATAGAATCTCCGCACCGTCTCGTTCCACAGCGCCCCCGGACCTTGCGCGTCCAGGACGGCGCCTCCCCTCCAACCGTGGCCGGCAATGCCCCCCTGTCGCTTGCCAGGACGGGCAAGCCGTTCAACTGCGCTTCCACCACGGTGCGGCCGTAAGCCTCTTCCCATACGCTCGGCATCAGCAGAAGACGGGAATCGCGGAACAGCTCGCGCACGTCCACGGTGGCGGGGCGCCACTCCACATTCGGCAATGCCCCGAAACGCCGTTGCAGCCAGGCCCGCCAGCCTTCCCCGACATGCCAGCTCTCGGCGATCAGGAAGGGCAGGTCCGGGTTGCCCGCTGCAACCTCCATCACCCGCTCGATGCCTTTCTCCGGCACCGGATTCACGAACAGCACACGATCGCCGGTGCCGGGCACGCGGTAACGGTCGGCGCGAATGACCGGCGGCAGGATGTGGCAGCGGATCCCGAACAGGGCCTTCCAGCGGCTGGCGGTGAAGCGCGAGTTGGCGAAGTACAGGATGGCGGGATCAGGTGGCAGGGTTCCGCCGATCCGATGGATCTCGACATTGTGCAGATACACGGCGGCGGGACGCCCCGTATCCAGGGCCGACGCCAGCATTGCCGCAAGGCTGTAGCCGCTCTGGACCAGAAGCACCGATGCCCCGGCGTCCGCCGCGACCTGAGCCAGCGCGGCGACGGGATCCGCCGCCCGCACAACCGGATAGCCCAGGGAATGGTCGTGCCGGAGCGAGGGGCCGCTCTCCCGCCCATCCATGCGGCCGCATAGAACCGTCACGCCGCATCCCCGGTCCAGAAGGGCGAGGGCCAGCTCATCGGTGCTGGTCTGCAACCCGCCCCGCGTCTCCGGCAGATGGGGGTAGGACGAACACAGGAGAACATGCATGGGCGTGAGCGGGCCGCAGCCCCCCGTCAGGAGGTCACGGTCGGCGGCACCGTGCGCACGTTGTTGACCGGCGGAGGAGTGTCGCTGGAGTTGATCACGTCGGGCCGGTTGTTCGACATGGCTGCGCCCACCAGACTCGACGCGGGGTTGCCCAGCCGGTCCTCGGCGAGGGTCGATCCGGGATTGTCGGTTCCGGTCGGCCGATCGCTGGTCGACACCAAGGGGGCCGCGCCCGGACCCGGCTGGCTCCCGGCCACGGACGGCTCCGGCGTCCCGGCTGGCGCACCGGGCGGCGGGCCGGCTTCGAAACGGCTGGCGAGCGACGACAACTGCTGAGGCGACCGCCGCTCCGCCGAGGATATCCGGTCGATCGACCCGGAGATCGAGAAACCCGGCCGCAGGACGGTCTGGCTGTTGCCGCTGGTGTTCGTCATCCGCATCTCCTGACCGAACAGGAAGGTGCTGGAGGTGTTCTGCCCATTGGTCTCGACGATGGAGATGCCGCCCAGGATACCGACGGTGGCGCTTGGCGTGCGCACCTCGGTTTCATGCCCCTTGCTGTTCAGCCCGCCCACGACCCGGACGCTGCCGGTGTTCAGCGTCATGGCGATCTTGCCCGACCGGCTCGCCTCGTCATGGTTGAAGACGTCGATCGACAGGCTGGAATCGGGGCCCAGGGTGATCGAGGATTGGTCGAGGAACAGGATGTGGATGATGCCGTCCGGCCCCGTCCGCAGCTCCTCCCCGGCTCGCACGGCGTCGCCGAGGGCCACGGCCGTCGCGCTGCCCGCGATGCTGCGGGTCGACGCGACCGCACCCGTCACGACGCCGGCCCTGGAGCTATCCGCCGCAGCCGTCGAGGTGGCGACCGTCGTCAGCGCAGCCACCGCAAACAACCAATCTTTCGAATCTGCCGGTGCCATCGTTCTCTCGTTCCATCCGATCCGGTATGAGGGAGCCCGGTCGCTTGTCCGCGGTTAAAAGTTCCAGACGACGCTGGTCTGTCCGATCAGATTTCCATAGGAGTAGTTGGGCAGATTGGAATCCGACGTCGCGTATTCGACCGCCAGCACGAGCGAGATGGAGTCGACGACGGGAACCACCTGCTTTGCTCCGACGCGCCATTCCACATCCCGGCGGGTGACCGAGGGATCCACCAAGGGGTCGGAGCCGTCATACTGGCGCAGGGTCGGTCCGGCATAGAGGCTGCTGCCCCACAGCCGCCCCTCTCCACCGAAGGGGCTGGAGTAATTCACGCTGTAGGTCGCCCGCGCCTCGACGCTCCGGTAGGCGAAGTAGCGGCGGCTGGCATTGTGGTCGCGCAGCACGACGTCCAGTCCCACCGTCTGCAGGGGCGCCACCTCCTGCGTGCCGCGCAGTTGCAGGAACTGCTCGTAACCGCTCTGGGCGCCGGATTCGAAGATGTCGGCCCGGTCGGCGAAGGCCGTCCGGCGGATGTCATAGGTCGCCCCCACCAGCGTTGCGCCGCCGTTGAGGCGGTAGTCGACGTCGAGGCCGACACCGGCGGACGCCATGTACTGATGGCCGTCCAGCAGCAGTTCGCTTCCGGCCAGATAGGGCCGAACCGTCAGATCGGGGGCATCGGACGGCGCCGGCTTGAAACGGACGCCGGTCGTCGCGCCCAGTGCCACCAGATCCCGGGGATCGTACTTGGTCGTCCGGGTGTTGTAATCGGCCGCATTCCGGTAGCGGTTGGCGAACAGGTTCGCCGTGGTCACCAGGGTAGCGCTGTCCTGCGTACCGAAATCCCATTCGTGGGCGGCGTTGGCGCTGAGGAAGGCGTCCATTCCCCCCTTGCGCCGCAACTCATCCCCCCTGGTGTAAGGCGCGCCGCCGAACATCAGCCTGTCCGACCGGGCGGCGGCGGTGGGGTTGGTTTGTCCCCGCAAGCCCACGGACAGGCTGCCGACCAGGAAGCCCCCCGGCGCGGTGCGCCGCGCGATGTCCTGCACGAGGCTTTCCGCGACCTTGCGAACCTCGTTCGACAGGCGCGGATCGGCGAGTGCGGCGCGCAGGTAGCCTTCCGCCATACCGTAGGATTCGACCCGGTAGTAAAGGACGCCCAACTCCACCCGGATCGACGGATCGGCTGCGGGATCGAGAAGCAGCCGCTCCAGCGCCGCGATACCGCCTTCGTAGTTTCCGGCCGCGACCAGCAGGCGCGCATAGGTCTGCCCGGCCTGGAGATTGCCCGGACTGCGCAGAACCTCGCGGAAGGCCTCGTTCACCTGGGCGTCGGTGTTGGGGGTCGGAACCTGCTGGGCGAGTGCGGTCGCGCCGAGCGCGGAGACCCCACCCAGGACCATCGTCGCCATAAGGCCCACACGCAGCATCTTGCCCATTCCCCGCCCGAAACCCCCGTCATGCCCCCTGGCCGAACCAAATCGACAAGAGAGATCTAATTCCGCCTCACTCTGTCCACATTCAGTATTCTGGAGAGGGAAAGTCAATGATAAATTCAAAGGTAGAAATTGATTTCCGAAGCGAGGATGACTTACATGGTCGCCAGGCGATTCGATGAGAGAAAATTTAATCTTCGCCACTCGTTGCGGTTTCATAGCTGACAGACGACACCTCGGGACAATTCTCAAGTTGCACCGGATTGAAACGAATTGTGACTTCGAGTGAATCCGATTGCTCACGTGAGAATCTACAGGTCGGACGTGGAGAGACCATGCTTCTTGAGAAATATGGAGAGATTGCTTCGGTTGTCCGTGACGGAAGCTGGGGGGACCTCAAGAAGTTTCTGAATGACCGCATGGATTCTCATGCAACCATTCTGGTCGTTCTCGCGGCAGACACCTGTCGGGTTCTTCCCGACCTGGGTATCGAGGAGCTTCTTCCGGATTACCATCTTCGGAGAGTCTTGAGCTCGACGCCGGCGGCCCGAGACCGCCTGCTGGCATTGGCGCGTGAAGCGTCGGGTCTCGGCCGGTCCGGTTTCGCGGCGAACCTCCATCGGGCGGCGCTGGCACTCGACGGCCGTTGCCTGGAGGCCCGTCTCGCCCTCGTCTGGGACGCCTGCGGCCGTTCGGATTGGGAGACGGCCATCTACCATGCGGAATGCGCGTGCCGCGACACCCCGAGTCGGCGGAGGCGCCGGCGACGCTGGGCTGGGTGCAATGGGAGGCCGGACGACCGGACGAGGCGGCGGCAACGCTGGAGACGGCGCTGGAAAGCCACCCCGATCATGCGACGCTCCATTGGTACCTCGGCCATATGCGCAGCCGGGCCGGCCGGCATGCCGAAGCGGAACTGCTGCTCCGGCGTGCGCTGGAGCTCGCGCCGGATCTCGACGAGGCCATGGTGACGCTGGCCTGGGTGCTGGCCGATTCGGGCCGGCTGGACGAGGCGCTGGAGATGTCCCACGCCGCCGCCGAACGCGGGCGCCTTCCCCACCGGCTCGCACAGCTCGGCCATCTCCTGACGGAAAAGGGCGAAATCGAACCGGGCCTGACTCTTCTGAGGCATGCCTTCGCCACCGCCCCCGACGACAGGAACACGCGGCGGCGGCTCGCCACCGCGCTGTTCCGCAATGGGCGCGCCGACCAGGCCTGGCCGCTCATCAAGCAGGGCTTGGCGCTGGCTCCCGACGACCGGACGTTGCATCTGGCGCATGCTGCGATGCTGCGTGAAATCGGATCGACGACGCAGGCCCGCCTCGCCACGGCTTCGATCGTCGAGCGCTGGCCCGGCTGGGCCGAGGGATGGCTCCTGCTGGGCCAGATCGACCGCGACCGGGGCCTGATGGAGGAGGCTCTCCACGCTTTCACCCGCGCCCAGGACCTCGACCCCTCGCTCATCCCGGCCGTGGTTGCCCGGGCGCAGGTGCTGCTGCATTTCGGACGGGCGGTCGACGCGGCGTGGCTGATGGAATGCGTGCTGGACCAGGCACCCGGCCATTCCGCCGCCCGCCGCCAGTACGCCTGGGCGCTGATCGGACAGCGCAGGAGCCGCGAGGCGCGGTCTCATCTGCACGCTCTGCTGCGGCATGCCCGCCACAATGTGGAGCTGTGGATTCCGCTGTCCGTCGCACTTCATCAGATGGGCCGGCTCGGCGCCGCCCGGCTGGCGGCCCGGCGGGCCCGGCGCCTCGCACCCGCCCACGGCGACCTGCTGCGCCACGCCGCCACGCTGACGCTCGAAGCCGGCGACCTGACCGAGGCCCGGGAGCTGTGCGGCGCCCTGCTGCACCTTGCGCCCGAGCACGGCCCGGTCCGGATCATGGCGAGCTTCATCCAGCAGGCCCTGGGCGATCTGGAGGAGGCGGAGCGGCATGCCGAGAAGGCGGTCCTGCTGACCCCCACGGACGCCGAGGCCTGGCGTTGCCTCGGCCAACTGCGGCACTGCCAGAACCGGCTGGCCGATGCGGAGGAAGCCCTCCACCACGCCCATCGCCTCGCTCCGGCCCGAAGCGATGTGCTTGGCCAGCTCGCCTGGGTGCTGGCCGCCGACGACCGGCTGCCCGAGGCGCGGATGGCCACGATGAAGGCCTGTGAACTGGCGCCCGACCTGCCGGAGCGCTGGCTGGAGCACGCCGACATCCTCGGTCTGGCGGGCCGCCACGCCGAGGCCCTGCGCATCCTCGACACCACTCCGGCGCTCGTCCCGCTGCCGCCCTCGGCCCAGGCGCTGGCGGCTCGGCTGCTGTTCGCCCGGGGATTGCGGGAGCCGGCATCCGGATCCTGCTGGGAAGCCGCCGCCCGGCATGTGGCGGCCCTCCTGTACCGCGACCGCGGGCATCACGAGGCGGCGCTGGTCGCAGTGCGCCTTCACGCCGCCGGCCATGCCGCGACCGGCGATCTGCTGCGGCTGATCCCGGCCGGGAATCGCCGGCGCGTCTATCTGGAGGTGCTGGAATGGCTGAGCGCGTTCGGCAATGCCGAGGAGGTGGCGCGGGTGACGGCGGCGGCGCGCGCCGCCTTCCCCCAGGACACCGAGATCGCGATCGCCTGCCTCTATCTGCGGGCGATGGCCGGCGCGGATGACGCGGAGGAAAGCGCCTGGGAGCTGCGGCAATGGGGCCTCGACCACGGCGCCGTCCACGGCCGCAACGCCTGCCGCCCCATGCCCGCTTCCACGCCCGGACGCCGCCTGCGGGTCGCCTATCTCGCCTCCCATTATCACCACGCGCTTCTCAACGGGATCCTGGCCGCGCACGATCCCGAGACGGTCGCGCTGCACCTCTATACCGACGATGCGCCGGGGCTTCCGGCCGACCTGCGGCAGCGCATCGCCCTGCACCCGCTGTCGGGCACCGACCTCGCGGCATCTTGCGCCGCCAACGGTATCGAGGTGGTGGTGGACACGGTGGGGCTCCACGCCTTCCACGGACAGGCGCCGGTCCTGCGTGCGCTGCGCCGGCGGATCGCACCGCTGCAATGCGGCTGGTTCGGCGGATGGGGAACAGGCGCCGGGCTGTACGACCTGCTCATCGCCGATGCGACCGCCATTCCCGACTCCTCCCGTGATCTTTACGGCGAGGCGGTCCTTCGCCTGGAGGGCGGGCAATGGAGCTGGACGCCGCCCGCTTCCGCCCCGGCGGTGGGGCCGCTGCCGGCGGCCGGGCGCGGCGGCGTCACCTTCGGCTGCGCGGTGCGCGGCTTCCGCTTGAACCGCCGCTGCCTGGAGCGCTGGGCCGACCTGCTCGCCGCCGTTCCGGGATCGCGCCTGGTGCTGCTGGGGCGCCATGGACGGGACTGGGAATTCCGTCCCCGCTTCGCCGCCCTGCTGGCGGAACGCGGCCTTGATCCGGAGCGGGTCGGCTATCATCTGCACCGCCCGTACGGCGACCATCTCCGCATCTTCCGGCAGATCGACATCGCGCTCGACAGCTTCCCCGCCAACGGCGGCCTCTGCCTGCCCGACGCCCTCTGGATGGGCGTGCCCGTCGTCACGCTGGCGGGCGGTGGAGAGAACAGGGGCGGTCTGGCGGAACGGCAGGGCGCTTCGATCCTGGAATCGGCCGGATGCTCCGGCTGGATCGCCCGCGATCCCGACCAGTATGTCCGGATCGCGACGGACCTGGCCGCCGATCTCGACGGGCTTGCCGAAATCCGCCGCACGCTGCGCGACCGCCTGCGGGCCTCGCCGCTCCTCGACCCGCACCGGATCGCAAGCCAGCTGGAGGCCGCCTGGACCCGCATGCGGGACGGGATGCGGGAGGTCGCCGCCGCCGGGGATCTGAAATCGCGCTGCCGCGCCATCGCCCGGCGCGACGTGGCGGACTGGCTGGCTTGCGGCCGGAAGCTGTCCATGCCCGGCCCCGCCACACCCGACGTCCCGCCGGACATCTCGGTGGTGCTGGTGCTGCACAACCAGGCGGGCCTCAGTCTCCAGACCCTGACGGCCCTGGCGGACCAGCGCGGCATCACGTTCGAAACCATCATCGTCGACAACGCCTCGCAGGACGAGACCGCCGACCTGCTCAGTCGGATCCATGGCGCGACCATCCTGCGCAACGAGGACAATGCCGGCTTCCTGCTGGCGGCCAACCAGGGCGCCGCCCGCGCGCGCGGACGCCACCTCCTGTTCCTCAACAACGACGCCCTTCCCCATCGGGACGCCCTGGCCACCGCCCTGCGGCGCCTGGACGGCGATCCCGCCATCGGCGTGGTCGGCGGGCGCATCCTGCACGTCGACGGCGCGCTGCAGGAGGCCGGATGCATCGCCTTCAGCGACGGCTCGACGGCCGGATACGGGCGGGGCGAGACTCCGGACCGGCCGGAATTCCGCTTCGTCCGCGATGCCGATTTCGTCTCCGGCGCGTTCCTGCTGATCCCGCGTCCGCTGTGGCTGGCGCTCGACGGGTTCGACACCGGGCTGGCACCGGCCTATTACGAGGACGCCGACCTGTGCTTCCGCGTGCGGCGGGCGGGCTTTCGGGTCGTCTATGATCCTGCCGTCCTTCTCACTCATGTGGAAGGTGGCAGCGCCATCGGCGCGGATGCCGCCGCCGGCATGATGCGCACCAACCGACGCCCCTTCCTGGTCCGCCATGCCGACGAGCTGCGCCGGCGTCCGGCGCCCGCCGCCTCGCATCCGCTGCGCGACCGCTGGGCGTCGGTTCCGGCACCGAGGGTGCTGGTGCTGGACAACATGGTCCCGCACCAGACCAGCGGCGCCGGCAATCCGCGCGCCCGGCTTCTGCTGCAGTCCCTGCACGGCTGCCACGTCACCTTCTTCCCGCTGTGGGGGGGCGACGAGTCGTGGGACGAGGTCTACGCGACCCTGCCCGACAACGTCGAGGTGATGCTGGGCGAACATGCCGGCACGCTGGAGAGCTTCCTCGAACGCCGCCGCGACCTCTACGACATCCTGCTGGTCAGCCGTCCTCCGAACATGGCCCTGGTCGCCGACATCATGAGGCGGCGGTCCGGCCTGTTCGCGGGCATGCGGCTGGTCTACGACGCCGAAGCGCTGTTCGCTCTGCGCGACATCGGCGCGGCGGCCGTCGGGGCAGGCCGCTGCCCCGCGCCGAGGCGAAGCGGCTGCTCAAGGCGGAACTGGACCTCGCCGCCTCGGCCGACTGCGTTCTGGCGGTTTCGGAACGCGAAGCCCGCCTCTTCGCCGGGGGCGGGGCGCGGACCGTCCATGTCCTGAGCCACGGCGTTCCCCTCCGCGCGGAAACGCCGCCGTGGGAGGCGCGCGACGGCTTCCTGTTCGTCGGCGCCCTCACCCCCGGCAGCCCCAACGAGGACAGCCTGCTGTGGCTGGCCAGGGACATCCTGCCGCGCCTGAACGACCGGCTGGGCCGCGCGATCCCCGTCACCATCATCGGGGAATGCCGCTCCGGCCGCATCGCCGCCCTGGCCTCCGACCAGATCAGGCTGGCCGGTCGTGCCGAGGACATCGGTCCCTGGTACGACCGCGCCCGCGTGTTCGTCGCACCCACCCGCTTCGGGGCCGGCGTGGCGCTCAAGGTGATCGAGGCGGTCCGCTCCGGCATTCCGGTCGCCGCCACCGACCTGCTGGTGCGCCAACTCGGCTGGCAGTCGGGCGTTCAGGTGCTGGGCGCCCGCGACGCCGACGGCTTCGCCGCCGCCATGGCCCGCCTGCATGAGGACCCGGCCCTGTGGAACCGCGTCCGCGGCGCCGCGTCGCTCAAGGCCGCGGCCCAGTTCTCGCCCGAAACCTTCGCCCGCGTCCTGCGCGACGCGCTGGGCCTGGACGCGCCGCCATGACCATCGCCGTGCCCGCCGACATGCCACCGGACATCGAACTGACGCAACCCTGGCCGCTGCCGTTGCGCCGCCTGCTCCTGGAGGGGCGGCGGGACCTGCGGCAAGGCCGGACCTTGCAGGCCATCCGCCGGTTCGAACGGGCGCTGGAACTGGAGCCCAACATACCGGAGGCACATCTCGGCCTCGCCCTTGCCCGGCGGCCGGGGCCCGGCTACCGGAGCTGGCTGGAGATCCTGCACAACGCCCTGCGCCCCGGCCTGTATGTGGAGATCGGGATCGAAACGGGCGGGACGCTGCGCCTGGCCGGCCCGGGCACCGCCGTGATCGGCATCGATCCCGATCCCAGGCTCCCCGCCGATGGGACGGTTGCACCCGATGCCCGGGTGTTCGCCATGACAAGCCAGGACTTCTTCGCCACGCCCGAGGCGGTGGCCGCCCTGCCCGGCCCGGTCGATCTGGCCTTCATCGACGGCGACCATCGCTTTGCCAGCGTGCTGCACGACTTCCTGGAACTGGAGGCGAGGATGGCACCCGACGGCGTCATCGCCGTGCACGACACCTGGCCGCTGGATGCCCGGACCGCCGCCAGCACCCGCCTGACGGGCTTCTACAGCGGCGACGGGTGGAAGCTGGTTCCCTGTCTGCGCGCGCTGCGCCCCGATCTTCGCCTCATGACGATCCCGGCGGCGCCGACCGGTCTGACCCTGGTCACCGGGCTGGACCCGGCCTCGACGCTGCTGCGCCGGCGGTTCGACCGGATCCTGGCCGCCTTCACGCCGCTGCCCTACGGCGCCGGGGCCGGGCACAGCCTCGCACTCGTCCGCAATGACGGCACCGCGCTGGATCAGTTGCTGGCATGGCGGGCGATGGCCACCGCGAAATCGTCCTGACAGCGGCCGGTCGCCCGCAGATGATCCGAAGCCTCGATCAGCAGCGCCAGATACTCCGGCCCGGACGGATCACCGCTGTGGTCCGGGTCGAAATGCTGGGCCAGATTCGACAGGACGAGGTGAAGCAGGTTTCCGCCATAGCCCCGGCAGACCTCGACCGTGAGATGATCGGCCATCACGCGCAGGATGTCGCGCGAGCGGACCGCCTCGCTGGGATCGTGGGCCGCCACCACGTCGGCGCCGACGCGATCGAAGCCGCGCCGGGTGTAGCCGGCCATGTTGTGGACCATCCGGTCGGGCAGGAGCTGGAGCAGGCGGTTGATCTGCAACACCTGCGCGTCCGTCCACTGGAAGCGGTCGGGCCCGACGTAATCGTCCAGGAACAGCCAGCCGCCGGGCACCAGAACCCGCCGGATCACCGCGAACAGTCCTTCCAGATTCTCACAGTGATGGATGGCGGAGCTGCTGAAGACGGCGTCGAACGGCCCGTCCACGTCAAGCGCGTTCATATCCCCGGTCCGGTACCGGATGCCGGTGATCCCGGCGTCACGGGCCGCCGCCTCGGCAACGGCGATCACGCGGGCGGAGATGTCCACCGCCACGACCTCCCGTACCCGTCCCTCGGCGATCAGCGAACGCTCCAGCTCGCCGCCGCCGCAGGCCAGGACGAGCACCCGGCCGAGCGGCAGGGGCCGTTCCCGGGCCACCCGGCGGAAGAACCACGTGACGGCGTCGGTCTCGGCCTCCCCCGTCACATGGCGGTTGAACATGCGCCTGACGGCCGGCAGCCGGGACGCCTGCCAGCCGGCCGCCTCCCACGACAGGGGATCGCCCCAGACCTCGTCGATGCGGTCGACGGCACGCGGATCCGTCATCGAATCAATCATCCTCTCGCACCCGGTCCATGGCAGCCGTTCCACCAGTCATGCTAGCAAGAACCCCCCATTTCCGGAAGAACAGCATGGTCACCGCCCCCACCCCGTCGCTCTCCCTTGCCGAACGGTATCTGAGGACGATCAAGCGCTCCCTCCTGAATGATTTCTACATCGAGCTGGAGGGCGTCCTTCATTATCTGCAGCTGTGCCGCCGGCAGGGGAGCGAACCCGATGTCGCGGTCCTGCACGACATCGCCGGCAAGCGCCCCGACATCCTGTCGCACCTGTCCGCGGCGCGCGACGACGGCAATCTCACCCATTGGCCGTCGGGGGACGGAGCGCCCTACGATCCCCGCACCCTGTCCGAGCAGTCCCACACCATGATCGGGCGCAAGCGCCTGGATCACCTGCACGCCTGCCTCGACACCATCCTGGACCAGGCCATCCCCGGCGACCTGATCGAAACCGGGGTCTGGCGGGGCGGGGCGACGATCTTCATGCGCGCGCATCTCGCCGCCCACGGGGTGAAGGATCGCAGGGTCTGGGTCGCCGATTCCTTCGTCGGTCTGCCCGAACCGTCGGTGAGCCAGGATGCCGGCCTGCAACTGAGCCGGCAGCACTATCCCTTCCTGGCCGTCGACGAGGCCCGTGTGCGTGGGCTGTTCGAGCGTTACGACCTGCTGGATGATCAGGTCCGCTTCCTGCCGGGCTGGTTTCGCGACACCTTGCCCGATGCGCCGATCACGGAACTGGCACTGCTGCGCCTGGACGGCGACCTCTACGAATCGACGATGGACGCGCTTCTGGCACTCTACGACAAGGTGGCCCCCGGCGGCTTCGTCGTGGCGGACGATTACGGCGCGGTACCGGCCTGCCGCCAGGCGGTCGACGATTTCCGGGCCGAGCGAGGGATCGCCACACCGCTGGAGACGATCGACTGGACCGGCGTGGCCTGGCGCAAGGATGTGGAGGCTGCGCCGGCGGTCTGCGGGATGATCAGGGGGAACGGCGGCCGGAACTCCGGCTTCACCGTGATCCGCAGGCCCCCGCCGCCGCTGGACCAGTGCCGGTTCTACCACACCGCCGACCTGCCGGAGGGCACCATTCCGGGCGACTGGGATCTGCGCCCGAACGTGAACGCCTATCTCGGCGGCGTCCCTCTGGAAGGCCGGAGCGTGCTGGAGATCGGGCCGGCCAGCGGTTTCCTGTCCTTCCACATGGAGCGCTCCGGCGCGTCGGTGACCGCCGTGGAACCGTCAATGGAGCGGTTGTGGGATGCCTTCCCGCTGCACGGCTTCGACATGGACGCGTGGCGTTCGGATTTCCTGGGCAACATCACGCAGGTGCGGAATTCCTTCTGGTACCTGCACCACCGCTACCGATCGACGGTCCGTCTGATCGAAACCGTGCCCGAATCCATTCCGGAGGCGGTCGGCGATTTCGACATCGGCCTTCTCGGGGCCATCCTGCTGCACGTCCGTTCGCCCTTCTCCATTCTGGAGAGTGTCGCGGCGCGCGTGCGCGACACGATGATCGTCACGGAGCTCTACGACATCGGCCTCGGCGAACTGCCGGTGATGCGGCTGATCCCCTGGCGCGAGGCGCCGGGCATCGACACATGGTGGTCCTTCTCCCCGAACTTCTTCATCAGGTCGCTGGAGTGCCTTGGGTTTCCGCATGCCGAGCTGAGCGTCCACCACCAGATCCAGGGAGACAGGCTGATCCCCATGTTCACCATCGTGGCGCGCCGGTGACCTGGGGATCAGGCGGCCAGCGGCGCACCGGCGACCTCGGCCCGGGTCGGGCCAGGCTGCGAAGGCCCCGGGCTCGGGCCTTGCGGCCGTCAGAGGCCGCTTCGCGCGAAGAAGAACAGCTGGCTCCGCTACGCGACATGCGGCACGGCACGATCGAGCGGATCACGCTGACGCCCGGCCCGAAGCGCCGGCAGGCCTCTCGCGAAAAGGGACTGCCGGCTGCCGGACGGTGGATTACGCGTCCTTCGGCGTGTCGAACACCGTGACCGCCGGAGGCGTGCCCTTGTAGAGCTCGACTTCGGCCAGACAGGTGTGCGCAGAGGTGGCCTGTCCCAGCTTGGAAGTCGGGATGTCCGGCGTCAGCACATTCGGATCGCCGTACTTGCACAGGGTGCCGGGCTTGCCGCCCTCGGCCGGATCGTACCAGGCGCCCTCCTGCAGTTCGATGACGCCCGGCCGGATGTCGTCCGAGACCACCGCGCCGGCCAGGCACTGGCCACGGCCGTTGAAGACCCGCACGACGTCACCGGACTTGATGCCGCGGGCCGCAGCGTCGGCACTGTTGATGCGGCAGGGCTCACGACCGGCGACGGCATACAGTTCCCTCACCTTCGTGCCGTTCAGCTGCGAGTGCAGACGGAACTGCGGGTGGCTGGAATTGACGTGCAGCGGATATTTCCGGTCCGCTTGGCCCAGCCATTCGCTGGGTTCGAGCCAGGTCGGGTGCGGCGGGCAGTCGGCGTAGCCCATCTTCTCGATGGCCTTGCAGTAGATCTCGATGCGCCCCGTCGCCGTCGGCAATGCGTTGATGACCGGGTCTTCACGGAAATCGGCATATTTGGTGCGCCGCACCGCCGTGTCCGGCGTCGAGAATTCGACCACGCCTGTCTTGTTCCAGAAGGTGTCGAAGTCCGGCATCGGGATCTTCTTGGCAGTCGCCTGCTTCAGCGCGTCCTCATAGATCTCGCGGACACGCTCCAGCTCCGACTTGCCTTCCGAGAATTCCGGCTCGACGCCCAGCCGCTTGGCAAGTTCGACGAAGATGTCGTAGTCGTTGCGCGATTCGAAGACCGGGTCGATCAGTTGCTTCATCGCGACGACGGCCTTGCGTGCGACCACGCCCACCCGCTCGATGTCGTTGCGCTCGACGCTGGTGGTGGCCGGCAGCACGATGTCGGCATGCCGCGCGGTCGCCGTCCACTGGAAGTCCTGCACGATGAAGGTCTGGATCTTCGCCCAGGCCTGGACCATGCGGTTGCGGTCCTGATGATGGTGGAAGGGGTTGCCGCCCGCCCAATAGCAGAGCTTGATCTCCGGATAGACATGGGTGCCGCCGTTGTGCTGGTACGTCGTTCCCGGATTCAGCAGCATATCGACGACGCGGGCGCAGGGAATGCTGGTGGTGCCCTTTTCCTTCGGCCAGGGCTTGATCTCCTTGCGCTTGCCGATCTGCAGCGAACCGGCGAGACCCGGTGCGTTGGCGCTGGGCACGCCGGCATTGTCCAGGTGGTAGCGCTGGCAGAATCCGCCGCCCGGCAGGCCGATCTGCCCGACCATGGCGGCCAGCGTCACGAAGGCCCACGGGAACTGCTCGCCATACTGCTGACGCTGCGGCGTCCAGCCGCTGACCAGCATCGACCGCCCCTTCGTCAGGCGGCGTGCGAGGTCGCGGATCGTGTCCGCCGGCAGCTCGCACAGGGAGGCGGCCCAGTCCGCGGTCTTCGGCGTGCCGTCCTTCTCGCCGCGCAGATACTGGGCGAACTGGTCGAAGCCGAAGGTGTAGTTCTCCAGGAACCCCTTGTCGTGGAGGTTCTCGACCAGCAGCGTGTGCGCCATGCCCAGCGCCAGGGCGACGTCGGAATGCGGCCGCACCGGCAGCCATTCCGCCCCGAGCATCTTACAGCCTTCGGTCCGCACCGGATCGATGAAGATGGCCTTCTTCCCGGCCTTCTTCATGGCTTCGAACCAGCCATACTCGCCATGGTCGGGAATGGCCGCGGAGATCTGGTTGTTCTTCAGCGGGTCGCAGGCCCAGAAGACGATCAGGTCGGTGTTGTCGAGAATGGTCTGGTGGCTGGTCTGCGGCCCTTCGGCGTCGATCGAGCCCACCACATAGGGCATGATCGCTTCGATGCCGGCCTTCGAATAATTGCTGGACGACACCACGCTGCCGCCGGTCAGGTTCATCAGGCGCTTCAGCATGGTCTGCGGGTTGCCCACGCGGCCGATCGGACCCCAGCCGTAGGAACCGGTGTAGATGCCCCAGGGACCGAAGTCGGTCTGCACCCGCTTGATCTCGCCGGCGACGAGATCGAGCGCCTTCTCCCAGCTCACGCGGACGAAATCACCGGTGCCGCGGGTCTCCGGCGCGGCGCCCGGCCCCTTCTCCAGCCAGGCGCGGCGGACCATCGGATAGCGGATCCGCGTCGGCGAGTAGACCTGATCCCAGGCGCCGAGAAGCTGCGGGCTGGGGTGCGGGTCCTTCTCCCACGGGCGCAGCGAGACGAAGCGGCCCTTCTCGATCCTGGCCCAGAAGGCGCCCCAGTGGGAGGCCTGGAGATACTCGCCATCCGCCACGGCCGCACTCGCGGATGCCGCAAAGGCCTTCGGCAGCCCGAAGGGCATTCCGACAGGCCGCCGAGTGCCGCGGCTGCCGACGTCGTCTGCAGGAACCGGCGCCGGGAGATGCGCAGTGTGTCTTGTTCCGTCATGGGAGAGTTTCCTTTTCAGAAGGCTCGGTCGGAAGGCCGGCAGGTCAGGCGGCAAGGGCCGGCGTGCCGTCTTCAAGCAGGTTCGTGAGCACGGCCGCCAGCGGCGCGTAGAAGTCGGAACGGTCGAACCGGGCGCAGGCGCGGGCGAAGGCGGGGACCCATTCGATCAGACGCTCGCGCAAGGCCGGGGCAGGCCCGTTGGCGACGCCGGTGCCGGGATCCGGACGCATCAGCAGGGCCAGGGCCGACAGCTCGATGGCGACATGATCGGGCGGCTCGGCGAAGCCGTCCGCCGGCTTCAGCCCGCAGGCGGCGAGAAGCTCCGCCATGCTGTCCGCAGGCTCCTGGAACAGGCGCCCGGCGCCGCGATAGGCGGATTCGAAGGGGGGAGCGCCGGCGGCTCCGCCGATGCCGAGAAACAGCTGGCAGTAGCTGCTGTTGAGCAGCGAAACCGCCTCCTCGTCGGAACCCGGGGCGAGCACCGCGGCCAGCGCGCGCCGGAGGCCGGTCGCGTAGAGCGGATCTGCGGCAAGAGCGTGGAGCGGCCCGAAGCTGCCGTGTCGGCGCAGGACGCGGATGTCCTCAAGTTCGAGAGGCGCTCCGAAGATGCCGGCAAGTTCGCCGCAGATGTCGGCGAGTTCGGCGGCGGAAAGGGACCGGGCTGACATGGCGTCTGTCTCCGTCTCGATGGGGGGTGGCGTGACCAGGGCTCAGGAGCCGTGCTTCGCCATGTCCTTCGCCTGGCGCTGGAGGTAGGACTGGAGGTACCGCACGTCTTCGGCGCTGAGCGCGGTGCTGTCCTTCATGTCCTTGATGATCCCGATCCACTGGTTGGCCGGGAAATGGTCGGCATGGGGCTGGCTGTGGCAGGAGCCGCAAGCCGCGCCGGCCATCTCCGCCCCGTAGGCATCGAGTGCCTTGCGGTCGGCGGTGAAGGCCGCGCTCTTCACCCAACCGGTCACGCTGGCCTGCTGCCAGGACAGGCCCGTGTCGGGATCGCTTTCCGCCTCGCCCTGTATGGCGACGGTATCGGCCAGTTTCGGCGACATGGTGATCTGGAAGATGCGCCGGGCCTTGGCTGCCACCAGCAGGCGGCCGGCGCCTTCCTGCAGCCAGCCCTGGACCTCCACTCTGACGAAGTCGCCCTGACGCTCCAGCACCTTGGCCTCCGTCAGCGGGAAGACGGTGCCATCACCCTTTCCGGGGGTCCCGTCGGGCCGCTCGCTGTAGAGTTCGGTGCTCTCGAAGGCATAGAGCGTGCCGGCGGAGCCGCTTTTGGCCGGGGCTGCATCCTTCAGCTCGGCCAGCATCGCCCGGTAGCCGCTCGACATGTCGGGAAGCTTGTGGGCGATGCCCTTGTGACAGGTGATGCAGGTCTGTCCCTGCTCCATTCCCTTCGCCATGAGGCTCTGGGCCTTGGGGCGCTGCTTGTGGACGTCCATGGCGTCCCGGGAATGGCACGACCGGCATTCGCGCGAATCCGTGGCCTCCATCTTGGCCCAGACGGTCTTCGCCATGTGCAGCCGGTTCTTCTCGAACTTCTCCGGCGTGTCGATGGTGCCGAGCACCGTGTGGTAGACGTCCTTCGCCGCCGTGACCTTGGCGATCATCTTGTCGATGAAGGGCTTGGGCACATGGCAGTCGGAACAGATGGCGCGCACGCCCGACGCGTTCTTGAAATGGGGGGAATTCTGATACTCCTGATAGACGGTCGCCTGCATCGAGTGGCAGGAAACGCAGAACTCCAGCGAGTTGGTCTTTTCGATGACGACCGAGAAGGTCCCCCACGCCGCCAAGGCGCCGCCGGCAGACAGCACTGCCACCGCAACCACCGTTCCGATGCCGACGGGCTTTCTCAGCCACTTCCGTAGTCGTGAGGTCCGACCAAACATTTCGGCTCTCCTGTTCCGTCCGCCAATCGCGGAATCCTTGGATCAGGAGATATCCGGCTGGTATGAATACGCGTTCGTCAGGTTGCGAACAGGATATTAACAGGACGATATGTCGCAGACGACCTGTCATGGATGTTGAGTATGAATGATTTTCATCTCGTTGTTGTGGAAGATGAGCCGGTCGCCCGTGAAACCCTTGCCGGGTATCTTGAACGGGAGGGCTACCGGATCAGCGCCGTCGAGGATGCGCACGGTCTTCATGGCGTCCTCAACCGCGAACGGGTGGATCTGGTTCTGCTGGACATCCGCCTGCCCGGCGAGGATGGGTTGAGCATCATCCGGGAACTGCGCAGCCGATCGGGTCTGCCGGTCATCTTCGTGACCAGCCGGTCGGACGAGATCGACCGCGTCCTCGGGCTGGAACTGGGGGCCGACGATTACATCACCAAGCCCTTCTCGCCGCGCGAACTGCTGGCCCGGGTCCGCACCGTCCTGCGCCGTACCACGGACGGTTTCCGGCCGGAGCGGCACAACCTCACGCGGCGCTTCGCCAACTGGACCTTCGATCTGTCGCAGCGCACCCTGACCGCCGCCGACGGGCAGGAGGTCCGGCTCACCCGTGGCGAGTTCGAACTGCTCTCAGCGCTCGTCCGCCATCCCGGACAGGTGCTGTCGCGGGACGCCCTGCTGGACCAGATCAGCCACCGCGACGGACCGCCGAACGACCGTACGGTGGACGTCCTGATCGCGCGCCTGCGCCGGAAGATCGAAACCGATCCGGCCGACCCGCATCTGATCGTCACGGAACACGGGGTGGGCTATCGGTTCGCCGGGCCCGTTCGCTGAGCACATCGGCCCAGGCATCGCGCAGCGCCGTCACGGCCAGCGGAACCTCCGCCGTGATCGCCTCGGCGCAGTCGCCAATGCGCTCCGGATGGTTGGCCGCCACCTGCTCCGCCTGAAGCGCCAATTGCGCCAGTTTCCGCAGCCCGACCTGACCGGCCGCCCCCTTCAGCCTGTGCACCGCGTCGCCGAACGCTCCGGCGTCGCCGATCCTGGCGGCGTCCGCCGCCTCAACGGACAGGACCGGAGCGGTCATCGCGAACAGTTCGACGATCCGGCCCGCATGCTCTTCGCCAAGATCGTTCGCGCGCTCTTCCAGCAGCGACAGGGGTGTCCCGCACGGTGTCTGTCCGGCCACCTCAAGGGCACCGATGGACTCCGCCAGCGCCCGTTCGATGTCTTGCCGACGGAACGGCTTCTCCAGATAGCCGGTCATGCCGGCGGCAAGGCAATGCTGCAGGCGGTCGGTCGCCACGTCGGCGGTGAGCGCCACGACGGGCACCTCGCGACGCGTCGCGTGCGGCAGGGCGCGGATGCTGCGCGTCAACCCGACGCCATCCAGACCCGGCATGGCGAGATCGGTGATCACGACGTCATAGTCGTTCTCCGCCGCCAGCTTCGCCGCGGTACACCCCTCCGCGGCATGGGTGACGGTGTGCCCCATCCGCTCCAGCATCGCAACGGCAACGGCGGCGTTCACCTCGTTGTCCTCGGCCAGCAGGATCGACAGGCTGGGCAGCGGCTCGGCAATGGCGGTGGGGCCTTCGGCGGAGGGACCCGTTGCCGCTTCCGGAACCTCCAGAACGACCGTGAAGGTGCTGCCGCGGCCGGGAACGCTGGTCACGGCGATGCCGCCGCCCATCATTCCGACGATGCGCTTGCAGATGGCAAGGCCCAGTCCCGTGCCGCCGAAGCGCCGCGTGATCGACGAATCGCCCTGCGCGAAGGCGTCGAACACATGCTCGACCGCCTCCGGCGTCATGCCGATACCGGTGTCGCCGACCTTGAATTCCAGCCGAACCTGCCCCGGAGCGGCAGCATCCTCCAGGCGCCGGACGCACAGGGTCACGCAGCCGGCCTGCGTGAACTTCACCGCGTTGCTGACGAGATTGAGCAGAACCTGACCCAGCTTGGCCGGATCGCCGATCAGCCAGCCGGGCAAGGGTGAATGCTCGCAATGGAAGGACAGCCCTTTGGCAGCGGCCTGGGGCCTCATGGTCGCGGTGACGGTCTGCAGGAGGTTCTCCGGGCTGAAGGGAATGGCTTCCAACTCCATCCGCCCGGCCTCGATCTTCGAGAAGTCGAGGACGTCGTTGAGGACGGCCAGCAGAAGGGAGCCGGACTTCGAGATCGCGTCGAGCCATTGCCTCTGCCGGTCCGACAGCGGGCTGTCCTCGAGCAGCTGGACCATGCCGAGAATGCCGTTCAGGGGGGTCCGCACCTCGTGGCTCATCGTGGCGAGGAAAGCGGTCTTGGCGCGGTTGAGCTCGTTCGCCCGCCTGATCTCGCCGTCCCGCGCCTCGTCGAGCAGGCGATGCAGATGCTGTGCCCGCAGCGCGCCGATCCGCAAATCCTCCAGCGCACCGGCCATCACACCGGTTTCGTCCGGATAACCGGTGGCGGGCACCGGTGCGTCGAACTCCTGCCGCGACAGCCGGCCGATGGTGGCGACCAGCGTCTTCATCGGCTGGGACAGTCGCCGACGCACCACGACGATGGACAGTCCGCCGAGCAGGAGGCTCGTGGCCGCCAGCCCGGCCATGCCCACCAGCATCAGGAAGGCCTCCGCCTTGCGCTCGTCGGCGCGCGCGATGGCAAGGTCGAGCGCATGCTCGCCGAGCGTCAGGATCGCGTCATAGGCGGAGACGCACAGTTGCGACCATTCGGCAGCCGGCATGGCCGGAGCCCCGGACCCGTTCAGGCCATGGAGGATCCCGTCCATCCGTGCCTGCACCGCCTCGGTGGCGAGACGGGCGGCCCGAACATCCTCGATCAGTTGAGCCGGTGCTCCGGGACGCCGCAGAATGGTCTCCAGATCCCGCCAGCGCGACGTATAGGCGCCGACATCCTCCCTCCAGGCCGCCAGTTGACCGCGGTCGAGCGGCACGTTGCGCTGGATGTTGGGCCGGAAGGTGGAGCATGGGCGTCCGTATCGTTCGCGGATGACGTAGGATGCCTGCCGCACCTGCACCAGTTCGGCGATGGCGGGGTCGAGCATCCGCACGGTGTTGCCGACTGCGATGGAGGCATCGTCGAGCCGCCCGACCACATCGAACATCGCCTGACGCCAGGGTTCCGCCGGGGCCATGTCACGGTCCGCCAGGGGATGCCGCAGCTGCTCCGCGACCAGGACACGCGTGCGCTCGAGAGCGGCGTAGGATCGGCGGGCCGCTTCGAGCATCGAGCCCCCCTCCTCGATGCCGGTTTCGGCAATGGAGGCGAGCGCGGATCTGTAGAAGGCATCGACGGTCCGATAGGACTCATGGACCAGCGCGCGCGCATCCTCATGCGTCAGCACCGCCACGCCGGTCACGCCGACCTCATAGCGGATACCGGTCATCGACTGGAAAAGCACCCGGTCAGCACGGGTCAGGCCGACGATCCGCTGCGCGTCGAGATAGGCGAGCCATTCCTGTCCCGCCAAGAGAGTGGTGATCAGGCCCAACGCCAGAATGGATGTCCATTGCAGGGCGAGGACAAGCCGGGCCAGTGAGTGTCTGAACACGCAATTTCCTTCCCACCCGAACGAGGCGGGAGCTCAGGACACGCCAGAGCGCGATGTGCCTTGCTACCATAAGCCGTCCGGCGTCGCCGCCGGCCTTTTGACGCAGCTCAGTACACCGAAGCCGTGAAGGTGGCGTGCGTCGGACCGACCGCATCGTCCTGACGCCTGGGCTGGTCCCCGTTTTCCGGGCAGATCCGCGTCTTTGCCAGGCTTGGTTCCGGTTTGTGTCATGCCGCCAGTCCGATGGGATCCGGTGTGCCCTGGCAGGCCTCCTCCGGGGTTCTGTCGCCGAGCGCGGAGTGTGGACGGTCCATGCTGTAGGACACTCAGATGGTCAGACGCGGTAGCCGGCCTTCGGAATGCGGTGACGGCGGTTCTCGTCGGCCATGCACGGCATACGGTTCCCGGTGTCAGGGGCGCGCCTCTGTCCCGGCCCCGCACTCCGACCGCCGGCCGTCAATCAGATTGCGCACCAACGTCACGGCGGGCGGCTGCCGGAGCCCAAGATCCAATAATGGATACAAAAATCGAAGGAGCGAGGCAGCGGGAGCGGTCGGATACCGCACAACCCCGCTGAACGCGCGAAACAGTTTTATCCACAAATGATCCGTTGTATACAACAGTTGGCGACACTATACTCCAACCCGAAGCGAACCACCGCATGGCCAGAACCGCTGAAAGGGAGGAGCCGGTGTCGGACGCCAAGCCATTTCCCATGAACTCCTGGTACGCCGCCGCCTGGGGCCACGAGATCAGGCACGCGCTGACGCCGCGGACGATCTGCGGCAAGGACATCGTGCTGTACCGCCGCACGACCGGCGAGGTCGCGGCGTTGGAGGATGCCTGCTGGCACCGGCTGCTGCCGCTGTCGCTCGGCCGGCTGGACGGCGATCAGGTCGTCTGCGGGTATCACGGGCTGGTGTTCGACGCCGGCGGGCGCTGCACCCACATGCCGGCGCAGGAAACCATCAACCCGTCGGCCTGCGTGCGGAGCTTTCCGGTGGTCGAGCGGCACCGGCTGGTCTGGACCTGGATGGGCGACCCGGCGCTGGCCGATCCCGACCGCATTCCCGACTTCCACTGGAACGACGGCACCGACTGGGTCGGCGAGGGCGGCACCTTCTACAGCCTGAAATGCGACTACCGGCTGGTCATCGACAACCTGATGGATTTGACCCACGAAACCTATGTCCACGCCGGCAGCATCGGCGACGACGCCATCACCCGCAACCCGTTCGAGGTCACCCACACCGACCGCACCGCGACGGTGGAACGCTGGATGGAGGACATCGAGCCGCCGCCCTTCTGGGCCCGTCAACTGGCCTCGACCGGCCGCAGCGGCCGGGTCGACCGCTGGCAGGTCATCCTGTTCCAGGCGCCGTCGACGGTGGTCGGCGACGTCGGCGTGGCGCTGACCGGGACCGGTGCCCGCGCCGGCGACCGCTCGCAGGGGGTCAACGGCTGCTTCCTCGCCGCCATCACGCCGGAAACCGAGACGAGCTGCCATTATTTCTGGAACTTCGTCCGCACCTACCGCACCGACGACGATGAGTTGACCAGGCAGCTCAACCTCGCCCACGTCAACAACGGCCGCGGCGTCTACGACCAGGACCACGCCGTGCTGGAGGCGCAGCAGGCGGCGATCGAGCGCAACCGGCGCCAGCCCTTCTACAACCTCAACATCGATGCGGGCGCCCTGTGGGCGCGCCGGCTGATCGGCGCGATGATCGCGGCGGAGAGCGGCGCGGCGCCCCAGCCCCGCATGGCGGCGGAATGACCGCCGCCGCCGCGGACGACAAGCCGCGCAACGCCCAGACGGTCAAGGCGCTGCTGAAGCTGCGCGAGATGGTGCTGAGCGGCGAACTGCCGCCGGGCGAGCGCGTCGCGGAGCTGAGCATCGTCGACCGGCTGGGTGTCTCGCGCACCCCGATCCGGATGGCGCTGGTCCGCCTGGAGGAGGAGGGGCTGGTGGACTGCCTCGCCACCGGCGGCTTCGTGGTGCGGGAGTTCAGCGACCAGGACATCGCGGATTCGATCGAACTGCGCGGCACGATGGAGGGCATGGCCGCCCGCCGCGCCGCCGAGCGCCGGCCGGACCGTGGCGAACTGGCGGAGATCCGCGACTGCGTCGGCAATCTGGACGCGCTGATCCGCCAGCGCGAGCTGAGCATGGAGGACTTCTCCGACTACATCCGGCTCAATGACCGCTTCCACACCCTGCTGGTGGAGTTGGCGGCGAGCGCGGTGCTGAAGCGGTCGATCGAACGCATCCTGCATTTGCCCTTCGCCTCGCCCAACGCCTTCGTCTTCGTCCAGTCGGAGCTGCCGGAATCGCGCGAGATCCTGTCGATCGCGCAGGAGCATCACCGCTCCATCCTGGAGGCGATCGAGCATGGCGAAGGCGGCCGGGCCGAGGCACTGGCGCGCGAGCATTCCCGCATCGCCCAGCGCAACCTGCAGATCGCCCTGTCGAACCAGCAGCAGCGCAACCGCATTCCCGGCGCATCGCTGATCCGTCAGCGCGAGCGCGCCTGATCCCCGTTCATCATCCGCCTGCCGCGTGGAGAGCCGCTATGCCTGTTGAGTCCGATTGGCGTGACGCCCGGCTGCGGTCGGTGACCGACATCGCCGACGACATCCGCCTGTTCGACATCGAGCCTGCCGGTTGGTTCGAACCGCCGCCGCCGGGCAGCCACATCTCGGTCGCGGTCCGGATCGGCGAGCGGCCGGACACCCGCTCCTACTCCGTCGTTGGCCCCTGCCGAGACTCCGTCTACCGGATCGCCGTCAAGCGCATGCCGCAGAGCCGCGGCGGGTCGGCCTATCTGTGGTCGCTGGCCCCCGGCGCGCGGCTGTCGATCACGCCGCCGCGCAACCTTTTCCCGCTGGCGCATGGCCGGCCGCAGTATCTGCTGGTCGCCGGCGGCATCGGCATCACGCCGATCTACAGCATGGCCCTGGCGCTGGCCGAGAAGGGGGCGGAGTTCCGCCTGCTCTACGGCTGCCGGTCGCGCGGCGATCTCGCCTTCGCCGACGAACTGCGCGAGCGGATCGGCGACCGGCTGGAGATCGCCGTCGAGGAGGACGGCCAGCGGCCCGACCTGCCGGGCGCCGTGGCGGCGCTGGCGCCGGATGGCGAGCTGTATGTCTGCGGCCCGATCGGCCTGCTCGACGCCGTCCGCCGCCTGTGGCGGGACAGCGGCCGGCCGGCCGCCAACCTGCGCTTCGAGACCTTCGGCAACACCGGGCGCTTCGCGGCGGAGCCCTTCACCGTCCGTATCCCGCGGCTGGGAATGGCGGTGCAGGTCCCGCAGAACCAGACCATGCTGGACGCGCTGGAGGCGGCCGGCGTGGCGATGATCTCCGACTGCCGGCGCGGCGAGTGCGGGCTGTGCACCGTCGACGTGCTGGAGGTCGACGGCGCGCTGGACCACCGCGACGTCTTCTTCAGCGACCGCCAGAAGGACGAAGGCAAGCGGATGTGCACCTGCGTGTCGCGCGCGGTGCAGGGAGGCATCACCATCGACACCGCCGACCGCGGGGTTTGAAGGCCGGCGCCTGACCGAATCCCGAAACGGGGGCGGCGCCTGCCGACGTGAGAATTGGGGAGGGGACGACCATGATGGTCAGTCTGGGCAACGTGCTGTTCAACGGCCTTGCCTATGGGATGCTGCTGTTCGTGATCTCGGTCGGCCTGTCGGTGACGATGGGGCTGATGGGCTTCGCCAACCTGGCGCACGGCGCCTTCGCCATGTTGGGCGGCTATGTCGCGACGACGCTGATGAACAAGGCAGGGGTGCCGTTCCTGCTGACGCTGCCCGTCGCCTTCGTCGCGGTCGCGGCGGTCAGTTTCGTGCTGGAGCGGGTGCTGTACCGCCGGCTCTACCGGGCGGGCGAGCTGGACCAGGTGCTGCTGACCATCGGCCTCGTCTTCATGGCGGTGGCGGGGGCGACCTATGTCTGGGGGCCGGGCCAGCAGCCGGTGCGGATGCCCGACTATCTGACCGGGCAATGGACGGTGGCCGGCATCGACATCGGCGTCTACCGGCTGTTCCTGATCCTGGTCGGCATCGCCGTCACCGCCGCCCTGGTGCTGGGGATCGAGCGCACCCGCTTCGGCGCGATGATACGCGCCGCCGTCGACAACCCGCGCATGGCCCAGGGTTGCGGCATCAATGTCAACCGGGTGTTCAGCCTGACCTTCATGGCCGGCAGCGGGCTGGCCGGCCTGGGTGGCGCGGTCGGCATCAACCTGATCGGGCTCGACCCCGGCTTCCCGGTGAAGTTCATGGTCTACTTCCTGATCGTCGTCGCCGTCGGCGGCCTCGGCTCGATCAAGGGGTCGCTGATCGCCGCGCTGCTGCTCGGCGTCTTCGACGTCGGCGGCAAATACTACGTGCCGGAGGCCGGTGCCTTCATCATCTACGCCGTCATGGTGTCGCTGCTGCTGTGGCGCCCCGCCGGCCTGTTCGGGCGGAGGTAGCCGATGGTGTCGCTTCCCGTGGCGTCCCCCCAGGCGTCCGACGCCGCCCGCCCCAGCCGGGCGGTCACCCGGCTGGAACGGCGCAGCCGCTGGCGCTGGCACGAGATCCTGTTTTGGCTGTCGGTTGCAAGCTGCCCGCTGATCGTCCCGGACGATCTGGTGCTGGCCTCGCAGGTGCTGATCGCCGGGCTGTTCGCCCTGTCGCTCGACCTGCTGCTCGGCTATGGCGGCATCGTCTCGCTCGGCCACGCCGCCTTCTTCGGCGTCGGCGCCTATGCCGCCGGCCTGCTGGCCCGCCATGGCTGGGGCGAGCCGGTCAGCGGTCTGTTGCTGTCCGGCGCGCTGGCCGGGCTGCTCGGCTTCGCCCTCAGCTTCATCATCGTCCGGGTGCGCGGCATCGCACTGCTGATGGTGACGCTCGGCGTCTCGCTGGTGCTGCACGAGGCGGCGGTGAAGGGCTACGCCGTCACCGGCGGCGACGACGGCCTGCAGGGCATCGCCGTCGACCCGCTGCTCGGGATGTTCCCGATGGACATGTGGGGGCGGACCGCCTTCGGCTACAGCCTCGCCGTGGCCTTCGCCGGCTTCCTGCTGGCCCGCCGGCTGGTGTCCTCCCCCTTCGGGCTGGCCTTGCAGGGCATGCGCGAGAACGGCCGGCGGATGGCCGCCATCGGCGCGCCGCTGCGCCGGCACAGCGCGCTGATCTACACCGTCTCCGCCGCCCTGGCCGGGGTGGCCGGCGCCCTGCTGACCCAGACCACCGAGTTCGTGTCGGTCGAGGTGCTGGGCTTCCAACGCTCGGCCGAGGTGCTGATCATGCTGATCCTCGGCGGGGCCGGGCATCTCTACGGCGCCTTCATCGGCGCGGCGGTCTTCATGATCGTCCGCGACCAACTGGCGGCGGCCAACCCGGAATACTGGTTCTTCTGGCTGGGCCTGATGCTGGTGCTGGTCGTGCTGTTCGCCCGCGGCGGCATCATCGGCGGGGTCGGCACCATCGCATACGGGCTGGGCGCCCGCTTCCGCAAGGGAGGCACGCGATGACCGCCGCCCGATCGATCGCCGCCCTGTCCACCGAGGGACTGTCGGTCAATTTCGGCGCGCTGCTCGCGACGCGCAACGTGACGCTCGACCTGCCGGTGGGAGCCCGCCACGCGCTGATCGGCCCGAACGGCGCCGGCAAGACGACGCTGATCAACCTGCTGACCGGCCTGCTGCGAGCCAGCGGCGGCGAGATCCGCCTGCACGGCAGCACCATCACCCACGCCAGCCCGGCCGAGCGGGTGCGGCGCGGGCTGGTGCGGACCTTCCAGATCAACAGCCTGTTCCCGGCGCTGACGCCGCTGGAGTCGGTCACGCTGGCTGTGTGCGAGCGGCGCGGGCTGACGCGCAGCTGGCTGTCGCGGCTGAGCCGGCACACCGACGCCATCGACGAGGCGCACGCCCTGCTCGACCGGCTCGGCCTCGGCCCCGACGCGGAACGGCCGACGCGGGAACTGGCCTATGGCCGGCAGCGGCTGGTCGAGATCGCGCTGGCGCTGGCCTGCGAGCCGCGGGTGCTGCTGCTGGACGAACCGGCGGCCGGCGTCCCGGCACGCGAGAGTGCCGAACTGTTCGAGGTGATCGCCGGCCTGCCGCGCGATCTCGCCATCCTGTTCATCGAGCACGACATGGACCTCGTCTTCCGCTTCGCCGACCGCATCACCGTGCTGGTCGGCGGCCAGGTGCTGTGCCACGGCACCCCGGCCGAGATCGCGGAGAACCCGGAGGTCCAGCGCGTCTATCTGGGGAGTGCCGGTCATGGCTGAACCGCTGCTGGGGGCTGAACCGCTGCTGGGGCTGAACCGCTGCTGAGAGTCCGCTCCCTGAGCGCCGGCTATGGCGACGCGTCGGTGCTGGACGACGTGTCGTTCGAGCTGGAGGATGGCGGCGCGCTGGCCCTGCTCGGCCGCAACGGCATGGGCAAATCCACGCTGCTCGCCACGCTGATGGGGCACACGCAGCGGCGCGGCGGCAGCATCGCCCTGCGGGGCCGGCCGGTGGAGCGGCTCGCCCCGCATCTGCGGCCGGGCGCCGGCTTCGGCTGGGTGCCGCAGGAGCGCGACATCTTCCCCTCGCTGACGGTGGAGGAGAATCTGACGGTGGCGGCGCGGCGCGGCCCCTGGACGCTCGCCCGCGTGTACGAGCTGTTTCCGCGGCTGCGCGAACGGCGGGCCAACCTGGGCTCCCAACTGTCGGGCGGCGAGCAGCAGATGCTGGCGATCGGCCGGGCGCTGATGCTGAACCCGGCGCTGGTCCTGCTGGACGAACCGCTGGAAGGGCTGGCCCCGGTGATCGTCGAGGAGCTGTCCGCCGCCATCCGCCGCATGGTGGAGCGCGAGGGCCTCGCCATCATCCTGGTGGAACAGCACGCCCACATCGCGCTGGGCCTGACCCGCGACGCCATCGTGCTGGAGCGCGGGCGGATCGTCCACCGCGCGCCCTCGGCGGCGCTGGCGCAGGACCATGCCACGCTCGAACGCTATGTCGGCCTGCGTGTCGCCGCCAAGGCGGCCTAGAGACACCATCCAATAAGGACTGGGGGAGGTTCACGATGACGTCAGTGGTGCGGAGTTTGGCGCGGAGTTTGGCGCGGAGTTTGGCGGTGGCGGCCGTGCTGGGAACAGCGGCCGGGACGATCCCGGCCGGGTCACCCGCCCTGGCGGCCGACCCGGTGAAGATCGGCCTGATCCTGCCGATGTCCGGCCCCTTCGCCTCGACCGGCAAGCAGATCGAGGCGGCGGTCAGGCTCTACCAGCAGCTCAACGGCGACAGCGTCGCCGGCCGCAAGGTCGAGGTGATCGTCAAGGACGACACCGGCGTGGCGCCCGACATGACCAAGCGCCTGGCCCAGGAGCTGGTGGTGAAGGAGAAGGTGTCCGTCCTCGCCGGCTTCGGGCTGACCCCGCTGGCGCTGTCGGCCGCCCCGGTGTCGGAGCAGGCGAAGACGCCGATGATCGTCATGGCGGCGGCCTCCTCCGTCATCACCACCAAGTCGCCCTACATCCTGCGCACGTCCGGCACCTTGCCGCAGTCGGCCGCGTCCATCGCCCAATGGGCGGCGAAGAACGGCGCTGCCAAGATGTATTCGATGGTGACCGACTATGGCCCGGGCATCGATGCGGAAACCGTGTTCAAGCAGCGCTTCGCCGCGTCCGGCGGCACCGTGGTCGGCGATGTCCGCATCCCGCTGAAGAACCCGGACTACGGTCCCTTCATGCAGCGCGCCAAGGACACCGCCCCCGACGCGATCTTCGCCTTCGTGCCCTCTGGCGAGGGGGCCTCCTTCATGAAGGAGTTCGCCGAGCGCGGGCTGGCCAAGGCCGGAGTGCGGCTGCTCGCCACCGGCGACGTCACCGACGACGACATCCTGCCGGCGATGGGCGACGCCGCCATCGGCACGGTGACCGCGCACTATTACTCCGCCGCCCACCCGTCGGCGGAGAACAAGGCCTATGTCGAGGCGTTCCGTAAGGCGAACGGCGGACTGCGCCCCAACTTCATGTCGGTCGGCGGCTGGGACGGCATGCATCTGGTCTATGAGGTGCTGAAGAAGACCGGCGGCAAGGCCGACGGCGACAGCTTCGTCGCCGCCGCCAAGGGCATGAGCTGGACCAGCCCGCGCGGCCCGGTGACCATCGACGCCGACACCCGTGACATCATCCAGGACATCTACATCCGGAAGGTCGAGCGCCGGGACGGCGAGCTGTTCAACGTCGAGTTCGACAAGGTCACCGCGGTGAAGGATCCTGGCAAGGGCGGTTGAGCTTGTGGATCGGCGCCCAAGGCTGAACCAGGAGCAGAGGCGATCCAATCCACCGATTTGTTACGATGCCTGAGCTTCCGGGTGGCCCTCTGTCGGCGTCGACAGAGGGCCACCTTCTTGAAAAGACGAGTGGGAAAAATCAAGGCGATGGATGCCGTTGGTCCGTGGCCCAGGCCTGGAAGCCGATCCACAGACAGCACGCTCTTCGTTGCCGGCCCGCCAGCGCAGGTGCTGAGGCCGCGAGGCGTGGTCCTGGACGTCGTCGGTGCCGCGCTTGCACCGTCTGGGGATGGTCTCGGTGCTCATGCCGCGACGCTCGGCCAGCACGCCGGAGGACCCGGCAGTGACGGTCGGGCTGTGCTCTGTTGAAGGGGAATGGCACGATCCGAGTTGAGCGATGAGCAGCTTCAGCATTTGCCGGCGCCGCTTCCGCCGGAACGCCCGTGGACCGGCCGACCGGCGCGGGACCTGGAGCGCACCATGCGTTCGCGATTTCACGTAAGCAGGTCTGGAACTGGAGCATCATCGTCCCCGGAGATCCACATATGCGCGGTTGCCGGCGAATACGCGGTCGCCGGCGAGCGTGTGGCGCTCAGGCCGGAACCGCGGCACGGTAGCTGCGTCGCAGGATCAACGCGACGGTCGCCAGCCCACAGACCGCCGCGATCGGCAGGATCGCATAAAGCAGGTGCTGCGGTCCCATGCCGCTCGCCAGCAGCGCCCCGGCGAAGAGCGGACCTACGATCGATCCGATCCGCCCGACCGCAACCGCTAGGCCGACCCCGGTGCCGCGCACTTCCGCCGGATAGCATTGCGGCGCGAGCCCGTAGAGCAGAGCCTGCGCGCCCAGCAGCGTCGCACCGACGAAGGTTCCGGCCGCCAGCGCCGCCACGACGTTGCCCGCCGGAACGGCCGAAAGCAGTGCGATCGCCACGGTGAGCCCCACAAAGCATCCGACGGCCGCAAGCGCCGGCCGTTCGCTGTCGAGCAGCCGGCCGCCGATGACGCTCCCGACCGCGCCGCCGACATTGAAGACGACCTGCACCAGAGAGGCCTGTTCACGAGCGAATCCGAGTGAGACGAGAAGCTGCGGCAGCCAGTTGAGCAACAGATAGACGACGACGAGCCCGCAGAAGAATGCGCTCCACAGCAGAACGGTCCCCACCATTGTTCCAGGCGCGAACAGCACCTGCCGGCGGTTCGTCGGCATCGCCGCGTCACGGGCCACCTTGAACGGCGCCAGGAGCAGCAGGAGCGGAACGACAAGCAGGATCGGCAACACCCCGCCGATGAGGAAGATCGACTGCCAGTCCCCGTGCAGGCCCATCATGGCGACGGCGCTTGCGATCGCGCCGCCGAGCGGCACGCCCGCATACATGATGGCGACCGCCCGCCCGCGCCGTGCCGGGGCCGACGACTCCGCAGCAATCGCAACGAGGTTGGGCAGCGCGCCGCCCAGACCGACACCCGTCAGGAAGCGCAGGATCAGAAGCTGTTCAAAGGTCCCGGCCCAGACGGTCAGAACGGAGAACACGCCAAAAGCGACGAGGGCCAGCGCCAGACCCGCCCGCCGGCCCCAGCGGTCCGCAATCAGACCGCCGCCCAGCGCCCCGAACATCAGTCCGAAGGTGGCTGACGAGAAGAACAGGCCCATCTGGTCGGGCTGCAGGCCGAAGGCCGGAGCGAGCTTGGGCGCGGCGACGCCAGCGGCTTGGAGATCGAATCCTTCGATGACCGCCGCCAGGAACACGAGCGCGAGCGCCCGCGTCCCCGCACCGGCGTGCGAGACCGTGGTCATTGCAGAAATCCTCCCGAATATGCCGCTGATCGCGGCTGCCTTTTGCGGTTGCCCGGCCGGTCGGCCGGCCGGGTTCAGTCTCTCATTCGTCCTTCCAGACCTTTGCGAGCAGCAGGCGCAGCGTCTGCCGTTCGGCGGCGGTCAGCGCTCCGAAGGTCCGTGCCTCATGCTCGTCGACCCTGGCCCGCCAGCCGGCGAGCGCATCGGCGCCGGCCGGGCTCAGGTGAAGCCGCTGGATGCGGTTGTCCTCCCGGTCGGCTCGACGCTCGATCAGCCCGCGACCGTCGAAGTCGGCCAGCATCGGCGCCAGGTTCGCCCGCTGCAGCCGGAGGGCACGGGCAATCTCCGACGCGGTGATGCCCGGTTCCTCGTCGATCAGGCACAGCACGGTGAACGGCACCGGCCTCATCTCGTCGCCGAAGGTCGCAGCGATGCCGTTGAGATCCCGAATGGAGGCGCGGCGCAGGTGATAGCCGAGATAATCCTCGAGCTTGCTGGCCACGACCCGCTGCGGTGCCCGCGCTTTCATCCGATCCCCCCTGTCTGATGCAGGCGCTGCGAAACGACCCCTTGCCAAGACCATACTGTTATGTGATATAGCAGTCAATCGCTATGTTACATAACAATTTGCCTGACGCACCATGGGCTGCGTACCGCAGCCCCGGACAAGAGGGGAGACCCCTGATGGATAGCGTGGACCGCCGGTTCCGGCGGATGAACCCGATCAGCGGCGGGGTGGCGAGCGAGGCTCCGGCCGCGACGCCGGCTGCCGCTGCCGCCGCTGCCGATGCGGCGGCAGCCGCCTTTCCGGGCTGGGCCGCCCTCGGCCCGGGGGCACGGCGTGCGGCACTCCTCAAGGCGGCCGACGTCGTCGCCGCGCGCGGCGACGCCTTTGTCGCCGCCATGATGGCCGAGACCGGCAGTACGCAGGCGTGGGCACGCTTCAACGTCATGCTTGCCTCGTCCATGCTCCGTGAGGCCGCCGCGCTCACCACCCAGGTTGCGGGCGAGACCATTCCGTCCGACAAGCCCGGCAGCGTCGCCATGTCGGTACGCGAGCCGGTTGGCGTCGTCCTCGGGATCGCGCCCTGGAATGCTCCGGTCATCCTGGGTATCCGCGCCATTGCGACGCCGCTCGCCTGCGGCAACGCGGTGGTCTTCAAGGCAAGCGAGGTCTGCCCGCGGACCCATGGCCTGATCGTCGAGGCGTTCGAGGAGGCCGGCCTCCCGCGGGGTCTCGTCAGCCTCGTCACCAACGCGCCGGAGGATGCCGCGGAGGTGGTCGGCGCGCTCATCGACCACCCTGCCATCCGCCGGATCAACTTCACCGGCTCCACGGCAGTGGGCCGCATCATCGCGGCCCGCGCCGCGCAGAACCTGAAACCCGTGGTGCTGGAGCTCGGCGGCAAGGCGCCCTTCGTGGTGCTCGAGGACGCGGACATCGACGAGGCGGTGAAGGCCGCCGCCTTCGGTGCCTTCTTCAACCAGGGCCAGATCTGCATGTCTACCGAGCGGATCATCGTGGTCGACGCCATTGCCGACGCCTTTCTCGAGAAATTCGCCGCCAAGGTGAAGACCCTGACTGCAGGCGATCCGCGCCAGGCCGGAGCCCCGCTCGGGGCCGTGGTGGACCGGAAGACGACGGACAAGCTCGCCGAGCTGGTCGAAGACGCGGTGTCGAAGGGTGCCCACGTCATCTCCGCCGGCGCGGCCGAAGGCGTGCTCGTCCCGGCCCGCGTCGTCGTCGGCGTGACGCCTGAGATGCGACTCTACGCCGAGGAGAGCTTCGGTCCGGTTGTCGCCGTGATCCGCGCCCGGGACGAGGCGGACGCGATCCGCCTCGCCAACGACAGCGAATACGGCTTGTCGGCCGCGGTCTTCACCGGCGACGGGGCCCGGGGGCTCAAGGTCGCCCGTCAGATCAGATCGGGCATCTGCCATGTCAACGGACCGACCGTGCATGACGAGGCCCAGATGCCCTTCGGCGGTGTCGGCGCTTCCGGCTACGGCCGCTTCGGCGGCAAGGCCGGCATCGCCGAATTTACCGAGCTCCGCTGGATCACGCTCGCAACCGAGCCCGGCCACTACCCGATCTGAGCGGCCGTTCCGGGGCTCCCCAACCGTCCGCAGCAGCGATCCGGCCAGCTCCGGACGCTCCGCGGCCCTTCAAATCCAATCCTGGAGACACCATGACCTCCGACGTCGTGACCTTCGCCATTGAAGACCGCATCGCTTGGGTCCACTTCAACCGGCCCGAGAAACGGAACGCCATGAGTCCGACCTTGAACCGCCGGATGATGGACGTCCTCGACGAGCTCGAGTTCCGCGACGACGTAGGCGTCCTCGTCCTGACCGGGGAAGGGTCCGCCTGGACCGCCGGAATGGACCTGAAGGAGTATTTCCGGGAAACGGAAGCCGAAGGTCTCAAGGGCGTCCGCCGCAGCCAACGCGAGAGCTACGGCTGGTGGCGGCGGCTGCGCTGGTACCAGAAGCCGACGATCGCGATGGTCAACGGGTGGTGCTTTGGTGGTGGCTACGGCCCCCTCTTCGCCTGCGACCTCGCCTTCGCCGCCGACGAGGCGACGTTCGGCCTCTCGGAGATCAATTGGGGCATTCTTCCCGGCGGTGGCGCCACCAAGGTGGCCGTCGAACTCCTGCCCTTCCGCAAGGCCATGTACCACGCTCTTCTCGGCGAGCCGATCAATGGAAAGACCGCCGCCGAGTGGGGCCTCGTCAACGAGAGTCTGCCCTTGGCGCAGCTCAGGGACCGGGTGGTCGCGGTCTGCAGGGAGCTGCTCAAGAAGAACCCGGTCGCGCTGAAGGCCACCAAGGACGCGGTCCGCCGGGTCGGGGTGATGACCTACGACGAGGCCGAGGATTATCTCGTCCGCGCCCAGGAGGCGGCGAACTCCTACGATAATGACGGTCGCAGGGAAGGTCTTCGCCAGTTCATCGACGAGAAGAGCTACAAGCCCGGCCTTGGCGCCTACGACACGGGCCGCGTCAAACCCTGAGCCGTGATTCCGGGAGGGAACCTGACCCATGGAAGACTGGATCGCCCCTGATCCGGTGGCCCTGCACGCGCAGGGCCGTCCGGAGAAGCTCGCCCTCTTCGACCTCGCCACCGGCCGCCGCTGGACCTATGCCGCCCTCGACCGCGGGATCGACCAGGCGGTTGCCGCTCTCGCCGCCCTCGGCCTCGTCGCCGGCGGACGCATCGCGGCGCTGGCGAGGAACAGCGCCGACCTCCTGATCATTCATCTGGCGGCCATGCGGATGGGCGCGATCTTCGTTCCGTTGAACTGGCGCCTGGCGCCGGCGGAACTCGCCCCCATCCTCGCGGACTGTGCGCCCCAACTCCTCGTCGGCGACGGCACTGTCACGGTGGAAACTCCCGCAGGCTGCCGCGCGCTGTCGCTGCCTGACCTCGCTGCCGCGGTCGAGGCCGCCATCCCCGTCTCGAACCGTCCTCTCCGGTCGGCCCGGACCCCGTGCGTCATTCTCTACACCTCCGGCACGTCGGGGGTGCCGAAGGGGTGATCTTGACCCCGCAGACCCTCTTCTTCACGGGCGTCAACTTCGGCGTCCTTGGCGGGGTCACTCCCGCGTCCGTCTTCCTTTGCGAGTCCCCGATGTTCCACGTCATCGGGCTCGTCACCTCGCTTTGGCCGCCCCTGTTGTTCGGCGGGACCATTCTCGTGTCCCGCGGCTTCGACCCGGCGACGACCAATGGCCGCCTCGCCGACCGCAGCCTCGGCATCACCCATTACTTCTGCGTCCCACAGATGGCCGAGGCCCTGCGCCATGCCGAGGGCTTCCGACCCGGGGCGTGGTCGCTCACCGCGCTCTTCACCGGAGGGGCGCCGAATCCGCCCGCCAACATCCGCTGGTGGCTGGAGCAGGGCGTCCCATGGTCGACGGTTTCGGCATGACCGAGACCGGGACGGTCCTCGGCATGCCGCTCGACCCTGACCTCATCGCCGCCCACGCCGGTGCCGTCGGCATCGCCGGCCCCGCCACCGCCATCCGCATCGTCGACCTCGAGGAGCATGATGTGCCCGACGGGACTCCCGGCGAGCTTCTCGTAAAAGGCCCGAATGTCGCCCCGGGGTACTGGAACCGTCCGGAGGAGAG